>NZ_JBPUGH010000272.1:0-534 GCF_051548005.1 Curtobacterium flaccumfaciens | reverse complement strand
GATCACCGTGGTGCGGTCACGGTGATCAGTCGCTACCGCGTTCTGGTCGCCACCACCCGGACCGGAGGCGCGGATCACCTCCGCCAGACCGCGCGCCGGGTGCTACGGTCGCCGCATGGGGGATGAACGAACGCTGACGGCGCCGGTGCTCCGGGCACGCCCGGAGCCGTCGCAGCTCACGAAGGACGCACGGTGGATGGTCCTCATCGTCGTGCTCGCGCTCGTGGTGCAGGTCTTCGGCTCCACGTGGTCCACGGGGTTCTCCCACGCCGGGGTGTCCTGGTCGGTGACGTCGAGTCCGTGGGTCGGGTGGACACTCCTCACCATCGCGTTCGCGGTCGTCGGGTTCGTCGTGGCGATCGCCCGCCGCGGTGCCGCCCGATTCGACGAGCACACCGTCATGGGACTCGCGCTCGCCGGGGTCGTCGGCACGACCGTCCTCGTGTGGCTGCTGATCCCCATCGAGACGACGTGTGTGCAGTGGGCCGTCGAGCACGGCGACCCGCACCCGTTCGTCATCGGGAACGTGCACGT
>NZ_JBPUGH010000271.1:0-589 GCF_051548005.1 Curtobacterium flaccumfaciens | reverse complement strand
GGCGTTCGCGGCGGGCCCGGTGTGGGCCGCTGCCGCGAGTGCGCGGTCGGGCGTCCCGGTCCGGACGCTGCTGCAGGCGACCGATCCGGCGGTGTTCCACCCGGGCGTGTCGTCGGGGCGGGACGCCGGTCGTGTGGTGTTCGTCGGGTCCACCCGGGGCACGGCCCGACCCGTCGTCGCCGACGCGGTCGCCCTCGGAGCCGACCTGCGCGTGCACGGACCCGGGTGGGCGGAGGTCGTGCCGGAGTCGTCCCTCGGCGAGTCGTCCCTGTCCCGGGCCGAGGTCGCCCGTGCCTACGCGTCCGCCCGGGTCGTGCTGAACGACCACTGGCCGGACATGGCTGCGGGGGGCTTCGTGTCGAACCGGGTGTTCGACGTCCTGGCGTCCGGGGGAGTCGTCGTGACCGACCCGGTCGTGGGGCTCGCCGGGGTGCTCGACGTGCCGACGCTCGCCGTGGCGCGCTCGCGCGAGGAGCTCGCCGTCCTCCTCGACCCCGAGCACCCGTGGCCGTCGGCGGCCGCGCGCGCCGAGGTCGCTGCGCGCGTCGCCGCCGAGCATTCGTTCGACGCCCGTGCCCGCGTCCTGCTC
>NZ_JBPUGH010000270.1:0-659 GCF_051548005.1 Curtobacterium flaccumfaciens | reverse complement strand
CACAGCAAAGGACAGAACATCATGCGCAAGAGCCTGAAGACCTCGATCACCCTCGCCACGACCGGCGCGCTCGTCCTCGGTGGCGCCGCGTTCGGTGTCGGCGCCGCGAACGCGTCGACCCCGACGGTCCACACCGTCTCGTCCTCCTCGTCGAAGATCCCGGCGCCGGTCGCGTCGGTGCCCGAGGTGCTCGGTGGGACCACGGCCGTGAAGCTCGACTCGGGCTTCACCGACGCCCTCACCGCGCTGAAGCTCACCCCCGGGGTGTCGGGCAACGCCAAGCTCGCCGACGGGTCGGTGTCGTTCCCGATCACGGCCGGTTCGGTGACGTACTGGAACCCGGACGGCTCGTACCGTCCGTACGTGCAGGGGCTGCTGAACCACGACGACTCGGGTCTGACGCTCAAGGCCGGTGACACGACGGTGACGCTGGAGAACTTCGTGGTGAACCCGGGTTCGTCCAAGCTCTACGGTGACGTGCTGGTCAACGGCAAGGTCGCCGCGGCGAACGCGTACCTGTTCGAGCTCTGGGGCGGCAGCCTCAAGCCGCTGCAGCTCGAGGGTGACAACGCGGTCCTGACCGGCACCACGGTGCACGTGTCCGAGGACGCTGCGGGGCTGCTGAACAAGACGTTCGGCACCGACGCCGTCAAGCGTGG
>NZ_JBPUGH010000269.1:0-991 GCF_051548005.1 Curtobacterium flaccumfaciens | reverse complement strand
CCACGAGGACGACATCGAACCACGGGCCCGGGTCGGTTCCACGTCGGATCCGTGGCTCGACGCGACGACGCGGAACCACGAGCGGAGCGACCGCGGCGCCGCGGACGAGGCGCCCCGCGCACGCGTGCGCCGCCGGGTTCACGCCGGGGCGTCGACCGGCAGCAGCTCGACCTCGGGCGTGGGATCGCTCGCCAATCGGGCGTGCGTCTCGACGTCGAACCGCTCGGCCCCGTACCGGAGCTTCGCCCGCTCGATGCCCTCGGAGCGGAACCCGGCAGCGGTCGCGACCCGGCACGACGCGGGGTTGTTCACGCGGTGCCCGAGTTCGAGCCGGAAGAGCCCGTCGCGGAAGGCCCGATCCGCGACGGTCGCCGCCGCGCGGGTCGCGGTACCGAGACCGCGAGCGGAGCGCGCGAGCCAGTAGGACACCCACGCGGTGTCGTGCCGGTGCTCGATGGCGGTGAGTCCGACGTTGCCGACCGCGACACCGTCCGCCACGATCGCCCAGTGCTGCCGACCGGCCTCCGTCACGAGCACGGTCTCGATGAAGCGCGCAGCGGCGCCGGCGTCCGCCAGCGGGCCGAACTGTGTGTCGAGGTCGTCGGTCGCAGCGCGCGCGGCGACCAGTGCGCCGGCGTCGTCGGGGTCCCACGGTCGGAGGACGATCACGGACGAGCCGCCCCTCGGCGATCGCGGCGCCCCCGGACGACCACGGCCAGCAGTGCGGCGACGAGCAGCGGGATGACGAGCGCGGCGGCTGCCCACGCGATCGCCCGCGCGGCGAGGGCAGTCCGGAAGCCACCCCGCCCGACGACGTACGAGTAGTCGCCGCTGTGCAGAGCGGGGAAGGCCGGAGCGACGGGCCACGCCAGCGTCTCCGCGAGCACCGCGACCACGACGGCGACCCCGGCGAGCAACAGCAGCACGAGGGCGGGTGCGTGGTGACGGAGCCGTGCGCGCATGCCCCCACGGTAGCGGGGCACGCGCGCAC
>NZ_JBPUGH010000268.1:0-1080 GCF_051548005.1 Curtobacterium flaccumfaciens | reverse complement strand
ACACCGGACGGGTCGTTCCGCAGCGACGCGACCCGGCGAGCTGACGGGGCGCGCGCGGTGGGCGACGCGCGGCCGGACGGGAGGCCCGTGGCGGCGCCGCACCGCGCCTCCCGTCCGGTCCTGGTCGCGCTGGGCGCGGGGCGCACCGCGCGGAGCATGCTGGGGCGATGAAGCAACGAGTCATCGGAGACGTGTCCGTCAGCGCGATCGGCCTCGGCGGCATGCCGATGTCCATCGAGGGCCGACCGGACGAACGGCGCTCGATCGCCACCATCCACGCAGCGCTCGAGGCGGGCGTCACCCTCATCGACACCGCCGACGCGTACCACCTCGCCGCCCACGACGAGGTCGGGCACAACGAGTCCCTCATCGCCAAGGCCGTCCGGGAGTTCTCCGGAGCCACCGACGACGTCCTCATCGCGACGAAGGGCGGCCACCTCCGGCCCGAGCCCGGCGCGTGGGCGCAGAACGGACACCCGGAGTACCTCAAGGAGGCGGCGAAGGCGTCCGCGAAGCGGCTCGGCGTCGAGGCGATCGGGCTCTACCAGTTCCACCGCCCGGACCCCGCCGTGCCCTACGCCGAGTCGGTCGGCGCGCTCGCGGAGCTCCTCGACGAGGGTGTCATCCGGATGGCGGGCATCTCGAACGCCGACCCGGGACAGATCCGCACGGCGAACGAGGTCCTCGACGGGCGGCTCGCCTCGGTGCAGAACCAGTACTCGCCGCGCTTCCGGTCGAGCGAGCCGGAACTCCAGCTCTGCGACGAGCTCGGCATCGCGTTCCTGCCCTGGAGCCCCCTCGGCGGCATCACGAACGCGGCCGACCTCGGGACCGCCTACGAGGACTTCGCGTACATCGCGCGGGACCGTGGCGTGACCCCGCAGGTCGTGGCGCTCGCGTGGGAGCTGGCCAAGAGCGACGTCGTCATCCCCATCCCCGGTGCGTCACGGCCGCAGTCGATCCTCGACTCGGTGACGGCCGTGTCGGTGAAGCTGCGGCCCGAGGAGGTCGCGCGGCTCGACGCGTCGCAGGCCGCGGCCTGACGAGCCTCGTCCGACGAGCTTCGGCCGACGGCGGCAG
>NZ_JBPUGH010000267.1:0-1149 GCF_051548005.1 Curtobacterium flaccumfaciens | reverse complement strand
CCGTCGGCCACCGCGCTCCGGGCGCTCGCTCGGGCACTGCGACGATCGGCCGCCGGCGACCGTGCCGTACGGGTCGCCCTCGCCGGGCCGCGCGCGAGTGCCCGCGTCGTCCTCGCCCTGCCCGTCCTCGGGGTCGGACTCTCGTCCACGTGGGGTGCCGGCGCCGTGGACGTCCTCGTCGGCTCGCCGTTCGGATGGACGTGCGTGGCGGTCGCCGCGGGACTGGTGGAGCTCGGTCGCAGGTGGACGAGCGCGCTGGTGCGTGCCGCCACACCGGACGGACACGTCCCGGGCGTGCTCCTCGACGCCTGGGCCGTCGCGCTGTCCGGCGGTGGCTCGTGGACGGATGCCGGACGCACCGTCGCGGAGGCGTTGCAGCAGCCGGGTCGAGCTGACACTGACGCGATCGAGCGAGCACGGCTCACCGAGGTGCTCGCCCTGGCCCGCCGCGCCGGGGTACCGGCTGCCGCGCTGCTCTGCGCCGCTGCCGAGGACGTCCGTGACGACGCCGCAGCGGCCGGCCTCGCGGCGGCCGAGGGGCTCGCCGTGCGCCTCGTGCTGCCGCTCGGGGTGTGCGTCCTGCCCGCCTTCGTCCTGGTGGGCGTCGTGCCGGTGGTTGCCGGAGTCCTCTCCTCCACAGTCGGGGGTGTGGGGTGAACCCTCCACGGACCCGAGAGTGGGACGCCGTCGGCACCGCGCTCCCGGCGAGGCTGGACACACGGCCGAGCGGGCGCTCGGCAGACCGAGCAGAAGAGAGGGACACCATGCACCAGCACCCACATCCGACGCGGTGGCGACGACTCCGTTCGCGGACGGCCGACGACCGGGGATCGGCGACGGCCGAGTACGCGGTCGTGATCCTCGCCGCCGTGGCCTTCGCGGGTGTGCTCGTCGCGGTCATGCGCTCCGGCGAGGTGCAGACCGTCCTGACCGAGCTCGTCCGCGGTGCGCTGTCGCTCTGAACGTGGCTCCGTGACGGCCGAGTTCGCGGTCGTCCTGCCCGCCGTGGCGGTCGTGCTGACGCTGCTCGTCGCAGCCGTCGTGGCGGTCGATCGGCAGGGGACGCTCCAGGTCTCGGCTGCCACTGCTGCGCGCGCGGCCGGACGCGGTGACACGGAGGCGGCTGCCGTGGCGGCCGCCTCCGTCCCC
>NZ_JBPUGH010000266.1:0-1174 GCF_051548005.1 Curtobacterium flaccumfaciens | reverse complement strand
GAGCCGCACTGAGCGCGTGGCGGCGTGCAACCATCAGCACGAGTCTCGTGCTGACCGACGAGTCTCGTGCCGTTCGGCACGAGACTCGTCGCCGTGCACGAGTCTCGTGTGCGCGTGCACGAGACTCGTGGCCGCGCCGCAGCGCGGCCCCGCGCGCTACTGCTCGTAGGCGAGGGTGATCGTGTCGCCGCGGTGCACGGTGGTGCCCGCGGGCGGGTCCGTCCCCGTCACGGGGAGCGTGGCCTTCCAGTCGTAGAAGCTGCAGAGGATGTTCGTGCAGTCCGGGACGCTGACCTGGAGCCCGAGGCCCTCGAGGGTGCTCGTCGCGTCGTTGATCGTCTTGTCGTGGACGTCCGGCAGCTGGATCGGAGCCGGCCCCTTCGACACGACGACGTCGATCGTGGTGCCCTGCACCGTCGGGTCGTCGGTCGCCTTCGCGGAGATGACCTGGCCCTCGGGCACCTGGTCGTCGTACTTGGCGTCCTGCGACCCGAGTTCGAGCCCGACGCCGTCGAGCGTCGAGCGTGCATCGTCGACGGTCTTGCCGACCACGTCGGGCACCGGTCCGAGCGACACCGTCAGTGTCACGGGGCCACGCTCGGCGTAGGTCCCGGCCTTGCCGAGGTCGACGGCACCCGAAGCATCTCGTCCGGTCGCGGCGATGACGGTGTCCTTCGCGGCGTCCGACGAGAACTGGTACTGGGTGTCCTGCAACTCGAAGTCGTCGTCGAGTGCGGCGGTGACGGTCGACACCGGCTGGCCGATGATCGCGGGGAGGGCGATCATGCGCGGGCCGTCGGACAGGACGAGCTGGATCGCGGTGCCCTTCCGGACCTCGCGCTTCGCGGCCGGCTTCGTCGTGGAGACCTCGCCCTTCGCGATGACCGCGTCGAACCGGTGGCCGTTCGACGCCGCGGTGCGGAGGCCCTGCGCCTCGATCAGCTGTCGGGCCTGGGACACGCTCTTGCCGGCGACCTCGGGGATGCGGACGTTGCCGAGCGGCCCCGGTCCGTACACCCAGCCGATCGTCCCGCCGATGATCGCGAGCAGCACGACGACCGCGAGGACGATCCAGCCGCGCTTGCGGCGCTTGGCGGACTTGTCGGCGAGCCGCTGTCCCGCGGGGGAGAGCACGCCGGGTTGCCCACCGGTGCGGCGCGGTCCCGGCTGGTTC
>NZ_JBPUGH010000265.1:0-1179 GCF_051548005.1 Curtobacterium flaccumfaciens | reverse complement strand
GCTCGGTCCCGGACGGCCGCAGGAGCACGCGCCCGGAGTCACCGAGGGCAGCGGTGTGCGCCGCGACGGCGTCCTGCACGCCCTGGTCGGCGAGCCCCGTGCGGTCGACGCCCCGCACGTTAAGCAGCACCTGCGGGAAGACGGTCATGCACTCCGCCAGCTCGGCCAACGACTTGCCCGTCCGCGCCATCTCGGCGACGAGGTGCAGCCCGGTGAGGATGCCGTCGCCGGTGGTGGCGTACTCGTTGAAGATGACGTGGCCGGACTGCTCGCCACCGAGGGAGAACCCGCCCTCGTTCATGCGCTCGAGCACGTAGCGGTCCCCCACGGCGGTCTGCTCGACCGCGATGCCGTTGTCCGCCATCGCCCGGATGAGCCCCAGGTTCGACATGATCGTCGCGACGAGGGTGTCGTTCGCCAGGCGCCCGCGCTCCTTGAGGGACAGCGCGAGGATCGCCATGATCTGGTCGCCGTCGACGGCGTTCCCGGCGGCGTCGACCGCGAGGCAGCGGTCGGCGTCACCGTCGTGGGCGATGCCGACGTCGGCCCCGGCCTCGAGCACCGCACGCGCGAGGTTGTCGATGTGCGTCGAGCCGACACCGTCGTTGATGTTCACGCCGTCCGGTTCGGCGCCGATGAGCGTCACCCGGGCACCGGCGTTCACGAACACCTCGGGCGAGACCGCCGACGCAGCACCGTTCGCGCAGTCGAGCACCACGTGGATGCCGTCGAGCCGCGCCGGGAGCGTGCCGAGCAGGTGCACGACGTAGCGGTCCTCGGCGTCGGCGAAGCGTGTGATCCGTCCGACGTCGCCGCCGGTCGGGGTGGGTGCCGAGTGGTCGTGCATGGCCGCCTCGATGCGGTCCTCGACCTCGTCCGGCAGCTTGCGGCCACCGGCGGCGAAGAACTTGATCCCGTTGTCGGGGGCCGGGTTGTGCGACGCGGAGATCATCACGCCGAAGTCGGCGTCGATGTCCGCGACGAGGTACGCGGCAGCGGGGGTGGGGATGACCCCGGCGTCGAGCACGTCGACGCCGGCGGAGGCGAGCCCGGCGGCGACGGCCGCGCCGAGGAACTCGCCGGAGACGCGCGGGTCGCGCGCCAGGACCGCGCGGGGGCGCGGTCGACCGGACGCCCGACGGGCGTCCGCATGGTGTCCGTGTGTGAGCACGGCCGCGC
>NZ_JBPUGH010000264.1:0-1361 GCF_051548005.1 Curtobacterium flaccumfaciens | reverse complement strand
GCGCAACACCCCGCGCACGCAACGGACGACCGCGCCGTCGTCGTGCGACAACGGCGGCGTCGCTCCGCAACGACGACCGGCCCCGACCCCGCGCACGCGTGATCGCCCGACACCGACGCGACGTTGCACGCGTCGATCGACACGCGCAACGTCGGGCCCGTGGACCGCAACCCGATGCGCGCGCATCGGGCGACATCGCACGCGTCGATCGACGCGCGGGACGTCGAAGCGCGCGCGTTTCGTCGACCGACTACCCCACCCGACCCGACCGCCCGGCCCGCGCTAGCGCCGCGCCGCGACCCGCCCGCGCACGTACCGCCACGGACCGCCGAGCGCCGCGGTGAGCTCGGCACGCTTGAGTCCGGCCGTCGCCGCGCGGAACTCGTCGTCCACCGGCCAGCCGCCGACCGCGTCCACCGCCGCCGACACCTGGTCCGGACCCCCCCCGCTCCCCTGGCCGAGCGCCCCGAGCTGCCGGAGTGCACCCACGGCCCGTCGGAGCACGGCGAGCGCGGTGCCCGGGCGACTCATCAGCTTCGCGACCCACGCTCCGAGCCCGGTGCCGTAGCCGAGGGCCTGGGAACGCAGGGCCTCCCGGTCCGCACGGTGCTTGTGCCAGACGATCGCCGACGGCTCGACGGCGAGCGCCCCTCCGGAGAACAGCACGCGGGTGAAGAGGTCCGGGTCCTCGCCGGCTCGTGCCGGGGTCCCGGGGCCGAGGGCGACGTCGAACCCGCCGAGCCGGAGGGCCGCCGTGCGCCGGAGCGACATGTTTGCGCCGGTGCCGAACGCACCGACCGAGAACGGGAACAGCGGGAGGTCCGCCGGCGGCGCCGAGGTCCGGTACACCCGGCGCTCGGTGTTGCGCGCCCAGGTCACCCGCTCGTCGAAGTACCGCTGCGTCGGCGTCCGGAGCTCCCCGCTCGGCACGAGCCCCGTCACGCAGACGACGTCCGCGTCGCGGGCGTAGGCGGCGGCGAGCGCCGCGGCCCACCAGGCGTCGACGACCACGTCGTCGTCGACGAACGCGACCACGTCGCCGGAAGCCGCCGCGAGACCGGCGTTCCGTGCGCGCGAGACCCCGGCACGGGCCTCCAGGACGTACTGCAGCCGGGGATCCGTGAACGACGCGACCACCGCGCGGGTCGCGTCCGAGCTCGGCGCGTTGTCGACGACGATCACCTCGAGGTCGTCCCACTCCGACGCGAGCACCGAGGCGACGCAGCGGCGGACGTCCTCCGGTCGGTCGCGTGTGGCGACGACGACGGTGATCCGACCGACGGTCGGTCCCTGCGGGGCGGCCGGGAGGCCCGTGGCACGCAGGGCGCGCAGGGCACCCGCCGTCTCGGTCGGGTCCAGGG
>NZ_JBPUGH010000263.1:0-1386 GCF_051548005.1 Curtobacterium flaccumfaciens | reverse complement strand
GGAGGACTACAACGCCGCCCGCCGTGCCGCCCTCGGGCTCGAGAAGCTCGAGGAACAGCACACCGTCGCGGCCACCGCGGAAGAGCTCCGCACCGAACAGAACGCCCTCGACGAGATCGCGGCACGGACCCGCGCGGAAGGTGGTGCCCGATGAGTGTCGACGCCGTGCTCTCCCGGATCTCCGAGATCCAGGGCCAGATCGACGCCCTGCGGACGGGGACGGTCGCCGCGACCTCGTCCGCCGACTCCGCTGCGTCCGCCGACGCGTCGACGGCGTTCGCCGACGCCCTCGCCACCGCGAACGGGTCGGGAACCGGATCGACCGGCGCAGCCGGCGCCTCCGGCCTCTCCGCTGCCGCCGGGCTCGCCGGTGCGACACCCGCCACCTCGGTCGACGCCGGGAAGGGCACCGTCGCCACCGGCAGCGGCGCGACCGGGGCCGACGTGGTCGCCGACGCGAAGAAGTACCTCGGCGTCCCGTACGTCTTCGGCGGCACCACGACGGCCGGCATGGACTGCTCCGGCCTCGTGCAGACCGTCTTCAAGGACCTCGGCGTCACCATGCCGCGGGTCGTGCCGGACCAGGCGGAGATGGGTGTCCCGGTCGGGTCACTCAAGGACGCGCAGCCCGGCGACCTCATCGTGCCGAAGGGGGAACAGCACATCGTGATCTACGTGGGCGACGGCAAGGTCCTGCACGCACCGCGGCCGGGCAAGGACGTCCGGATCGTGGACAACTGGTACTCCGATGCCGACATCGCCACGATCCGCCGCATCGTGCCGTCCGCCCAGGACGCCGCCCGGACGGCCGCGGTCGGCAGCGCCGGCGCCACGGGGTCGAGGACCGCGGGGTCCGGCACGGACCTTCAGACCGCCGCACTGATGGCCCTGATGCAGTCCGGGAGCGCCGCATGACCACGATGATCGCGACCACTCCGCCGACCACGGTGTCGCCCGCACGCACCCCGTCCGCCCGTCCTGGGGACGGAGGAGCAGCGTTCGGCGACGTCCTCGCGGGCGCGGGTGCCCGGTCCGTCGACCAGCGGCCCCGCGATCCCTCCACGGAGTCCGCCGGCACGACCAGCCCGCGGCACACCACTCGTCGACCGGACGGTGTGCACGCGCGAGCCACGGGTGGGACCGGTCCGAGCACCACGGACACGGTCGCCGGAGACGCCCGTGACCGCGACGCCCGTGACCGCGACACCGGCACCGGCACCGGTGGCGGCGCCGCCACCGACGTGGTCACGACGCCGTCCGGCGCCGGCACCGCCACGTCCGCACCGGGCACCGGCAACGAGGTCTCGCCGGATGCCGCTCCGGCCCCGTCGACGGACCCGCTCGCCGCCCTGCTCGCCGGCCCCGCCCTGGTCGGCGGGTCCGGCC
>NZ_JBPUGH010000262.1:0-1462 GCF_051548005.1 Curtobacterium flaccumfaciens | reverse complement strand
GTTCGATGTCGTCCTCGTGGTTCGACGCCCTGCCGCGGCCGCGACTGCGCTGGCGCCCGTGCCGCGCCTCCCTCTCAGAGCGCGGACCAGCCCGGCGGGAGCGCCTGACGTCCGGTGAGCGCCCGGAGCAACATCGGTGCGTCAGCAGAACCGGCGTCGGCGTCGGCCACGAGCAGCCCGAGCACCCGGAGCGCCTCGGTCGCTGCCGGGGCCGGCGGCTCGACGCCCAGCTCGGCCGCCGCCCGCAGGTCGATCGTGTGGACCGTGAGCTCGAACACCCGGGTCGGTAGGTACGCGGCGAGCGCCCACTCCCCCACCGGGGTCGTCACCCGACGGTCGGGGGCGGCACCGTCGACCCGGTCGACCACGCGTCGCACGATCCGGTCGACGGCTGCGGCCCGGTCCGTCCCGAGGTCCCGACCGGCCTGGCGCCCACGCTCCGCCACGGCCGCCGGGTCAGCCCGTGACGACCGCACGGCCCGGTAGTAGTCGGTCGTGGTCGCGGTCGACGTGGTGGTCGCCTCGTCGAGGTACTGCTCGACCGTGAGCAGTGCCCGTGCAGTGTGCCCGACGAGGTCGCTCCGGCTCCACTCGCCGAGCGCCGGGTGGCCCCAATCGTCCGGATCCGCGGCGTCGACCGCCGTCACCGTGGCCGCGAACCACTCAGCAGCAGCCGTGAACGCGTCTCGGGTCACGCCAGTGTTCACTGCAGGCCCCGCCGGGATCGCCGGATCGAGACGACGCCTGCGGTCGTCCCGATCGCGGGGACGCTCAGGACGATGAACCAGACCACGACGAGGAACAGGGAGCGGTCGGCCGGAGCGCCGACCCGGACCAGCAACACCGTGATCGTGATGGTGACGCCGACCGCGACCGTCCACAGCACGACGCTGAGGACGGACAGCACCACGAACGCGGTGGCGTGCTTCCGTTGCGCACTTCCGGAGACGGGCATGGACTCATCGAACCGGACGACGCGCGCGACGTCCGGAGTCCGTGCGCTCAGGCGAACCGCGCCCCTGTCAACCGCAGCGACTCGTCCCAGACCCGGCGAGCCTCGGCGTCGTCCGTCAGCGTCGGCCACGGGTCGATCCAGCCCGCGGGGCCGCCGACGCCGAGCCGCCACGTGGGCCCCGCGAACCGCCCCGCCCCCGCCGGGTCGGTCGCGGCGAGGAGCGCAGGGTACGCGGCGGTCTCGGGGGCGCCGACCACCCACCCCCGTGCGGAGAGCCAGCGGATGAGCCGGACCGAGGCGGTGTCGGCGCTCCGGCCCATCTCCGGGCGTGCGGCGAGCAGGCTCGTCGGCGCGACGCCGGGGTGGCTGATCGCCGTGGTGATGCCCCACCCCGCGGCCTCGCTCCGCCGCCCGAGCTCGAGTGCGAACAGCGCCGGCGCGATCTTCGACTGGCCGTACGCCCGCATGGCGTCGTACGACCGTTCGGACTGCAGGTCGTCCCAGAGC
>NZ_JBPUGH010000261.1:0-1501 GCF_051548005.1 Curtobacterium flaccumfaciens | reverse complement strand
ACTGACAATTCTGTCTATCCAAAAGGAATTGTCTCCGGACCGAGCAAGCTCGGCCACGGGGTCAATAAATTGGCATTGACAATGTGCACGCTGTTGAGTTCTCAAGGACCAGACGCACTCCCCACTCAACCCGCAGTTCAGCGGACATCGTCAGAGAGGCTGGTTCGTTGCCCGGGCGAGACTCGGAGGTGACCGTTCCGGCCGTTCCGTTCTCCGCCTCAGCGGCAACGAGTGATTACTTTACGCAGAGGTGAACGGCAGCGCCAACACGTGGCACATCCCGGGCGTGTCGTACCCCGACTTCCCCGGAACCACGCGGAAGTCGGGGTACTCGAGGCGCCGGGGACGGCGCGAGAGCCGCCAGGGAAAGCGCGAAACCCGGCCCGGGTACGACGAGAGGCACGGTGCAGAACCGCACCGTGCCTCCAGGCCGACCTGACCAGCCGTCTACTCAGCCGCAGCCAACTGGCCGCACGCGCCATCGATCTCCTTGCCGCGGGTGTCGCGGAGGGTCGTCGGGATGCCGGCGGCGTTCAGTCGGCGGACGAACTCGTCCTGCACGTGCGGCTCCGACGAGGTCCACACCGAGCCGGGCGTCGGGTTGAGCGGGATCGGGTTGACGTGCACCCATCCCCGACCGCGCGCGTTGAGCTTCTCGGCGAGCAGGTCGGCGCGCCAGGCGTGGTCGTTCATGTCCTTGATGAGCGCGTACTCGATCGAGACCCGGCGGCCGGTCTTCGCGTAGTACTCGTACGCGGCGTCGATGGCCTCGTCGGCCTTCCACCGCGAGTTCACCGGGATGAGCTCGTCTCGGAGCTCGTCGTCGGGCGCGTGCAGCGAGAGGGCGAAGGTGATCGGGATGTTCTCGTCCGCGAGCTTCTTGATCGCCGGCACGAGTCCGACCGTCGACACGGTGATGCCGCGGGCGCTCATCCCGAGGCCGTTCGGCTGCGGAGACACCATCGTCCGCACGGCGTCCATCACGCGCTTGTAGTTCGCGAGCGGCTCCCCCATGCCCATGAACACGATGTTCGTCACGCGCTCGGCGTCGACGCGGTCCTGTCCGCCCTTGCGCGGGTCACCCCCGAGCTCCCCGGCGGCGATCGCCGCGTTCGCCCGGACGATCTGCTCGATGATCTCGGCCGTCGACATGTTCCGGGTCAGGCCGGCCTGCCCGGTGGCGCAGAAGGGGCAGTTCATGCCGCAGCCCGCCTGCGACGAGACGCACAACGTGATGCGGCCGGGGTAGCGCATGAGCACCGACTCGACGAGCGCTCCGTCGTGGAGCTTCCAGAGGAACTTGATCGTGTCGCCGTTGTCGGTCGCCAGCCGTCGGGTCTCGGTGAGGAGCGGCGGGAGCATGCCCGCGACGAGCTCGTCGCGCTGCGCCGCGGGCAGGTCGGTCATCTTCGCCGGGTCGGACGTGTAGTGCGTGAAGTAGTGGGTCGAGAGCTGCTTCGCGCGGAACCCGGGCAGCCCGAGCTCCTTGACCTTATCGACG
>NZ_JBPUGH010000260.1:0-1525 GCF_051548005.1 Curtobacterium flaccumfaciens | reverse complement strand
ACCAGACGGTCGAGGCCGTGCAGGCCGGCATCGAAGAGGCCGTCGACGCCGCCGGCGGGTCCATCCGCGTCGGCCAGCTCGTCACCGCGATGCGGCACGCCGATCGCGCGCAGGAGATCGCCGAACTCGCGGTCCGGCACCGCGACCGCGGCGTCGTCGGGTTCGACATCGCCGGGGCCGAAGCGGGATTCCCGCCCGCGAACCACCGGGCCGCGTTCGACTGGCTCGCCGCGCAGCTCTTCCCGGTGACCGTGCACGCGGGCGAGGCCGACGGGCTCGCCTCGATCCGGTCGGCCCTCGTCGACGGCCGGGCCCTCCGCCTCGGGCACGGCGTCCGGATCTTCGAGGACATCTCGCTGTCCGACGCCGGCGATGGCTCCACCCTCGCGTCGCTCGGCGAGATCGCATCGTGGGTGCGCGACCGCGAGATCCCGCTCGAGGTCGCGCCCTCGTCGAACCTGCAGACCGGTGCGATCGCCGCGTGGGGCGACGAGCTCGCCGACCACCCGTTCGACGTGCTGTACCAGCTCGGGTTCCGCGTCACGGTCAACACGGACAACCGCCTCATGAGCGACACCTCGCTGTCGAAGGAGCTCGCGCTCCTCGCCGGCACGTTCGGGTACGACCTCGACGACCTCGCCGCGTTCCAGATCAACGCCGCCCTGGGCTCGTTCCTCCCGCTCGAAGACCGCGAGGAGATCATCGCCACCATCACCGCAGGACACCAGGAGGCCTAGGACGTGCCGCTCCCACCGCTGCCGGACGACGCCGTCGTGCTCGGAGCCACTGCGTCGTCGTGGCGCGGAGCGCTCCGGCTGACCGGTGACGCCCTCGTCGCCTCCGGTGCCACCAACGAGCCGTACACGGACGCCATGATCGAGATGGTCGAGGAGCACGGCCCGTACATCGTCATCTCTCCCGGGCTCGCGTTCGCGCACGCCCGACCGGGGTCGTCGGTGGTCCGGGACGGCCTCGCGCTCGTCACGCTCGCGTCGCCGGTGGCGTTCGGGCACCCGCACAACGACCCCGTGCGGGTCGTGCTCGGGCTCGCCGTGGCCGAGGTCGGGACGCACCTGGAGTCGATCGGCGAGATCGCGAACACGTTCAACGACGACACGGTCACCGCACGGCTCGCGTCGGCGACCACGGCGGACGAGGTCCGGACGATCCTCGGCGTCGCCTCCTCCGGTGCTGCGGGGGTCGCGCCGTGAAGATCGTGACGATCTGCGGAGCCGGCATCGGGTCGAGCGGCATCCTCAAGGTGAACGCGGAGAAGGCACTGGCGTCGCTCGGGCTGAGCGCTGCGGTGGTGGCGGCGGACGTCGCCTCGGTGCGTGACGTCGCAGAGGACGCGAACGTGATCCTGACGAGCCAGGAGTTCGTCGAGGCCATCGGGGACACCTACGCCGAGGTCATCGTGATCCGGAGCCACTTCGACCAGGGCGAGATCACGGCGGCGGTGGACCGGGCGCTCGGGGAGCACTGAGCCGCGGGGTGCGCTGCGTGCGCTCGCGCGTGTGTGCTG
>NZ_JBPUGH010000259.1:0-1558 GCF_051548005.1 Curtobacterium flaccumfaciens | reverse complement strand
CGATCCTTGGTTTCAGCCGGTCGTTGCAACACCACCGTGAATCGGAGTGCTGCAGATGGGATCGAGGCTGGAACACCGTGCTCGAGAGGCGCGGTTCTGGGAGCTATTGAGACAGGGCCTCGGGCGGACGGCGGCCTGTGATGCTGTCGGCGTGGACCGACGTCAGGGATACCGATGGGTCAAAGCAGCCGGCGGACGGAACCCGGTCGCTCACAAGCCCCGCTCGGACCGGTATCTGAGCCAGGAAGAGCGGCTCCAGATCGCGGACCTGCGCCTCGGGGGTGAGGGCGTGCGTGCGATCGCGAAAGCCCTCGGTAGGGCGCCATCGACGATCAGCCGTGAGTTGACGAGGAACTCCGCGCCCGGTCGAACCTACCGGCCGTACTCCGCCGAGAAGCAGTGCCGGGCTCGTGCGCGGCGCCCGAAACCGCGGAAGCTGGATCGGGTCGAGCTTGCCCTGCAGGTCGAGCTGCGGTTGGTGCGGAACTGGTCCCCGGAGCAGATCCGTGATGACCTGGCCCGGACGTTCCCCGACCGGCCGGAGATGCACGTGTCGCACGAGACGATCTACCAGTCCCTGTTCGTCCAGGGCCGCGGGCACCTGCGCGCTGACCTGCACAAACACCTCCGCACCGGTCGCGCGATTCGCCGGCACCGAGGTGAGCCGCGGCGGGCGTCGTGGTCGAAGATCCGCGACATGATCCTGATCAGCGAACGCCCTGCCGAAGCCGACGATCGTGCCGTCCCCGGGCACTGGGAAGGGGACCTGATCGTCGGGATCAACGCCCGCAGCGCGATCGGCACCCTCGTTGAACGCACCACCCGGTACGTGATGCTCCTGCACCTGCCCAACGGGCACAGTGCCGACGCGGTCCGTGACGTGATGATCCCCATGATCCAGACGCTCCCCGAGCATCTGCGTCGGTCGTTGACCTGGGATCAGGGCACGGAGCTTGCCCGCCACAAAGACATCACCCTCGCCACCGACCTCGCGATCTACTTCTGCGACCCCCACAAGCCGTGGCAGCGCGGCTCGAACGAGAACACCAACGGCCTGCTCCGGCAGTACTTCCCGAAGTCCACCGACCTCAGCGTCCACAGCCCGGAACGGCTCCTCGAAGTCGCCGACGAACTCAATAAGCGCCCACGCAAGACCTTGAACGGTCAGAGCCCAGCTGCAGCCTTCGCGCGTCTCCTGGCCGAGTCGTGACAGCTCGGAGCTTCGGGCTGGCCGAGCGCTAACGGAACAAACTCGCCGCACACCAACCAGCTATAGCGGCGAGCTCCAAGACAAGGAGGACGGTCACCGCGGGTGGTCTGACCGCCAGACCGCGACGATGCTCCTGGACGCTCACGAGTATGACCGCGCCGATAAGAATGGTCAGAACGACTGCCCACACGGCCCACCATGCTCCGCTGCGACTCATGGCGATGAGAAGCCAACCGCCCTGCGCCGGGAGAAACAACACTCCCTGAGCGGCGTTGATCAGTCCGCGACGACGCCGGTAGACGTCGCGCGGATCACCCGGGTAGATCGTCATAACGCCAAGCATGCCCC
>NZ_JBPUGH010000258.1:0-1594 GCF_051548005.1 Curtobacterium flaccumfaciens | reverse complement strand
GCTCGTGCCCATGCCGATCACGGACACCACCGTCGCGCACCCGACCCCCTTCGTGGAGATCCCCCGCGACGAGTGGGCACAGCTCGCACCCAAGGAGCACCTGTCCCTCACCGAGACCGAGATCGTGCAGCTGCGCGGACTCGGCGACCGGCTGGACATACAGGAGGTGCAGGAGGTCTACCTGCCGCTGTCGCGCCTCCTGACGCTGTACGCCGCCGGTGCCAGGAACCTGCACGCGTCGACGTCCGCCTTCCTCGGCGAGCGCGCGAGCCGGACGCCGTTCGTCATCGGCGTCGCCGGCTCGGTCGCCGTCGGCAAGTCCACCGTCGCGCGACTGCTGCGCGAGCTGACGAAGCGCTGGCCGGACACGCCCCGGGTCGAGCTCGTGACCACGGACGGGTTCCTCTACCCCAACGCCGAACTCGAACGCCGCGGGATCATGGACCGCAAGGGCTTCCCGGAGTCGTACGACCGCCGGTCACTGCTGCGGTTCGTGAGCCAGGTCAAGAGCGGTGCGGCCGAGGTGCGGGCGCCGTTCTACTCCCACCTCGTGTACGACATCGTGCCCGACGCCGAGGTGGTCGTCCGGCAGCCGGACATCCTCATCGTCGAGGGGCTCAACGTGCTCGCGGCGCCGACGAACGGGCGTCTGGCGCTGTCCGACCTGTTCGACTTCACGATCTACGTCGACGCGAAGACGAAGGACATCGAGTCCTGGTACGTCGACCGGTTCCTCGCCCTGCAGGAGGAGGCGTTCTCCAGCCCGGACTCGTTCTTCCACCGCTTCGCCTCGCTCTCGCGCGAGGACGCCGTGCGGACGGCGACGGAGGTGTGGCGGGCGATCAACGAGCCGAACCTCGTCGAGAACGTGCTGCCGACGCGTTCCCGGGCGACCCTCGTGCTCAAGAAGGGCGCGAACCACAAGGTGAACTCGGTGCTGCTCCGCAAGATCTGAACGCACTGACGTCACGATGTCATCAGATCCGGAATATTACCGTGGGTGTTCCTGATCGAAAGGATGACGATGCTTGTTCGTCGAACGACCAATCTGACCTGCGCCGGAGTTCTGGGTGCTGCTCTCGTCGGGGGAGCGATCTTCATCCCAGCAACATCATCTGCCTCCACCGCCGTGGCGTCTCCCATCTCCGCTGCATCTGCAGCGAGGACGGTCCCCGTCGAGCTGACCTCGGACCCCACCTACGCCCAGGGCGAAGGACTCACCGCCGCCGGCACCGGCCCGGCGAACACCACCTTCGGCTGGCACCTCAACGGCAACGACTTCGGCAGAACCGTCACCACCACCAGCAACGGCACCTGGAACCTCGACCTCACCAACGCCGCCGACGTCTACGACACCTTCACCCTCACCCTCACCAACCCCCACCGCGACGACGTCACCTTCACCTTCACCAGCACCGCCGAACGCACCCCCGTCGAGCTGACCTCGGACCCCACCTACGCCCAGGGCGAGGGACTCACCGCCGCCGGCACCGGCCCGGCGAACACCACCTTCGGCTGGCACCTCAACGGCAACGACTTCGGCAGAACCGTCACCACCACCAGCAACGGCACCTGGGACCTCGACCTCACCAAC
>NZ_JBPUGH010000257.1:0-1696 GCF_051548005.1 Curtobacterium flaccumfaciens | reverse complement strand
CCCCGCGCCTCCCGTCCGTTCTGGGGTACGCTGGTCGCCGACTTCCGCGACGTTCCACTGCGGAGGCGACTCAGCTGAATACGGAGGCACCTCGGTGAAGATCGATCTCGCAGTCCTGCGACTCATGGAGCGCGAGCGGGAGATCCCGTTCGAAGAACTCGTCCAGATCATCGAGCAGGCGATCCTGACGGCCTACCACAAGCACACCGCCGAGAACGGCGAACCGGCGGACGCGCAGTCCCGGGTCGAGCTCGACCGCAAGAGCGGCGAGGTCTCCGTCTACGTGCCCGAGCGCGACGAGGAGGGCACCGTCGTCGGCGAGGCCGTCGACCAGCCCAGCGACTTCGGGCGCATCGCGGCGTTCGCGGCGAAGCAGGTCATCAACCAGCGCCTCCGCGACATCGGCGACGACAAGATCCTCGGCCAGTTCCGCGGGAAGGAGGGCGACATCGTCGCTGGCGTCATCCAGCAGGGGCCGAACCCGAAGATGGTGCACGTCGACCTCGGCACCGTCGAGGCGATCCTCCCGCCCGAGGAGCAGGTCCCGGGCGAGGAGTACAAGCACGGCAACCGAATCCGCGTCTACGTGACGAGCGTCGGCCGTGGCCCCAAGGGCCCGCAGATCACCGTGTCGCGCACGCACCCCGGACTCGTCCGGAAGCTGTTCGCGCTCGAGGTCCCGGAGATCGCCTCCGGCGTCGTCGAGATCACGTCCCTCGCCCGTGAGTCCGGGCACCGCACGAAGCTCGCGGTCAAGGCGAACGAGCCGGGCGTCAACGCGAAGGGTGCCTGCATCGGTGAACTCGGTGCCCGCGTGCGTGCCGTGACGACCGAACTCGGTGCCGAGAAGATCGACATCGTCGACTGGTCGCCCGACCTGGCGACGTTCGTGGCGAGCGCGCTGTCGCCGGCCAAGGTGACGAGCGCGTTCGTGCTCGACGCGTCCACGAAGGCCGTCCGTGCGCTCGTGCCGGACTACCAGCTCTCGCTCGCGATCGGCAAGGAAGGGCAGAACGCCCGTCTCGCCGCGAAGCTCACCGGCGCACGGATCGACATCCAGCCGGACAGCATCCTCGACGGCGACGAGTAGCGGCGACGCGCGGCGCTGGTCCGCGTCGCGTGGGCCGCGTTTCGCTGCCGGCGTGGCCCGGACGGGCGTGCCGGATCGCGTCCGTCCGAGGCAAGGAGTAAGGTGGAACCCGTCAGAACGTGCATCGGCAGTCGTCGTCGCGCGCCCCGATCCTCCCTCCTCCGTGTCGTCGCCCTCGGCGACGGGCGAGTCGTGGCGGATCCGAAGGCAGTCATGCCGGGCAGGGGAGCGTGGCTCACCCCGACCGTCGACGCCTACGAGCTGGCCGTCAAGCGCCGGGCATTCCGCCGGGCACTTCGGCTGGATCGCGAACCCGACACGTCCTCGGTGCTCGAGTACCTGCAAAGCCTCACGGCGGCGCCGGCATCCGAGCGCCCGGACACGACAGAACAGGCTGAACGGCTTATGGACAACTGATGAGCGGCTCGAAATGAGACCCGTCATCCAGTGAGTCCTGCCCCTTCACGGGGCAGGACCCGTGAAGGAGAACAGTGGCAAAACCACGCGTACACGAGATCGCATCCGAACTCGGTGTCGACAGCAAGACCGCAATGGAGAAGCTCAAGGAGCTCGGCGAGTTCGTCAAGGGCCCGAGCTCCAGTGTGG
>NZ_JBPUGH010000256.1:0-1758 GCF_051548005.1 Curtobacterium flaccumfaciens | reverse complement strand
ACGCCAGCCACGGGCCTCCCGCGCCGACGGCGCCAGCCGCCCGCTCCCGGCGCCGACGAAGGCGACGCCGGAAACCCGCTCGCGGCGCCGACGATGACGGCCCGCCACGCGCCTTCCGAGCCAGTCGGCAGGCTCGCGTCCGCCCGGGGGTCCGCGTCAGGACGCCGCGGCTGACTCGTCCAGGTCGGAACCGGCAGATCGACCGGTCGGATCGGCGGACTCGTCGGCCAACCGCGCGATGCGCCGCCGGGCAGCGGTCTCGGTGTCCGGCCGCCCACCGAGGACCCCGGTCATCCCGTCGATGACGAGCCCCGCGGCCCGACGCGACGGGAACTCGAGCGGCCCCACGGTCGGCACCCGCAGCTCGAGCATCTCGCGGTGCCGCGGGTCGAGCGTCGACACCGCCCCCGCGAAGAGGGCGCGGTAGCCCGGACGCAGCAGCCGAGCCAGCGGCGGGTCCTTGATGAACCGGACGACCTCGTGCGTCCGCGCCGTCGCGACGAGCTCGCCCCGCTCGAGGTAGCCGTCCATCTGCGCACGGAGCTCGGCCTCGGACTCCGGCGCGTCCGTCACGCCCATCAGGTGCCCGGCGGTCGCCCACTCACGCACGTAGGCGTCGGGCCCGCCCGGGATCGGCTCACCCCACGTCTGCGCGCTGCGGAGGAAGGCGTCCGTGAACGCGAGGTGCACCCAGCGCGCGAGGTCCGGGTCGTTGGCAGCGTAGGGGCGGGTCACCCCGTGACCGTCGACGTACTCGCCCCGGACCTTCTCGTGCAGGCGGACGACCCAGGCACTCGCGTGCTCCGCCGCGGCTCGGTCGCCGTGCGAGACGGTGTAGATCCACCGGATGGTGCCCGCGAGCCGTCCGAACGGGTCCTCACGGTAGCGGGAGTGGTCGACGACCCCGGCGAGCGCTCCCGGGTGGAGCGCCTGGACGAGCAGGGCGCGGACGCCGGCGAGCACGGTCTGACGGCCGCCGTGGACGCTCCACGTCGCTGAGCCCGGGCCGAAGTACCCGGCGTCGGAGCCCTGCTCGAGGGCGTCGATCCACTCGGGACGGCCGGGAGAGCCGCCGGTGAAGGTGTCGTCGAGTCGGGAGCGGAAGGCGTTCGAGAGCGAGGCCATGCCCCCATGTTCCGTCCGACCCCTGACAGTGCGCCGAGGCCGCCCGCTAGGTTGGACGGCGTGAGCATCGACACGCCTCGTCCCTGGCTTGCCTCGTACGCCCCGGGGGTCCCGCACGACATCGACGAGCCGACGGGTTCCCTGTACGACCTGGTCGAGGAGTCCGCACGGCGGTTCCCGAAGCGCGTCGCCCTCGAGTTCTTCGGCCGGACGACGACGTACGCGGAGCTCGAGGAGCAGGTGCTCCGTGCGGCCAACGGCCTCCGCAAGGTCGGGGTCAGGGCGGGCGACCGGGTGGCGATCGTCCTGCCGAACTGCCCGCAGCACGTCGTCGCGTTCTACGCGGTGCTCCGGCTCGGCGCGATCGTCGTCGAGCACAATCCGCTGTACACCCCGCGCGAGCTGCGCCACCAGTTCGAGGACCACGGCGCGAAGGTCGCGATCGTCTGGGACAAGTCCGTCGCCACCGTGCAGGACTTCCCGGCGGACGTCGCACTCGACACGGTCGTCTCGGTCGACCTCACCCGGGCGATGCCGCGCAGCACGCGGCTGGCGTTGTCCCTCCCGGTCGCGAAGGCCCGTGAGAGCCGCGCGAAGCTCACCACGAAGGTCCGTGGCACCACGCCGTGGGAC
>NZ_JBPUGH010000255.1:0-1929 GCF_051548005.1 Curtobacterium flaccumfaciens | reverse complement strand
GCAACCGACCCCGCACCCTCAGGCTGAACCTCGTCGTTTTCGTCGAAGTTCATTTCCGTCATGGCTAAATGCACACGTACACGTCGACCACGACCACGGCGACCACGGCCGTCACGGCCGTCGGCACCGACACGAGCGGCCCGTCGAGCCGACCGACCGCCACCCATGCGAGGCCCCAAGACAGCGAGACCGTCGGAGCGAGCCGACCCCGACCCCAGACCGCGAGCAGGACCCCGACGAGTCCGGCCACCGCGGCGACGAGCACGCCCCACACGTCCTGCCCGAGCCCGAAGCCCCGGAAGCCGGCAGCCGTCAGCACCGCCGCGGTGTTCGCCGCCGTCGCCACGCAGACCCACCCGAGGTAGAGCCCGAACGTGCCGTCGGTGACGATCGCCTCGACGACGCCGGACGGCCGCGTGCGCCGCAGGATCGCGAACGTCCACACGAGCACCACGAGCAGCGCCACGATGATCGGCTCGCTCGCCCAGAGGAAGCCGAACTGCACGGACAGGATCCACGCGGCGTTGAGCAGGAGTGACAGCGTCGCTGGGAGGGCCAGCCGTGCGTGCCGCTCGTCGTCCGCGGTCCGGAACAGCTGCCGCACCGCGTACACGATCAGCCCGAGGTAGATCACCGACCAGATGCCGAACGCCGGTCCGTCCGGCGCGATCGACGTCGACGACGCGGAGAGCGCTCCGCCCGCGGCGTCCTGGATCGGGGTGCCGCCCGCGGCGCCCGATCCGATGAACGAACCGACCACCGCGATCACCGCGCTCACGACGACGACGATCCGCCACGTCCGTGTCCCAGTCATGTCCACTCCCTTCGTCAGCATGCTGATGACCGGGACGGTACGCGCCCACACCCTGCGCGTCCTGCGTACGGTGGGGGACGTGAGCGTGGAGCTGAACACCGTGTACGTCGACAAGATCGCGCCGATCGCGTGTCCGTCGCTCCCGGACACCTTCCGGATGCTCGAGGACCAGGACGCGAGCGCGTGCATCGTGCTCCACCAACCCGACGCCGAGGAGCTCGGGGACGTCGCCGTCGCACTCGGCCTGCACGAGCTCGCCGTCGAGGACGCCGCCGAGGGACACCAACGGCCGAAGCTCGAGCGGTACGGCACGACGCTCTTCGTGGTGCTGAAGCCCGCGGTTTACCACGACGCGAAGGAGGAGGTCGAGTTCGGCGAGGTGCACGCCTTCGTCGGGCAGGACTTCTTCCTGGCCGTCGTCCCCGCCGACCCACGCGGGCCGCAGGCCGTCCCGCGTGCCCTGCAGCGCATGAGCGGGAAGCCCGGGCTCGTCACGGCAGGACCGCAGGCCCAGCTGTGGGCGCTGATGGACTCGATCGTCGACGGCTACCTGCCGGTGATCGACGGTCTCGAGGAGGACATCAACCAGATCGAGGACCAGCTCTTCGCCGGCGTCGCCGGGGTCTCGAGGCGCATCTACGAGCTGTTCGGCGAGGTCGTCGCGTTCCAGCGGGCCGCCCGACCACTCGTGTACATGATCGAGAACCTGCACCGCGGCGCCGAGAAGTACCACCTGCCCGTCGAGATGCAGCGCCGGTTCCGTGACGTCCTCGACCACGCGATCCGCACGGTCGAGCGCCTCGACACGTTCCGCCAGCTCCTGCAGAACGCCCTGACGGTCGACTCGACGCTCGCTGCGCAGAAGCAGAACGACGACACGAAGCGCATCTCCGGCTGGGCGGCGATCCTCTTCGCGCCGACGCTCATCGCGGCGATCTACGGGATGAACTTCACGCACATGCCCGAACTGCAGTGGACGTGGGGGTACCCGCTGTCCATCCTCGCCATGATCCTGTTCGCCGCGATCCTGTTCATCGTCTTCAAGGTCAAACGCTGGTTCTGACGGCGCACGACGCACGACGGGTCGGACGGGAGGCCCGTGGCGGCGCCGCCAC
>NZ_JBPUGH010000254.1:0-1948 GCF_051548005.1 Curtobacterium flaccumfaciens | reverse complement strand
GCGCGGTGTCGTGCGGCAACATCGGCGTGACCGAGCTCGACGTCGTCCGCGACCCGGACGGCTTCGACGTCCTCGTGGTCGACCTCTCGATCCACCAGCTGCACTACATGGAAGAGGACGGCTACGGCGCGGTCGTGACGCTCGCGAGCGACCTGGTCGCGCAGTTCGCGATCCCGGGCACTGCGCTGCCCGTCGGCGTCGTGACCGGCGTCGTCGGTGCGCCGTACCTCCTCTGGCTCCTCGCCCGCGGCCGCTGACACGCGCCGCCTCGGCACGACCTGGTCGCTGAACGTGTCGCCTCGGCGCGCTCGAGCCGAGCGTTCGTGCGACCGCGACGGACGTGAGCGGCACGTCGTGCGACCAGCCGATCCCCGCCGCGGACGCAGACCGGGGCGATGCGCCCCGCGCCGGACCGGCGGACCGCGTGACGCGACGGACCCGGCGGGGCCGAGCCGTGCCTCCAGGCCGGTGCCCTGCGACCACGCACGCAACCTGAGCCGCGTGTCGTCCGGAGCCTCGCCGGGCCCGCAGCGACACGCGGTCATCCGGCCGTCCCGCAACCTCGTGCGGTTTCCCGCACGAGGAGGCCGGAACCCCCCTTCCGGGTGTCTGCACCGTTCGTTCTGTCCCCATAGGTTCGCACTCGACCGTCGGGGGCAACCCGACAGCGTGCCGACCCGATGGCGCGCTGACCTCCGCGGAAGAAGGACCGTCATGCCCGAACAGCTCGACGGCGCCCCCGTGCGCCGGAGGCAGTGGGGTTCCGAGCGACGTACCCGCCCGCTCGACACCATCCACGCCCGTCCGTCCGACCGGAAGCTCGTCTCCGGCCGCATCGCCATCATCCTGACCATCGCGTTCTGGCTCGCCTACGTCGTCTACACGGTGATCCGCCAGTTCCTCGACTACGGCACCGAGAGCTTCCGCTTCACGACCGAGGCGATCTCGTACCTGGTGGTCGTCACCTTCCTGACCTTCTCCGCGCTCATGCACCTCATCGCCCGCCAGGGTGCGATGGAGCGCTTCGCCGCGCACGTCCGCGTCCCGCGCGCCGAGCTCGACCGCCACTTCGCCGAGGGGCACGAGGCGCCGATGACGGTCCTCGTGCCGAGCTACGCCGAGGAGCCCGACGTCGTCGCCACCACGCTGTGGTCGGCCGCGCTGCAGGAGTACCCGAACCTCCGTGTCGTCCTGCTCGTCGACGACAACCCGTTCCCGACCGACCCCGAGGTCGCCGACAAGCTCGAGCGGACCCGTGCGGTCGCCGGGCAGATCCAGTCGCAGCTCGCCGCGCCGTCGCGTCGCTTCCAGGAAGCCCTGCTCGTCGCGGAGATCGACGCCGACACCGCGCCGCAGGCCTCCGTCGACGCGCTCCGCACGCTCGTCGAGCACCACCGCTGGGCCGACGCGTGGCTCCGCCGCCACGCTCGCGAGCACGAGGTCGTGGACCACGTGGACCACTTCTTCCACGACCAGGTGCTCGTCGCCCTGGCCGACGAGTTCCGGCTGACGTCGGAGGCACTCGAGGCAGCGATCGTGGACGCGGTCTCCGGCGCGGCGGCGCGCGGCGCCGCCGTCGGCGACGCCTTCACCGAGGTCACCAGCGCCCGCGCGCTCGAGCTCACCCGCCGCCTGGCGTGGACCTTCACCGCCGAGATCACGACCTTCGAGCGGAAGCGGTTCGTGAACCTCTCCGACGAGGCGAACAAGGCGATGAACCTCAACTCGTACATCGGGCTGCTCGGCGGCTCGTACGCGTTCGAGGAGACCGCGAGCGGCACGATCCTCCGCACGGTCGCCTCGCCCGAGGACGCCGACCTCGTCGTCCCCGCCTCCGACTACGTCCTGACGCTCGACGCCGACTCCGTGCTGCTCCGTGACTACTGCCTGCGACTCGTGTACTTCCTCGAGCAGCCGGAGAACGCCCGCGTTGCGGTGACGCAGACGC
>NZ_JBPUGH010000253.1:0-1954 GCF_051548005.1 Curtobacterium flaccumfaciens | reverse complement strand
GTCCCGGAGGGCCGGATGGCGATCGGCATGGGCATCCACGGCGAGCGGGGCATCGCGGAGGCGGACGTCCCGAGCGCGGCAGGTCTCGCGGAGCTCCTCGTCGACCGCCTGCTCACCGAGCTCCCGACCGGCGTCGTGCCGGCCGGAGCCCGGGTCGTGCCGATCCTCAACGGCCTCGGCAGCGTCAAGTACGAGGAACTGTTCGTCGTCTTCGGCAGCGTCGTCCGGCTGCTCGATGCAGCAGGAGCGGTCGTCGTCGAGCCCGAGGTCGGCGAACTCGTCACGAGCTTCGACATGGCCGGCGTCTCGCTGACCCTCCTCTGGCTCGACGACGAACTCGAAGACCTCTGGGCAGCGCCCGCCGACAGCCCCGCGTACCGGAAGGGCGGGGCCGTGCCCGCCGAGCCGGTGTCCGAGCAGGAGCTGCTCGCGGGCGCCGTGGCCCCGGTCACCGTCGGCTCCGAGGAGTCCCGTCACTCCGCACGGGTCGTGGCCCGCGCGATCGACGCGATCCGGGCGACGGTCGACGACCACGTCGACGAACTCGGTCGCATCGACGCCGTCGCGGGCGACGGTGACCACGGCATCGGCATGCAGCGCGGCTCCACCGCGGCCGCCGCCGCCGCGAGCGACGCCGTCGAGCGCGGCGCGGGCGCTGGCAGCGTCCTCGCGATCGCTGGGGACGCCTGGTCCGACAGGGCCGGCGGGACGTCCGGTGCGATCTGGGGAGCCGCCCTGGAGGCACTGGGTCGCGTCGTCGGGGACGCGTCGCGGCCGTCACCGGTCACGGTCGCGGACGCGGTGCACGCCGCCGCCGAGGCGGTCCTCGCCTTCGGCGCCGTCGTCGGCGACAAGACGATGGTCGACGCCCTCGTCCCGTTCGACGACGTGCTGTCCGTGCGGGTCCGGGCGGGGGACGACCTCGTCACCGCCTGGTCGGCCGCCTCGGCAGCGGCCACCGCGGCCGCCAGCGCGACCGCCGACCTCCTCCCGCGCAAGGGCCGCGCTCGCACACACGGCGAGGACGCGGTCGGCACCCCGGACGCCGGCGCGATCTCGTTCGCCCTCATCACCGCAGCGGTCCTCGAGACCCTCACCCCGCAGAAGGAAGAGCAGCATGCCTGACACCGAGCAGCCCGCGCAGCAGTTCCGTCTCGTCGTCGGCTCCGACGACGCCGGCTTCGACTACAAGGAGACCATCAAGCGCGACCTCGAGGCCGACTCCCGCGTCGCCTCCGTGGTCGACGTCGGTGTGGACGCGGACGGGAACACCGCCTACCCGCACATCGCCGTCGACGCCGCACGCATGGTCGCGAACGGCGAGGCCGACCGGGCCATCCTGATCTGCGGCACCGGGCTCGGGGTCGCGATCGCCGCCAACAAGGTCCCCGGCATCCGCGCCGTCACGGCACACGACTCCTTCAGCGTCGAGCGCTCGATCCTGTCGAACGACGCGCAGGTCCTCTGCATGGGCCAGCGGGTCGTCGGCGTCGAGGTCGCGCGACGCATGGCGAAGGAGTGGCTCGGCTACACCTTCGACACCTCGAGCGCGAGCGCCGAGAAGGTCGCCGCGATCTGCGAGTACGACGGATCCGCCCCGGTCGGGACCGACGCACCGTGACGCTCGTCGGGGTGTCGCTGAAGACGTACTTCTCGCACTCCCGGACCCTGGAGTGGACGGCCGCGGTCGTGGCGACCGCGCGCACCCACCCCGCGGTCCGGTCGGGTGCGGTCGAGCTGTTCGTGGTCCCGACGTTCCCGGCGCTCGTCCCGGTGCGGTCGCTGCTGGACGGGTCGCCGGTGCTGCTCGGTGCGCAGGACCTGTCCTGGGCCGACGAGGGCGCGTTCACGGGCGAGGTCTCCGGCGCCGAGCTGCGTGAGATCGGTGTCGACCTCGTCGAGATCGGGCACGCCGAGCGGCGCTCCCTGTTCCACGAGACCGACGAGGACGTGG
>NZ_JBPUGH010000252.1:0-2040 GCF_051548005.1 Curtobacterium flaccumfaciens | reverse complement strand
GGCCCACGCCGCAGGTACCTGACCGACGCGCCGGCGGCGGGCAGGCCGTGCCCGTGGGGAGACGCGCGGGGCGGCCCCGCCGCAGGGGTGACCACCTCAGGTGGTGACGGCCCGCGCCTCGGCGACCAGTGCCTCCAGGACGGTCCGCACCCCGGGGCGGACCGCGCGGTCCGGACGGACGAGCGCGTCGATGCGGCGCCCTGCACGGACGTCCGCGAGCTCCGCCAGGTGGAACCGCCCGGCGGCCCGAGTGCCCGACGTGTACCGCGGCACCAGGGCGATGCCGTGCCCCGCCGCCACGAGGTTCTCGATCACCGGCAGGTGGATCGTCCGGAACGCGACGCTCGGCGGGGTGTCCGTCGCGGCGGCGAGGGCCGTGAGGACGCGGTCGATCGGGTAGTCCTCCGGCACGCCGATCCAGGTCTCCCCCACGACGTCGTCGATCCCGACCCGTCGGCGTCCGGCGAGCGGGTGGTCCGGCGGGAACGCGACGTCGAGCGGCTCCCGGAGGAGCGGGACGGTCTCGAGGCCCGAGCGTCCCGCCGGCGGCGCCCCGTCCGGACGGTGCCCGACGACGACGTCGTGGTCGGCGGCCAGCGGCCCGAACTCGTCCTCGCTGACGTCCACGTCGACCAGCACCAGCTCGATGCCGGGGTGCTCGCGCATCCGGGCGAGCAGGCCCGGCAGCAGCAGCTCCGCGGCGGAGGGGAAGATCGCGAGGTCGACGCGTCCGACGGCGCCGCCGACGTGTTCGCGCCACGCGGCGTCGACCTCCGCGACCGCGGTGGCGATGCCCGCAGCGAGTCGGGCGAGGACCCGGCCGTCCTCGGTGAGCCGGACACCGCGCCCGCTGCGCTCGACGAGCGGGGTGCCGACCTGTCGCTGCAGGGTGCGGAGTTGCTGCGAGACCGCGCTCGGCGTGCGGTGGGTCGCGTCGGCGACAGCGGTGACGCTGCCGCGCTCGGCGAGTTCCCGGAGGACGGCGAGCAGCTGCACGTCGAAGTCGACCATGCAGGGACCCTACAACCTCGCTGTCGAACTGTGCGCTGGTGCTACAGCGTCGCCGCCGTCATGGTGGGAGGGTGCTCGCCCGTGACCGTCTCCTCGCCGTCGTCGTCGCCGTGGCTTGGGGGCTCAACTTCCCCGCCACCGCCCTCGCGCTCGACCACTTCCCGCCGTTCCTGCTCGCTGCGCTCCGGTTCACGCTGCTCGCCGTGCCGACGGTGCTGTTCGTGCCCCGCCCGCGCATCCCGTTCGGACGGCTCCTGCTCGTCGGTCTCGGTCTCGGCGTGCTGCAGTTCGCGTTCCTCTACCTGAGCATGGCGTCCGGGATGCCGTCGGGGCTCGCGTCGCTCGTGCTCCAGGCCTCGGCACCGTTCACCGTCGTGCTCGCGGGGGTGTTCCTCCGCGAGCGCCTCACCGGTCGGCAGGTCATCGGGGTGACGGTCGCGGTGTGCGCCCTCGCCGCGATCGCGGTGCACCGGGCGCAGGCTGCGGCGCTGCTCCCCGTCGTGCTCGCACTGTGCGGTGCGCTCGGGTGGGCGATCGGCAACGTCGCGACGAGGCGGGCAGGTGCGTCGAACCCGTTGCACCTGACGCTGTGGTGGTCGATCGTGCCGCCCGTGCCGATGGCCGTGCTCTCGCTCACGGTCGAGGGGCCCGAGCGCATCGGGCGGGCGCTCGGCACGGTGTTCACCCCTGGTGCACTGCCGGCCGACCTCGGGCTGCTGTACATCGTGCTCGTGGCGACGCTGGTCGGGTACGGCATCTGGTCCCGGCTCCTGGCGACGTACCCGTCGAGCACGGTGGCGCCGTTCTCGATGCTCGTGCCGGTGATCGGGGTGCTCGCCTCGTGGGTGGCGTTCGGGGAGGTGCCGGACGCGGTCGAGGTCGTGGCGGGGGCGGTCGTGGTCGGGGCGGTGCTGTGGTCGTCGCGGCCGGCAAGGGTCGGGTTGCCGGGTGCTCCGGCGGTCCCGGGCGGTCGGGCGCTGCGGGGCGGTCCGGCGGCGCCTGGGGCTCCGGCGGCGCCCGGCGCTGCGG
>NZ_JBPUGH010000251.1:0-2050 GCF_051548005.1 Curtobacterium flaccumfaciens | reverse complement strand
CACTTCCCTCGACCACGGCGACACGTCGTGCGACCACGCGCCCCGTACGCCGCACCTCGTGCGCCCGCTTGGTCCACGTCGGCTGGTCACGACTCCCCGCACGGTCGACGTCGTCCGGTCACGAACGGACGCTCCGGAACGCCGCGAGCGACACTTCGCGCCCACTCGACGACGCGCACGCGGGGAGTCATGACCGCGGAAGCCGACGCCCCGTGTACCCCGGCATCCCGCCCGTCAGCGAGGTTCCATGACTCGCCGCGTGACGAACGCCGAGGTTCCACTCACCGAGCCACGCACGTTCGACAGGCCCGAATTCCGGAACCTCGGCCCAGCGCCCAGCGCCCACCGCCCAGCGCCAGCCCCTGGACACACGAAACGGGGCCGGTCCCGGAGGACCGACCCCGTGGAGGATCGTGGAGGAGCGGTGGAGCTACTGCCCCTGCTCGTTGCGCTTGTCCCAGCGCTCGTTCATGCGGTCCATGAAGGACCCGCCCGACGACGACGACTTCGACCCCGACGAACCACCGGACTTCGGCGTCCGGCCGGGCTTCGACTTGGGAACCCGCATGCCGGGGCGCAGTGCGAACAACACACCGGCGAGCATGATCACGAACCCGAGGATCCCGACGAGCGGCTGGCGGAGGACGAGTCCGACGATGACGACGGCCACGCCCGCGAGTGCACCGAGCACCCCGAGCGCGATCGACGTGTAGGTCGGGCGACCCTGGCGCCGCGTGACGCGCGCGACGAAGTCGGAGTCGTTCTGATAGAGACTGCGCTCCATCTCTTCGAGGAGGCGCTGCTCTTGCTCCGAGAGTGGCATCTGTGTTCCCTCTGTTCCTGGGATCGACGCAAGGTTTTGGTTGGCCGATTCTACGTCTCGACCACTCCACTAGGGTAGGGAGTGTGGCTGAGAGTACGCGATTAGTGGACCTCGTTTCCGCACGGATCGAACGGGCCCTGGACGAGCAGCGTGGACGGCTCCTCGCGATCAGCCCCGACCTCGCTCCGTTCGACGAGTACGCGCGGGACCTCCTGTCGGGCGGCAAGCGCTTCCGTGCCCTCTTCTGCTACTGGGGCTGGCAGTCCGTCGCGGGCCGGTCCGGGTCGTTCGACCCCCTCGCCGAGGGCTCCCGCCAGACCACGGCCGAGGCGGTCGTCACCGTCGCCGCAGCGCTCGAGGTGTTCCACGCCGCGGCACTCGTGCACGACGACATCATGGACCGCTCGGACACCCGACGCGGCCTCCCCGCGGTGCACCGCCGGTTCGAGGCGCTCCACCGCGACTCGGGCTTCACCGGTGACCGCGCGCAGTACGGCACGAACTCGGCGCTGCTCCTCGGCGACCTGCTGCTCTCCCTGAGCGACGCGGTCTTCGACGAGGGCCTCGCGCTCCTGGACCCCGCCCGCGCCCGGATCGTCCGCCAGGAGTTCCACGCGATGCGGCTCGACGTCACGGCGGGGCAGTACCTCGACGTGCACGAGGAGACCGCGTGGCCGGCGATCGACGAGAGCGAGCACCTGCTCCGGGCCCAGCGCGTCATCGTCTTCAAGTCGGCGAAGTACTCGGTCGAGGCCCCCCTCGTCATCGGTGCACTCGTCGCCGGGGCGAGCGAGTCGCAGCTCGAGGGGCTCCGGTCCTTCGGGCTCCCCCTCGGCGTGGCGTACCAGCTGCGCGACGACATGCTCGGCGTCTTCGGCGACCCCGAGGTCACCGGCAAGCCCGCGGGCGACGACCTCCGCGAGGGCAAGCGCACGGTCCTCATCGCGAGCGCCCGCAAGACGCTGTCCCCCGGCCCCCGCCAGCTCCTCGACGAACTCCTCGGCGACCCGGACCTCGACGAGGGCCAGGTGCAGATGCTCCGCGCGACCCTCACGGACTCGGGCGCGGTCGCAGCGGTCGAGCGCTCGATCGACCGGCACGTGCAGCGCGCGAAGGCCGCGCTCGACGCGGCACCGCTCACGCCGTCGGCGCGTGAGCAGCTCGCGTCGTTGGCCGACACGGTCACACGCCGCACCGCGTAGACGCAACCGATGGACGGCCTGGAGG
>NZ_JBPUGH010000250.1:0-2113 GCF_051548005.1 Curtobacterium flaccumfaciens | reverse complement strand
GCGCACTGGCGTCTGCCGCCGACCTGCACGACGCCGGCCGCCGCGACCGACTCCAGCGCGGCTACCGTCCCGTCCTCGCGTGGGCCATGCGGCGCCCGTGGGTCGTCATCGTGCTCGCGGTCTTCGTGCTCGGCGGTACCCTCGCGGCCGTCCCGTTCGTGAAGACGAACTACCTCGGTGACTCCGGCCAGAACACCTTCACGGTGACGCAGGACCTCGAGCCCGGCACGAGCCTCGACGACCAGTCCGACGCGGCCGCGAAGGTCGAGCGGGTCCTCCGCGACGTCAAGGGCGTCGAGACCGTGCAGACCACCATCGGGTCGAGCGGGCAGTCGATCCAGGCGGCGTTCGGCGGCGGGGCCTCCGCGTCCGTCCAGTACAACGTCACGACCGACGCGGCCGCCGACCAACCGACCATCCAGACGACCGCCCGCGACCGCATCGAGAAGATCGACGGCGTCGGTCAGGTGTCGCTGTCCTCTGCCGGGGGCGGCTTCGGCGGCTCGAGCGACATCGAGGTCGACGTCACCGCGCCGACCCAGGCCGAGCTCCGGACCGCGGCCGACACCGTGCTGCGGAAGATGCGCGGCGTCGACGGCACGACCGAGGCGACGAGCAACCTCTCGGCCGCCGAGCCCTACCTGGCCGTCAAGGTCGACCGGCAGGAGGCCGCCGAGCGCGGCCTGACCGAGCAGCAGGTCGGCGGGCTCGTCGCCGCTGCCGTCTCACCGCGCGACACCGGCAGCGTCGAGATCGACGACGCCACGCTCGACGTGTACATCGCCGACCCGAACCCGCCGGAGACGATCGCCGCGCTGAAGAAGCTCTCGATCCCGACGTCGACCGGCGAAGTGCCGCTGTCGGACCTCGCGACGGTCGAGCAGTCCGAGGGGCCGACCACGATCACCACGGCGAACGCGGTGCGCACTGCGACGATCACCGTCACCCCGGACGCGACGAACCTCGGCGCCGCGGTGCAGAACGTCACCGCGGCCGTCGATGCGCTGCAGCTGCCGAAGGGTGCCTCGGCGTCGATCGGCGGTGTGGCCTCGAGCCAGTCGTCGGCGTTCAGCCAGCTGTTCCTCGCGATCCTCGTCGCGATCCTGATCGTCTACGTGATCATGGTCGCCACGTTCCGGAGCCTGCTGCAGCCCCTGCTGCTCCTCATGTCGGTGCCGTTCGCCGCGACCGGGGCGCTCCTGCTGCAGATCATCACCGGCATCCCGCTCGGGGTCGCGTCGATCATCGGCCTGCTCATGCTCGTCGGCATCGTCGTCACGAACGCGATCGTGCTCGTCGACCTCGTCAACCAGTACCGCAGGAGAGGGCTCCGTGTGGCCGAGGCCCTGGTCGAGGGCGCGACGAGACGACTCCGGCCGATCCTGATGACCGCGCTCGCGACGATCTTCGCGCTCGTGCCGATGGCGCTCGGGCTCACCGGCAAGTCCGGCTTCATCTCGCAGCCGCTCGCCCTCGTCGTGATCGGCGGCCTGGTGTCGTCGACGCTGCTGACCCTCGTGGTGCTGCCGTCGCTCTACTTCGTGGTCGAGCGGGCGCGGGAGCGTCGGGCGGACCGTCGGGAGGCCGGGATCACTCGTGCGGAGGCACGCCTGCAGCGGCACGAGGCACGGAGAGGTGACGAGCAGGAGGCGGCACGGACCGACTGACGATCACCGGGAGCCTGCGGCCGCGGCACGTGACGCGCGCGGCGGGCACGAGCGTCAGCGCTCGGACGCCTCGACGGCGCGGAACCAGTTGACGAGCACGACGACCAGGGTCGTGACGAACACGATCGCGGCGACCTGCGCCAGCACCTGCATGTGCCCGGTCGCCGCGGCGTACCCACCGAACGCGACCGTCGCGCAGAACGACAGCCCGAGGAGCAGCTCCACCACGGACCGCAGGGCGGAGGCGTGCTGCCAGGTGGTCGGGGCGGTCGCGGGGCGCGTCGTGGTGTCGGTCACCCCGGAAGTCTGCGCGTGTGCGGCGTTGAGCAGCAGTCCCGACTCCGGGTGCCACCCGGGCAGGGGACGTGGCATCGACACCGCTGCGCAGAGCCGTGTCCAGTCCTGTGCGTGGCCGATCCGGTGCGCGGAAGCCGGGTTCGCTGCAC
>NZ_JBPUGH010000249.1:0-2245 GCF_051548005.1 Curtobacterium flaccumfaciens | reverse complement strand
ACGCCGAGCGGCGCCGGGCGCGCCCGGCGCCCGACGCCGCTCAGCGCCAGAGCTGCATCGCGCCGCTCTGCAGCAGCAGGCGGAGCTGCGTCTCACGCCGCTCGCGCTCGATCCGCTGCCGGGTCTCGAAGTCGACGGACACCCGGACGGGCGTGGTCCGACGACTCCACAGGATCAGCCAGAGACCGACCCGGAGGGCGATGCGGTCGGGCAGCGAGACCCGACGGCGCACCGCGCGGGTATCGGGAGGACGGGTGGTGGTGGGCGTTGACATGGTGGTGGATCCCCTACTGGATGGTCACCCGGACGGTCCCCGGGCGCGACGGATCGACCCGGGGTGCGGGCGGGTGAGAATGACGGATGAATGCACTCCGGGCAGCATCAGGACGGCGCGCGGAAAGCGCCTGGAGAATGCGCCGGAATGCGATCAGGAATGCGTACCGACGGGAAGAGCGCCACCGGCCGCCGACGTCCCCGACGCGGTGCTCCGCGACGCCGCGCCCCGACCACCGACGGTGGCCGCAGACGGAGGACGTCACGGGCAGCAGGCGCGAGCCGAGGAGCTCAGCGGTGCTGTGTGCGCAGGGGTGCGGTGGAAAGGACGCTGCAGGTCAGCGGACTCGGACAGGGGTGCCGAAGAGTCCAGTGGTCCCACGGAACGGCACAGTGCCGGTGGACAGCGCAGTGCCGGTCGACAGTGCAGTGCCGGTGAACAGCGCAGTGCCGGTGAACGGCGTGCGGTGCGTCGTGATGGTGGAGATCATCTTGGTCTCGCCCCCTCTCGGTCTCGTGCTGAACGGTGCTCGTGAACATTAACCACACCGAGAATGTCCGCGCAAGCATTTCCGCGAACTTCTTCGGGAATTGCTGCCGGAAACAGCAGGACGGCCCGGTGTCGTGAAGACACCGGGCCGTCCGTGGGAGCGAGCGGGGTCAGATCGCGACGCGCTGCGCCGCCTCGACGCGGAGCGCGCCGTCCACCGCGTCGACGCGCACGGTGTCGCCGCTCCGGACCGCGTCGGAGACCACGAGGGTCGCGATCCGGTCGTCGACCTCGCGCTGGATGAGCCGGCGGAGGGGGCGGGCGCCGTACTCCGGCTCGTAGCCGTGCTCGGCGAGCCAGGCGACGGCCGCGTCGGAGACCGACAGCGTCATGCCCTGGCCGAGGAGCCGGAGCGCGGTGTCCTCGAGCAGCAGGGACACGATCGACTCGATCTGCGTGCGGTCGAGCTTGCGGAACAGCACGATCTCGTCGATGCGGTTGATGAACTCCGGCCGCATCGCCTCACGGAGCTTCCCCATCACCCGTGCACGCAGGTCGTCCTCCGCGTACCCGTCCGCGGAACCCACCGCCGAGAACCCGAGCGCACCGGAGCGTGAGGCGAGGAACTCGGACCCGATGTTCGACGTCATGATCACGACCGTGTTCCGGAAGTCGACCGTGCGCCCCTGACCGTCGGTGAGCCGTCCGTCGTCGAGCACCTGCAGGAGCAGGTTGAAGACGTCCGGGTGCGCCTTCTCGACCTCGTCGAGGAGGATCACCGAGTACGGGTTCCGACGGACTCGCTCGGTGAGCTGTCCGGCCTCGTCGTAGCCGACGTACCCGGGAGGGGCACCGACCAGCCGCGAGACGGTGTGGCGCTCGCCGAACTCGCTCATGTCGAAGCGGAGCATCGCCGACTCGTCCCCGAAGAGCGACGACGCGAGCGCCTTCGCGAGCTCGGTCTTGCCGACGCCGGTCGGTCCGAGGAACAGGAAGCTGCCCACCGGTCGACGCGGGTCGCCCATGCCGGTCCGGCTCCGGCGCACCGCACGGGCGATCGCCTGCACGGCATCGTCCTGGCCGACGACGCGCTCGTGCAGCTCGTCCTCGAGGACGGCCAGCCGCGAGCGGTCACCCTGGCTCAGTCGCGTCGCCGGGATCCCGGTGGCACGGGACACCACGCTGGCGATGTCGGCCTCCGTGATCAGTCGGTCACCGGGTGCCGGACTGGAGGCGCGGGTCGCGCCCGCCTCCGAGGCGGCGGTGATCCGGGCCTCCAGGCCGTCGATCTGGTCGCGCAGCCGCGACGCCTCCTCGTAGTGCTCCTCCGCCACGGCCGCGTCCTTGGACGCGCTGAGCGCGGCGACCTCGGCATGCAGTGCCTCGACGTCCACATCACCCGAGAGGGCGAGGCGACGGCGGGCACCGGCCTGGTCGACGAGGTCGATGGCCTTGTCCGGCAGGTGCCGGTCCGTCACGTAG
>NZ_JBPUGH010000248.1:0-2362 GCF_051548005.1 Curtobacterium flaccumfaciens | reverse complement strand
GTGCGGGACGCGGTGGCCGTCGGCGCCGCCGCGGTGGTCCGGGTCGGCGCGGCCGGCTCGGGCATGGTGGCTGCGGCGACCGCGACCGCGCCGCCGGAACCGAGGACGAGGACACCGGCCAGGCCGCCGGCGATCCACGGCACGGGGCGTCGGGCGACCGAGCCGCGGAACGCGGTGACGGCGTGACGGGCGCGCTCGGCGAGGGTCGGGCGTGGAGGTTGCGGCTCGGACATCGCGACCGATCCTACGGAACTGCGGGAGGAGCCTCCAGGCCGTCTTCCTCATCCTCCTGATCGTCGGCCGCGTAGCGGACGCCGACCTGGCGCCGGACCTCGTCGAGGAGGGCCATGATCCCGACCGACTCCTCGAGGTCCATCGGACCGCCCTCGTGCGTCCCGCTCTCGATCATCGTCTCGAACGCGCGCGCCTCGTGCCCGTAGCCGGTGCGCTCCTCACGCCCGTCGAACTCCTCCACGACCGCACCGTCGCGGTCGCGGATGCGCCACGTGGTCGGCGTGAACCAGGTCGCGTCGAGGTCGATGCGACCGTCCTCGCCGATGATCGACGCCGTGTTCGGGCTCGCGAGGTCGAGCGCGAAGTGCACCGTCGACTGCGTCCCGCCGGCATGGGTCATCACGATGCCCATCTGCGTGTCGACGCCCTGCTCGCTCAGCGTGCCGGACGCCACGACCGACTCCGGCAGCCCGAGGACGTCGACCGCGAACGACACCGGGTAGATCCCGAGGTCGAGCAGCGCTCCCCCACCCAGTGCCGGGTCGTTCAGCCGGTGCTGCGGGTCCGACGGCAGGGCCTGGTGGTGCGTCGCCTCGACGAGCCGCGGACGACCGATGCGCCCTTCCGCGAGCACCTGGCGGATCATCGCCATCTGCGGCAGGAAGCGCGTCCACATCGCCTCCATCACCGCGACGTCCGCTCGGCGGGCGGCGTCGGCGACCGCGCGGGCCTCGGCCGCGGTGATCGTGAAGGCCTTCTCGATGAGGACGTGCTTGCCGTGCCCGATCGCGAGGAGCGCGTCGGCGGCGTGGCGGGAGTGGGGCGTCGCGACGTACACGGCGTCGACGTCGGGGTCGGCGACGAGGTCCTCGTAGGAGCCGTGCGCACGCGGGATGTCGAACTCGTCCGCGAACGACTTCGCCGACGCTGTGGTCCGGCTCCCGACCGCGACGAACTCGACACCGACCGCCGCGCAGTCACCGACGAACGAGCGCGCGATGCCGCCCGTCCCGAGCACTCCCCAACGAACCGTCATGCGGCCTGTCTACCAGGACACTCGTGCGCGAACGGGAGAACCCCCTCGGACCCGGGGATCGGAGGGGGTTCTGCGGAGCCGCCTGTCGGAATCGAACCGACGACCTATTCATTACGAGTGAATCGCTCTACCGACTGAGCTAAGGCGGCGAACGCACCGTTTCCGGCACGTCTGGTGCTGTGTCACCACAGCGTTTCGGCACTCCGTCGCCGGAGCGGCACGAGCAATGACTATACAGGTTCAGACCAGCGAACGCGAAACCAGCGCGCCGAGGTCGGCGAAGGACCGCTCGAGCTCGTCGACGAGGTGCACGTCGCCGCCCTGCTCGGACCACTCCCACCACGCGTGCCGCAGCGCTCCGAGGGCCACGATCGACGCCAGACGGGACTGCCGACGGCGAGCATCGGGGTCCGGCTCGGTGGCCTCGAGACGCCGGGCGACCGCCGTCTCGATCTCGTGCTGGAACTCCTTCATCGACGCCATCCGCCGCGAGAACAGCTCCGGGTTGGCACGCAGCACCTCCTGCCGCTCGGCGATCAGGCCCCGCTCGTCGATGAGGGCCTGCGTCGAGTGCACGAGCAGGTTGCCGAGGTCCTGGAGGAGGTCGCCGGTCGGACCGCCCGCGACGAACCCGGCGAGGGCGTCGTCGTCCGGCAGGGTCGGGTCGTCCCCGAGGATCGCCTGCTCCTTGCTCGGGAAGTAGTTGAAGAAGGTGCGCGACGAGACGTCGGCGCGGCGGGAGATCTCGTCGACGGTGACGGCCGCGAGGCCGTCCTCCACCGCGATGCGCAACGCCGCCTGTTGGATGGCGAGTCGGGTGGCGAGGCGCTTCCGCTCGCGCAGGCCGGGGGCTGCGTCGGACATGCCGCGATTCTCCCACGCGGTGTCGGCCGGGAGGCTGTGGGTTGCGTCAGGCGGGCCTGTCACCTGGGCGAGGACGGACGGGAGGCCCGGGGCGGGCTGAGCGCGCGCCTCCGGTCCGTCGTCTGGTCACGACGAGCTGCGGAACCAGGTTCCGGACGTGGAACTGCCCTTGTCCGCGGTGCTGTGCCCGGACTCTGGTTCCGTCCGCGCGCGGCGCGGCGCGGGTGG
>NZ_JBPUGH010000247.1:0-2389 GCF_051548005.1 Curtobacterium flaccumfaciens | reverse complement strand
GGGGGGGGGGGGTGGGGCGCTCCACGAACCGCGGGGGTTTCGACGTGCCAGGCGTCGTACGACCCGTGCTAGGTCGCACCGCGCGCGTTTCGTCGAGAGAGGAAGGTCTACGCGGAGGCGTCGAGGTACACCGCGCCGCGCGGCTCGCGCGTCGCGTCCACCGCGCGCAGGGCGCCGAGGTGCTCGAGGACGGCGGCGCGCTCGGCCTCCAGGGCGCTCGCCCGGTCCCGCTGCGCGGCCAACAGCCGGGAGGCACGACCCACCAGGTCGCGCGGCACCGGTCCCAGCCCGGTCGGTTCCACCCACGCCGACCCCACCGGTCCGGCAGCGGGTCCGCTCGCCGACCCGGCCGCCTGCGCATCGAGGTCCTGCTCCAGGGAGGTGAGCAGTGCCTCCCAGCCGGCCCGGAGGGCGTCCTCGTCAGGCGACACCGAGTGCCCCACCCGCCCTGTGTCCGACGACCGGAGCGGCGGACGCCGCCGGCAGCGACGCCGCGGCGTCGTGCCAGGCCTGCCGGAGCGGCTCGAGGATGCGGATGCAGTCGCGCGTCGCCTGGACGTCACGGTGCACGTTCGCCGTGATGAGCGACGTGCTCGCGTAGTTGTAGATCGCGAGGAGCCCCTCGCCGCCGTCCCATGCGTCGATGCGCAGGGTCGAGGACAGCTCGCCGACGATGGCCTGCGCGTGCAGGAGCTGCTCGCGCGCGGCCTCCCAGTCGGAGCCGGTCTGGGCGGCCTCGGCGCGGTGCAGGTCGAGCAGGAGCCGGTCGTACAGCATCGTGACGAGCTGTGCTGGCGTCGCCGAGAGCACGGCCTCGTTCGTGTACTGCGCGCGACGCTGGTCGGTCACGGAGCGCGGCTGCGCGGCCTGCCGGAAGGCGGCGGCCTGGAGGTCGTAGGTCATCGGGTTCCCGTCAGGAGCTCGAGCTCGACAGTCCGGCGAGCTGGCCGGAGAGCCAGCTCGACTGGGACTGGAGCTTGCTGAGGCTGGTCTCGAGCGCCGCGTACTGCGTCTGCAGGGTCGCGCGACGCATGGTGAGGCGGTCGGTCCAGCTGTCGATCTGGTCGTTGAGGTCCTTCACGACGGACTGCTGGCCGGTGATCGCGGTCGTGATCGACCCGTCGTACTTGTCGGACGCCGTCGTGGCGACCGCACCGACGGTCGCGGCGATCCCGGACAGCATCGCCTGGGTGCCCGCGGGGTCCGCTGCGAGGGCCTTCTGGAAGGCGTCGGCGTCGAAGGTGAAGTCGCCGTCCTTCGTCACGACGATGCCGATCGACGACGGGGACTTGCCGTTCACCGGAGCAGCCATCGCGGAGTTGAGGGCCTGCACCGCCGAGCGCGTCGTCGCGTCGCCCAGCAGGACACCCGCGGTCGTCGTCGTCGTGCCGGTGGTCGGACTCGTCGTGCTCGTCACGGAGGTGTTCGAGCCGTAGTAGCTCGTGACCGCGTTGAGCGCGTCGACCAGCCCGGACGCGACCGCCTGGGCCTTCGTGGTGTCCTGCGCGACGGTCACGGTGACGGGGTCCGTCGTCACCTGGCTGACGGTGACGCTGAGCCCCGGCAGCAGGTCGGTGAACGTGTTCGACGCGCTGGTGACGGTCTGTGCGGCGGCGGTACCGGCCCACAGCGTGACACTCGCGTCCTTCGCGGGCGTGACGACGGCCGCTCCCGTCCCGGAGAGCACGTCCGTCGCGGTGCCGGCGTCGACGTCGGTACCGGAGCCGCGGTACACGCTGAACCCGCCTGCCGCACCGGTCGTCGACGACGTGAACTGGAGGCGGTACAGCTTCGTCCCGTCGGCGGCGGTGCCGGCGGAGACCTTCGTCGCCGTGACGCCCGCCCCGGACTTGTTGACCGCGGACACGGTGTCGTCGAGTGAACCCGACGAGGGGGTCACGGTGGTCTTCGTGCCGTCGGCCCGGACGATCGTCACCGGGCCCGGGTCCGCCGACCACGTCGACATCGCGGCGGTCACCCCGACCTGCGCGGTCGCGGTGGACCCGACGGTGAACGACGCCGACCCGGCCGAGGCGCCCGTGCCGGTGGTCGCGGTGACCGACGGTGACGAGGAGGTGGCGGCGAAGACGTCGAGCGAGGTGGCCTTCGCGGCGTCGGACGCCTTGGTGGCCAGGGTCTGGACGAGCCCGTTGATCGTCTGCAGCGACGAGATGAACGAGTTGGTCGACGTGACCTTGTTCTTGAGCAGCGTCTGCGGGACCTGCTCGATCGACATCAGGGAGTTGATGAGGTCGGTGGTCTTGAGGCCACTGACCAGGCCGTCGATCGCGAGCGACGACGCCGAGGACACGGACGACACGTGCGCTCCTTCCGACGGACTCAGACGGGACTCAGAGGGGGTGCGGCGTCCACCGGCATGCCTGAACTC
>NZ_JBPUGH010000246.1:0-2441 GCF_051548005.1 Curtobacterium flaccumfaciens | reverse complement strand
ACCGACCTCGCACCGAACACACGCCACGCGCGCGGCGCACGCCGCGCGCGCTCGCTACGCGCTCCGCCGCACCACGAGCCCGGGCGCGATCAGCCGGTCGTCGTGGGACTGCCCCTCGACGAGCCGCCGCACCGAGGTGAGCACCCGCTCCCCCATCGCCATGAAGTCCTGCCGCACCGTCGTCAGCGGCGGCGTGAAGTGCGCGGCCTCCGGGATGTCGTCGAAGCCGACGACGGCGATGTCGTCGGGGACGCGGAGCCCCTCCTCGGCGAAGGCGTGCAGCACGCCGAGCGCCATCTGGTCGTTCCCGGCGAACACCGCGTCGACGGTGTGCACGTCGATCGCCTGCGCCGCGCGGAACCCGCTCGCGGGGGTCCAGTCGCCCTCGAGCACGACCGCCTCGAGCCCTCGGTCGGCCATGATCCGCTCGTAGGTCGCCCGGCGGACCTCGGACTCCTGCGACACCGCCGGCCCGGCGATGTGCACGATCCGACGGTGTCCCGCCGCGAAGAGGTGTTCCATCGCGAGCGTGGCGCCCGCGGCCTGGTCGATCGCCACGGCGGCGACGTTCGGTGCCGCTCCGGTCCGTTCGGCGTCGCGCTGCACGGCGTTCGCCACGACGACCGGCACCGACACGGGGACGGTCAGCGAGGCCAGGGCATCGAGCACCCGGTTGTCGGCGGCGACGAGCACCACGGCGGCGACGTCCTGCGCGAGCAACGACGCGAGCGCGCCGGATAGGTCGGCGGGCACCGGGTCCTCGGGCAGGGTCGACAGGAGCACGTGGTACCCGGCGGTGCGGGCGGCTCGTTCGAAACCGATCGCGGTGCTCGACGGCCCGTACAGGGCGTCGCCCGTGCTGACGAGGCCGAGCGCGCGGCTCCGACCCCCGGCGAGTGCCCGTGCGGCGGCCCGTGGGCGGTACCCGAGCTCGGCGACGGCGGCGGCCACCTGGTCGCGGAACTGCTCGCGGACGGTGGGATCGCCGTTGATGACACGGGAGACGGTCTGGTGCGAGACCCCGGCACGCTCGGCGACGTCGAAGATCGTCGGCGCCTTGCGGCGCTTGCCCTCGGGGGCCGTCGTGGTCGTCACGTGGGAAACCGTACCCCCGGAACGGGGCCCGCACGAAAGGTCGCGAAACGATCACGACGAGTTGACACCCCGTGAAACAACCCACATGATGTGAGCGCTCACTTTGAGCAGCACCCCAGGGGCACAGCAGCCCGAACCCAGCGCGTCGAGGACGACGTGAGAGGAACAAGAGGTACTTCGATGATGAAGCGCAAGATCGCAGCGGGGATCGTCGCCGTCGGACTGGCAGTCAGCCTGGCCGCGTGCTCCGCAGGGGGCCGTGGCGCCACGGGCAGTGGTGACGGCGGAAACGGCGACAACAAGGGCGCCCTCGTCGGCGTCGCGATGCCGACCAAGGTCTCGGAGCGGTGGATCAAGGACGGCGACGCCGTCAAGAGCGACCTCGAGAAGGCCGGCTACAAGGTCGACCTCGAGTACGGCGACAACAAGGTCCAGCAGCAGGCGCAGCAGGTCAGCAACATGATCACCAAGGGCGCGAAGGTCCTGATCATCGCGTCGATCGACGGTGGCGCCCTGTCCGACCAGCTCGACGCCGCCGCGAAGGCCGGCATCAAGGTCATCTCGTACGACCGCCTGCTCACCGGCAACAAGAACGTCGACTACTACGTGTCGTTCGACAACTACAAGGTGGGCGTCGACCAGGCCACGTCGCTCCTCACGGGTCTCGGCGTCCTCGACGCGGACGGCAAGAAGACCGGCAAGAAGGGCCCGTTCAACATCGAGGTCTTCGCCGGCTCGCTCGACGACAACAACGCCGGGTTCTTCTTCAACGGCGCGATGGACACCCTCAAGCCGTACCTCGAGGACGGCACGCTGAAGATCCAGTCCGGCCAGGACCAGCTCTCCCAGGCCGCGACGCAGCAGTGGGACCCGGCGACCGCCAAGGCCCGCATGCAGAACCTCATCGCGAAGTCGTACTCCGGCGGCACCACGCTGAACGGCGTGCTCTCGCCGTACGACGGCATGTCGATCGGCATCATCTCGGCGCTGCAGGGTGCCGGCTACGGCTCGGGTGACCGCCCGCTGCCGACGATCACCGGCCAGGACGCCGAGCAGGCCTCCGTCAAGTCGATCATCGCCGGTCAGCAGTACTCGACGATCTACAAGGACACGCGCAAGCTCGCGAAGCAGTCGGTCACCATGGCCGAGGACCTGCTGACGGGCAAGAAGCCCGAGGTGAACGACACCAAGAGCTACGACAACAAGGTCAAGGTCGTCCCGACCTACCTCTTCCAGCCGACGGTCGTCACGAAGGACAACTACAAGTCCGTCCTGGTCGACAGCGGCTACTACACGGAAGCCGACCTCAAGTAGCACGCAACCCACCTCACGGACCGGAGGCGCGG
>NZ_JBPUGH010000245.1:0-2492 GCF_051548005.1 Curtobacterium flaccumfaciens | reverse complement strand
AGCTGGCACCGCGCCTCCCGGAACGCTTCGCGTTGCCGCTGAGCGGGGCGCGCCCGGCCGCGACGGGTCGCGACTACTTCGCGTCGGCCTCCACGGCCTCCTTCGGCTGGCCCGTCGGGGTGAGCCCGCGCTCCTGCCGCTTCTTCGAGACCACCAGCGAGGCGACCGTCGCGACCGCGATCGTCAGCGCGATGAAGCTCAGCGAGAACCAGATCGGGATCTCCGGCGCCCACTCGATGTGCTCACCGCCGTTGATGAACGGCAGCTCGTTGACGTGCATCGCGTGGAACACGAGCTTCACGCCGATGAAGGCGAGGATGACGGCCAGGCCCTGGCCGAGGTAGATGAGGCGCTCGAGCAGGCCCGCGATGAGGAAGTAGAGCTGGCGCAGACCCAGGAGCGAGAACGCGTTCGCGGTGAACACGATGAACGCGTCCTGCGTCAGACCGAAGATCGCCGGGATCGAATCGAGGGCGAAGAGCACGTCGGTGAGGCCGATCGCGACCATGACGAGCAGCATCGGCGTGAAGAGGCGCTTGCCGTCGATCTTCGCGGTGAGCTTGTCGCCGTGGTAGTCGTCGGTCGTCGGGATCACCCTGCGGAGCGTCCGGATGAGCTTCGAATCGCCCTCGGAGTCGTCGTGCCCGCCGCCCTTCGCCTGCGACCAGGCGAGCCAGAACAGCAGCGCGCCGAACAGGTAGAACACCCACGAGAAGTTCTCGATGATCGTGACGCCGAGGGCGATGAACACGCCGCGGGCCACGAGCGCGATCGCGACGCCCACCAGCAGGACCTTCTGCTGGTACTCCTTCGGCACCGCGAAGCTCGACATGATGATGAGGAAGACGAAGAGGTTGTCCACCGACAGCGCCTTCTCGGTCAACCAGCCGGCGAAGTACTCGCCACCGGCCTGCCCGCCGCCGAAGACGAGGATGCCGACACCGAACAGGATGGCGAGCCCGACGTAGAACGCGGACCAGAACGCCGATTCCTTGATGTGCGGGACGTGCGGCGTGCGCACGTGCGAGTAGAAGTCGAAGATCAGCAGGCCGAGGATGCCGGCGATGGTCATCAACCAGACGAGGATGGGGACGTCCACGGGTTTCCCTTCAGGTCAAGAGCACGCAGCGCGCGCAGGAGCCTGAAGGTCTCTTCCACCCGACGGTCCGTGGGTCGGACCGGGGGCCGGTGCCCCGGGCCCGGATCGTTCCGGACCGTACTGACGAGGTCACCGAGGAGGAATACTCCCCTTCAGGAGTCGAGGATACCGGGCACGACGCCCACCCGCCGCGCTCTAAGCTGGGAACATGGCGAGTTCCTGGTCACTGTCCTCCCGGCTGCGCGGGCTGTTCCAGCGCAAGACGATCGACGAGACCACGTGGGACGACCTCGAGACCGCGCTCATCGGCGCCGACTTCGGCCCGGACATCTCCGAGGCGATCATCGAGGACCTCCACGAGCGCGTCGACCGCTACGGCACGACGGACCCCGCCGACCTGCAGCGCATGCTCCGCGAGGTCCTCGAGGAACGGCTCTCGAAGCTCGACACGACGCTGAAGCTCAGCAACCGGCCGGCCGTCGTGCTCGTCGTCGGCGTGAACGGCGTCGGCAAGACCACCACGATCGGCAAGTTCGCGAAGTTCCTCAAGACCTACGACCGCACCGTCGTGGTCGGCGCGGCGGACACCTTCCGTGCGGCCGCGGTGGAACAGGTGGCGACGTGGGCCGAGCGCGCCGGCGTCGACGTCGTGCGGCCCGCCCAGCCCGGCCAGGACCCGGCCTCCGTGGCGTACCAGACGGTCGAGAAGGCGATGCGCGACGGCACCGAGATCGTCGTCATCGACACCGCGGGCCGGCTGCACACCAAGGCCGGGCTGATGGACGAACTGTCGAAGATCAAGCGCGTGGTCGAGAAGCAGACCGAGATCGCCGAGGTGCTCCTCGTGCTCGACGCCACGACGGGGCAGAACGGGCTCGCGCAGGCACAGGCGTTCATCGAGGGCGCGGGCGTCACCGGGCTCGTCATCACGAAGCTCGACGGCTCCGCGAAGGCCGGGTTCGTGCTGAGCGTGCAGGAGAAGACCGGCATCCCGATCAAGCTCATCGGGCAGGGCGAGGGCATCAACGACCTCACGGGCTTCACGCCGCACGTGTTCGTGCAGAACCTCGTCGGCTGAGGGCCACCGCCCGGGCGGCTGCGCGACACCCGTCCGCGAACGCGGTCACGCGGTGACGAGTAGCGTCTCGGTCGGCCCGGGCACCCGCTCGGTCTCGTTCCAGGGATTGGAGACCCCCATGCCCGCACTGCTGATCATCGCGATCATCGTCGGCCTCGTCCTGCTCTTCAGCGGCATCTTCGTCGGCGCACTCAAGTTCCTGCTCTGGGTGGGGCTCGTGATCGTCATCCTCGCGATCATCGGGTGGCTGCTCCGGAGCATCCGCGGTCGCGCCTGACGCGACCCCACTGACGGACGGGAGGCGCGGTGCCAGCT
>NZ_JBPUGH010000244.1:0-2533 GCF_051548005.1 Curtobacterium flaccumfaciens | reverse complement strand
GCCGAGGCGCTTGCCGCGTTCGCCGCGCACCGTGACCGGCTGGTGGACGAACTCGGCGCCGACCCCTCCGGCGAGCTCGTGCGGCTGAACGCGGACCTGCTGCGTCGGTCGGCCGACCAGGCGGGGCGGGCGCGCCGCGTCGGCCTGCGGGCCGCCCCGAACACGCTGGTCGGGCGGGAGGCCGACCTCGCCGCCGTCATGGACCTCCTGTCGCGCGACCGGTTGGTCACCGTCCTCGGGGCGGGTGGACTCGGGAAGACCCGCCTCGCGCAGGCGGTCGCGGCGGATCTGCCGGACGAGGTCGGCGTCGTGGTGGTGGAGCTGGCGTCCGTCGCGGCCCCCGAGGACGTCCTGCCCGCGCTCGGCGCCGTGCTCGGGATCGTGGAGGTCCGATCGGCCAGGACGCTCCGCGACGCCGTGGTGACCGACCTGTCGGCCAGGGTCGTGCGGTCGCTGTCGGACGGTCCGACGGTACTCGTGCTCGACAACTGCGAGCACCTGCTCGAGCCGGTCGCCACGGTGACGGCCGAGCTGCTCGCCGCGGCTCCGGACCTGCGGGTGCTCGCCACGTCGAGGGCGCCCCTCGCGATCGCCGGCGAGGTCGTGGCGCCCCTGGCACCCCTGCCCGTCGAGGCGGACGGCGCCGCGGTGCGCCTCTTCACCGAGCGTGCCCGGGCGGCCCGACCCGGTGCCGTGCTGCCCGTGGACGCCGTCCGCCGGATCTGCAGCCGTCTCGACGGCTCACCCCTCGCGATCGAGCTCGCCGCCGCACGGATCCGTGGCATGAGCACCGACGAGATCGAACGTCGCCTCGACGACCGCTTCGCGTTGCTGCGGGGAGGCGACCGGAGCGCCCCGGAACGGCACCGCACCCTGCTCGCGGTCATCGAGTGGAGCTGGCACCTCCTCGACGACGGCGCCCGCGATCTCCTGCCCCGACTCGCGCTCTTCCCGGACGGGCTCGCGGTCGACGCCGTGGAGGCGGTCGCGGCTCCGGACCAGCGGGACGCACTCGACGACCTCGCCGACCTCGTCGAGCAGTCGCTCGTGCAGCTCGTCGAGCGCGAGGGTGAGCCGGTCCGTTACCGCCTGCTCGAGACCGTCCGGGAGTTCGGCGCGGCGCGGCTCCGCGACCTCGCACGCGCCGACGAGGTCCGACGCGCGATGCTCCGGTGGGCCCACGACTTCGGCACCGCCCACAATCTGTTCGCCATCGCAGGCCCGGAGCAGCTCGGCCGGTTCCATGAGGTCCGCCGCGAAGCCGACAACCTCGTCGCGCTCCTGCGATGGGCGCTCCGCGACGAGGACGCCGGGACGACCGCGGCGGTGTTCGGCGCCCTCGGTGCCTACTGGACGCTCCGAGGCACGCAGGAGGAGATCACCGCGGTCGCGCCGGACGTCGTGACCGTCCTGCGGTCCTGCGAGCCGACAGCGGCGGACCGAACCGCCGCGCACGTCGGGCTCGTCGTCGCCGGTGGCGCGTCCGCGTTCGACGACCGCCGCACGACCGCGTGGGCCGTGTCGACGCTCCGCCGCTGGCGCCGGACCGCGACCGCCGACGATCCCGTCATCGACGCCCTCGCCGCGCTCTTCGTCGAGCTCGGCCGCCCGGAGGCAGCGGCCGCACTCCTGGCCCGGTTCCGTACCGATCCCGACGACCGTGTCGCCTGCATCGGGAACCTGCTCAGCGCGCCCCTCGCCGAGAACGGCGGGGAGCCGACGGAGGCGCTCCGCTTCGCCGCCGCCGCCCGGGACCTCGCGAACCGCACCGGCGACGTGTGGACGACCGGGACCTCCGCGGTCACGATGACGCAGCTCCTCGCGCAGACGGGCCGGTACACGGACGCCCTCGACGCGGCCGAACGGGCGCGGGGGCGTCTCGAGCTCCTGGGCGCCGACGACGACCTGTCCGAGATCGCCTGGTCCGTCGGGCTCTGCGCCGCCGCGACCGGCGACGTCGACCGGGCACGCGCGGTCGCCCGCGAGCTGCAGCACCGACCGGCCGGCGGGCGTGGCCCCGAGGCCGACGGCGCGATGGTGGCCCTGATCGCGCTGGCGATCGAGGCGGAGTGTCGGCGAGCGGAGGGCGACCCGGCGGCGGCTGCCGAACGGTACACAGCGGCGTGGGAGGCAGCATCGGACCGGCGCGGCCCCGCCCCGAACTGGCGACTCATGGCGGGTGCGGCCCGCATCGCCGCGGTCGACGAGACCGCGGGCGGTCGCGACGGACTCCGGCCGGCCGAGCGAGCGGTCGCGCGGCGCATGCGGAACGCGACACTCGCCCTGCTCCGGGTCCGCCCGTGGTGGACCGACCTCCCCGTGGTCGGGACGACCCTCGCCGGACTGGCGCTCGCTGCGGTGCGTGAAGGGTCCCTCGAGGCGGCTGCGCGGTGCTGGGCGCTCGCCGTGCGCTTCGGCACCCGGCAGGACTTCGCCGTGCTCGCGCACGAACGGCTCCGGCCACTGCTGGCGGCCGCGGTCGGCGCCGACGTGCTCCGGGACGCCGAGTCGGCCTCGGCCCGGTGGGACCGGG
>NZ_JBPUGH010000243.1:0-2564 GCF_051548005.1 Curtobacterium flaccumfaciens | reverse complement strand
GAGGTGCACCGGCGGCTTGCCCCGCTTCGGCGACGCGAACTGCAGGAGCGGGCGACCCGCGGAGTCCTGCGCCTGGGTCCAGCCCTCGGTGCGCGGGCGCACCTGCGGACGAGCAGAACGCTGCTCTTCGAACGGGGTGCGGGTCTCGGAGGCCATCACTCCAGTTTACGGGAGGCGCGACACGACTGCAGGACGGGCGGTCCGGCCCGCCACGGGTCGCCTGGTGCTCGTCAGGCGCCGGCGGGCAGGAGGCGTGCGAAGTGGTGCGCGGCCGGGTACATCGGCACGATGTCGACGACCTCGCCCGGGTGCGGCGCCTGGAGGACGAGCCCCTGGCCCAGGTAGATGCCGACGTGGTCCTCGTTGTCGTAGACCACGAGGTCGCCGGGCTTCGCCTCGGACTCGGGGATGGTCGTCGCCGCGGCGTCCTGCGTCGGCACGTAGTGCACGAGCGGGATCCCCACGGCGGCGTACGCGACCATCGTCAGCCCCGAGCAGTCGATGCCGGAGTGGGAGGCGCCGCCCTCGACGTAGGGGTCCCCCAGGTACTGGAGCGCGGTCGCGAGGATCGTGGCGCGGTCACCGCCGGCGGAGAGCGCCGCCGAGATCGCCGACTCGGCCTGGGCCGTGGTGACACCGAACCGGGTCACGACGGTCGGGTACGAGACCACGGTGGTCGTGGTCGAGACGCCGTCGATCGCGGTGACGGGCACCTCGACGTCGTGCGCCACGGTGTAGGTCTGCAGCTCGGCGGTCGGGACGCCGGCCAGTGCGGTCTGCGAGGTCGTCGTGCCCGAGTGCGCCTCGGTCGACGGGGTCGCGGCGTTCGCGGGGACGGCGAGTGTCAGGCTCGAGGTCACGGCGAGCGCCGGTGCGAGGAGGATCGCGGCGCGCTTGGCGTTCGCGGCGCGGCGGACGTGCCGGGGGTCGAGGGCACGCTCGGCCTCGAGCGACGCCGTGCGGGAGAGCACGGCGGAACCGGCGGCGGCCACGGGCACGGGACGCATCGCGACGACGCGGGTCCGCTTCGTCGGTTCCACGAAGGTCGATCGAGCAGCGGCGGGGCCGAGGGCCGAGCGACGACCGCGCGGACGGCGAAGGCCCGGGTCGCCGGTCGTGTGGGTGGGAGCGGCGGGTGCGGGCAGCGCCTCGGCGTGCTGGCTGTCGGCTGCTGCGAGCAGAGCGTGGCGTCCCATGGTTCCTTCCGTCGCGACCTCGGGAGAGGCGGCTCGGACCGCCCCTGGAGGGGTGGCCCGAGAAAGTAACGTATTGGTCACGGCGGATCCGGTTGCTGGGCAGTTCCGGCGTGTTCCTGCGGTTGATCACAGGAAGCGTCGCTCCTCGCAGCGTCCTCGGACGGGCCGCACGGCCCTGGACCCGGCCGTCAGTCGGCCGTGTGCCGCATGACGGCGGCGATCCGGGCCTCCCGGTCGGTCGCGAGACGCTCCAACCGCGACGCGACCTGCCGGACCGAGGCGTCCACCGGGCTGTCCCCCGAGATGTCCCCCGGGAGCGGAGCTCCGGCGCGGAGGGTGAGCGGCAGGACGCCGGCCCAGACGCTGTGGTCTTCCCCGTCGTCCGGCGCCTCCCCGACGCCGGCGGCACGGACCTTCACGCTGGCGCGGTCGAGCGGGAGCTGGAGGACCTGGGTCGCACGGACCTCCTTGGCGGTCATCTCGCGGACCTCCGCGCGGCGCCCGGGCATGAGGTGCTCGGAGACCTGCCACAGCGCCTCGGCCCGGAGGTCCGCGGGAACGACGGTCGCGCGGCCGACGATCATCGCGCTGCGGTAGTTCGCGGAGCTGTCGAACGTGCTGCGGGCGAACACGAGGCCGTCCACGTGCGTGACCGTCGCGGCGACCGGGACGCCCTCTGTGCCGGCGTCGAGGAAGAGTCCGCCGCCGGTCGATCCGTGGAGCAGCAGGACCGGCCCCTCGCCGAGGTCGCCGACGCCGCAGAGGAACGGGAGCACGATCGGGTGACCCTGGCGCACGAAGCCGACGTGCGCCACGAGGGCCTCGGCGAGCACGGCGTGCAGGGTCTCGGGGTCGGTGTGCTGACGGTCGCGGAGGCGGTGGACGGTGAGGGACGGACTGCTCATGCGACAACGCTAGGGTCGCCACTGGACCATTGCCTGGTCCAGATCGAGGGTGACGGAGTGGACCAGTCGGCGGGCAAGGTCGCGACGGTCGTCGCGCGCGTGCGGGACCTGGTGGACCGCGGAGTCCTGGGCGACGGGGACCGGGTGCCCTCGACCCGGGTGATGGCGGCGGAGCTCGGGGTCGCACGTGGAACGGTCGTCGCGGCGTACGAGCAGCTCGACGGCGAGGGGTGGATCCGGACGAGGCCCGGCGCAGCGGCGGTGGTGGTGGCCGGGCGGTCCGAGCAGCTGCTGAAGGACTCGACGCTGAGCCGGGTCGACCGCCCGGCTCCGCCCGACGCGGCGGCACCGCCCGACTCCGCGACGCGTGCCGACCACGCGCAGGTGCGGGGCGCAACGGACGGGGCACCGGCCGCGGCCGGCTTGGCTCGGCTCGACGGTGGCGCGGCGTCCGGGCCTCGGG
>NZ_JBPUGH010000242.1:0-2581 GCF_051548005.1 Curtobacterium flaccumfaciens | reverse complement strand
GACCCGTGCCTCCCGAGCGTCCACCGCGACCACGACGACGACCGCCGCCCGCGCTGTCGGACTCGGCCGAGCGCTGCTTCGGCGCCCGCTGCTGCTGCGCCGGCTGCTCGGGAGCGACGTGGCGGATCGGAGCGACCTCGCCGACGAGCTCGGTGACGGCGGCCGAGTTCGACGTGACCTGCTGCGGGGTGACCTTGATCGCGGCGGCACGCATCATCTGCGCGACGTCCCGGCGCTCGGCCGGCAGCGAGATCGTGACGACGTCACCCGAGGAACCGGCACGGGCGGTGCGGCCCGAGCGGTGCAGGTACGCCTTGTGCTCGGTCGGCGGGTCGACGTGGACGACGAGCTCGACGTGGTCGACGTGCACACCGCGGGCGGCGACGTCGGTGGCGACGAGGACGAGGGCCTCGCCGGAGGAGAACTTCGCGAGGTTGCGCTCCCGGGCGCCCTGCGACAGGTTGCCCTGCAGGTCGACGGCCGGGATGCCCTGGCTCGTGAGCTGCTTCGCCAGGCGCTTCGCGTGGTGCTTCGTGCGCATGAACATGATGCGACGACCGGAGCCGGAGGCCAGCGTCCGGACGAGGTCCTTCTTCGCGTCGGCGTCGGCGACCTCGAACAGGTGGTGGGTCATCGCCTCGACCGGGCTGGTCTCGTCGTCGACCGAGTGCATGACCGGGGCGTGCAGGAACCGCTTGACGAGCTTGTCCACGCCGTTGTCGAGCGTCGCCGAGAACAGGAGGCGCTGCCCCTGCTCGGGCGTCGCCTGCATGATCTTGGTGACGCCGGGCAGGAAGCCCATGTCGGCCATGTGGTCGGCCTCGTCGAGGACGGTCACCTCGATGTCGGCGAGCGTGAGGTGTCCCTGCTGCATGAGGTCGGCGAGGCGACCGGGGCACGCCACGACGATGTCGACACCGCCGCGCAGGGCGTCGACCTGACGGCCCTGTCCGACGCCGCCGAAGATGGTCGTGGTGTTGAGTCCCATGGCCTTCGCGAGCGGTGCGAGGGTCGCGTCGATCTGCGTCGCGAGCTCGCGGGTCGGCGCGAGGACCAGGGCGCGGGGGCGTCCGGCGCGGCGCTTGCGACCACTGGCCGCGAGACGGGCGGCGAGCGGGATCGCGAACGCGATGGTCTTGCCGGAGCCGGTCCGACCGCGGCCGAGGACGTCCTTGCCGCGGAGCGAGTCCGGGAGGGTGTCGGCCTGGATCGGGAACGCGGTCTCCTTGCCCTGCTGGGCGAGGACGTCGACCATCGGCGCGGGGACGCCGAGGTCGGAGAAACGGAGGTCGTTCATGGTGTCGGTCATCGTGACCTTTCCAGCCGGTTCGACCGGCTGTGGGCGCGCTCGTGTGCAGCGCGCGGGCGGGATGCGCACCAGCACGGGTGGCTGGCGCAGTCGCCGCAGCAGAGAGCCTGGGCACCTTCGTGAGGTGCTCGATCATCGACCAACGAGTGGTCGGGAGTCGGGGGCGTCCGTACGACGCACGAGGCGATCGGCGCCTCGAGTACCCCCAGCATAGCGGGTACACCCCCGCGGACCGGGGGTGGGGTCGTTCGCCCTGCGCGTGCGAGGATGCCCGGGTGCGTGCCAGGACCCTGCTCATGACCGTCGCGACGACCCTGGTGGCCGTGCTCGGCACCGCCGCCTGCGCCACCGCGGTGCCGGGGTCCTCGTACCGGAACCTGCCGACCTCCGGCGTCCCCGACTACCAGCTCGGCGGGTCCTACACGCCCCCGGTCGGCGTCACGATCGTCGAGCGGGACAGCACCGGACGCCCGGCGAAGGGGAAGTACTCGATCTGCTACGTCAACGGCTTCCAGACCCAGCCCGAGGACGCCGCGATGTGGAAGCGGGACCACCCGACCGCGATCCTCCGGGACCGCTCGGGCGCGCCGGTGTCCGACCCGGGTTGGCCGGACGAGATGCTCCTCGACACCACGACGGCGGCCAAGCGCGCCACGATCGTCCGCGTGCTGACGAAGACCGTCACCCGGTGCGCCGACCGGGGCTTCGACGCGGTGGAGTACGACAACCTCGACTCGTGGACGCGGTCGAAGGGGAAGCTCACGCGTTCCGGGAACCTCGCGCTCGCCGCGGCGCTCGTGCGGCTCGGGCACGGCAAGGGCCTCGCCGTCGGGCAGAAGAACACCCCGCAGCTCGGGGCGTCGGGCCGGGAGCAGACCGGGTTCGACTTCGTCGTCGCCGAGGAGTGCTTCGTCTACCAGGAGTGCGGCGCGTACACGAAGGCGTACGGGAAGCGCGTCATCGACATCGAGTACACGGACAACAGCAAGCGTCCGTGGTCGTCCGTGTGCGCGTCGACGAAGCGGCCGGCGATGACGATCCTCCGGGACCGCGACCTGGTGCCGGCGGGGGACGACGCCTACGTGTTCGAGCACTGCTGATGCGGGCTGCGTCGCGTTCGCTGCTCCGTCGCGCACGCGACGATCCGGCCTGGAGGCGCGGGTCGCCCCCGCCCCGCCCGTTCCGTCAGGCGGGCCAGGCCTCGTGCAACGCCGAGGCGGCCTGGTCGGCCGAGAGTCCGGCACTCCGCGCGGCGACCGCGAGGGCGTGCGC
>NZ_JBPUGH010000241.1:0-2595 GCF_051548005.1 Curtobacterium flaccumfaciens | reverse complement strand
TCCGTCGCGTCCGCGCCGCGAGTGCCGCGCAGGTGCCCGCAGGCTCGGTGACGACCCTCGCCGACGGCGCCGAGGTCCACCAGCGCTGGCAGCCGATGCGCCGCGTCGGTCTCTACGTCCCCGGCGGCAAGGCCGTCTACCCGTCGAGCGTCGTGATGAACGTCGTCCCGGCACAGGTCGCCGGCGTGGGATCGATCGCGCTCGTGTCCCCGCCGCAGCGCGACCACGGCGGACACGTGCACCCGACGATCCTCGCGGCGGCCGGGCTCCTCGGTGTCGACGAGGTCTACGCGATGGGCGGTGCCGGGGCGATCGGCGCACTGGCGTACGGCGTGCCGGAGATCGACCTCGAGCCGGTCGACCTCGTGACCGGTCCGGGCAACAACTACGTCGCCGCGTCGAAGCGGATCGTCCGCGGCACCGTCGGCATCGACTCCGAGGCCGGCGCGACCGAGATCCTCGTGATCGCCGACGACACGGCCGACGCCGGCTACGTCGCGGCCGACCTCGTCAGCCAGGCGGAGCACGACGAGCAGGCGGGCGCCGTCCTGGTGACCACCTCGTCGACGTTCGCCGACGCGGTGGAGGCCGCGATCCCGGAACGCACGGCGCGCGTCGGGACCGCTGCGCGCCTCCAGGTCGCCCTGGACGGACCGCAGTCGGCGGTCGTCCTCGTGGACTCGCTCGCCGACGCCGCGACCGTGAGCAACGCGTACGGCCCGGAGCACCTCGAGATCCAGACCGCCGACGACGACGCGGTGCTCGCCGACATCGACGCCGCCGGAGCGGTGTTCGTCGGGCCGAGCACGCCGGTCAGCCTCGGCGACTACCTGGCCGGGTCGAACCACGTCCTGCCGACCGGCGGGCAGGCCCGCTTCGGCTCGGGTCTCTCCGCGTCGACGTTCCTCCGGCCGCAGCAGGTCATCCGGTACTCGCCGGAGGCGCTGGCCGAGGTCGCGCCGCACATCGTGGCGCTCGCGACGGAGGAGCAGCTGCCGGCGCACGGGGCAGCCGTGACGGAGCGCACGAGCCGGTAGCCTGGGTCCGACATGTTCTGCCCCTTCTGCCGCCACCCGGACTCCCGCGTCGTCGACTCCCGCACGAGCGACGACGGCACCTCCATCCGTCGCCGTCGCCAGTGCCCGAACTGCGGGCGTCGCTTCTCGACCACCGAGACCGCATCGCTCAACGTCGTGAAGCGCAACGGGGTGACCGAGCCGTTCAGCCGCGACAAGATCGTCTCCGGCGTCCGGAAGGCGTGCCAGGGGCGTCCCGTGACCGACGGTGACCTCGCGGTCCTGGCGCAGCGGGTCGAGGAGACCGTGCGGTCGTCCGGGTCGAGCCAGATCGACGCGAACGACATCGGGCTCGCGATCCTCGTGCCGCTCCGCGAGCTCGACGAGGTCGCGTACCTCCGGTTCGCGAGCGTCTACCAGGCCTTCGACTCCCTCGAGGACTTCGAGGACGCCATCGGGCAGCTCCGCCTCGACCACCACGCAGCCTCCCGCGCCGAGGGCGCGGACGCGTGAGCGTCGGCGTCGAGCGGGCGATCCGCGGCGGCTACGAGGTCGTCTTCCGGTCGGTGTTCGCGAACATGGACCCGGAGCGGGCCCACCACCTCGCGTTCGCCGTGATCCGGGTGATCCCGCACGTGCCGTTCATCGGCCGGCTCGTCGAGCGGTCCTCCCGCCCGTCGGCGTCGGACGGCATCACGACGATGGGCATCCACTTCCCGTCGCGGTTCGGCCTCGCCGCCGGGTTCGACAAGGACGCGAAGGGCATCCGGGGGCTCGGTGTGCTCGGGTTCGGGCACGTCGAGGTCGGCACGATCACGGCGAAGCCGCAGCCGGGCAACGAGAAGCCCCGGCTCTTCCGGCTCATCCCGGACCGCGCACTCATCAACCGCATGGGGTTCAACAACCACGGCGCACCCGCGGCGTCGCGACGGCTCGAACGGGCCCGCCGCAACCCCGGCCGTCCGGTCATCGGCGTCAACATCGGCAAGAGTCGCGTCGTCGACGTCGCGGACGCCATCGACGACTACCTCGAGTCCGCCCGGCTCTTGTCGCCGTTCGCCGACTACCTCGCGGTCAACGTCAGCTCGCCGAACACCCCGGGGCTGCGTGGCCTGCAGGAGCTCGACCAGCTGCGTCCGCTCCTGACCGCCGTGCGGGACGCCGCCGGCCGGACGCCGGTGCTCGTGAAGATCGCGCCGGACCTCACCGACGAGCAGATCGACGCGATCGCCGGGCTCGCTGTGGAGCTCGGGCTCGCCGGAGTCATCGCGAACAACACCACGATCGATCGCTCGGGGCTGACGACACCGGCTGCCGACGTCGAGGCCATGGGTGCCGGGGGACTCTCCGGCGCACCCCTCGCCGTGCGCTCGCTCGAGGTCCTTCGTCGCGTCCGTGCTGCCGTGCCCGAGGACTTCTGCGTGATCGCGGTCGGCGGGGTGACGAGCGAGCAGGACGTGCAGGACCGCATCGACGCGGGGGCGACGCTCGTGCAGGGCTACACGGCGTTCCTCTACGAGGGGCCGACGTGGGCTGCGCGGATCAACCACCTGCGGCGTCGTCGGCTGCGGCGCGCCGC
>NZ_JBPUGH010000240.1:0-2624 GCF_051548005.1 Curtobacterium flaccumfaciens | reverse complement strand
GGGGGCCCGCACCGCGCCTCCAGTCCGTCAGCCGGTCGCCGCGGCGACTTCGCGCGCCGTCGTCGGACGGTCGCCGTGGCGGACTCGCGCCCCGTCGTCAGACGGTGGCCGTGGCGGGCGCGGGCAGCGTGCCGAGGCCGCGGCGGAGGTCCTCCGGGGTCGCCGCCAGTGAGATGCGGATCCACCCCTCTCCGGAACGCCCGAACGCGCTCCCCGGTGCAACGGCCACGTGCTCGCGGTGCAGCAGCGCGAGGGCCCACTCGGCGACGTCGCCGCCCGACGCGTGCGAGACGTCGACCCAGAGGTAGAAGGCGCCACGCGGATCGAGGTAGCGGATGCCCGCGGCGTCGAGGACCTCCTTCGCCACTTCGAGGTTCGCGCGGTAGTGCTCCCGGGCGTCGCGGACCGCCGAGTGGTCCCCGACGATCGCCGCGAGGGCCGCGTACTGGTCGGGTTCGGCGACGCAGCTGATCATCGCCTCCTGCGTGGTGCGCATCGTCGGACCGAGCCCCTTCGGCGTCACGAGGTACCCCACCCGGACGCCCGTCATCGCGTACGTCTTGCTCAACGAGAACGCCGAGAACACGCGGTCGTCCTCGTCGAGCGCGGCGATGCTGACGTGCCGTGTGCCGTAGGTGAAGTACTCGTAGACCTCGTCGCTGATCACCCAGAGGTCGTGCCGCTTCGCGAGGGCCAGGAGGTCGCGGAGCGTCTCCTCGCCGAACACCGAGCCGAGCGGGTTCGACGGCGAGTTCACGATGATCGCCCGGGTGCGTTCGGTGATGCTCGCCTCCAGGGCCGCGAGGTCCGGCTCGAAGTCGTGCTGCGGCGCCAGCTGGTACGGCACCGGCACCGCGCCGAGGATGTGGGCGTTCATCGTGAAGGTCGTGTAGCCGGGGTCCGGCACGAGGACCTCGTCGCCGGGGCTCAGGACGAGGGTCATCGCCTGGAACAGTGCCTGCGTCGCACCGATCGTCATCCAGACCTGCTCGAGGTCGACCTCGATGCGGTTCTCGCGTCGGAGCTTCTCGACGAGGGCCCGGCGGAGCGCGGTGATGCCGCCGTTCGGTGTGTAGTCCGTGCGGTCCTCCGACCACGCACGGCGGGCGGCCTCGCCGATGTGCGGCGCGACCGGGACGTCGGGTTCGCCGATCACCAGCATGGTGACGTCCGTGCCGTCCGCACGGAGCAGGGCGGCCTGCTCGAAGACCCTCCGGATGCCGGAGGCGGGGACGGTGTCGATGCGTGGTGCGAGGGACGGCATGCCGGTCACGGTACCGATGCTGTGTTGCCGGGTGGTTTCGGCCGGTCCGGATGTCGTGTCGCTCCGGCCTGCTCATGCCGCGGTGCTGCGGCGTTCTCGATGCCGTGGTGCTCCGGCGGCTGGGCTCCCGTTCGCGGCCTGTCGGGCTTTGGCCGCTGGGCCTGCTCCTGGTAGTGTTGGTGGCTGGCTTCCGCGTTCCCCGCCCACGGGTGGAACGCGATGCGACCAAGGGCCCCTCTACCCAGCGGTCGCGACCACCCGTAGAGACGAACAGGAGCAACACGCATGGCGAACATCAAGTCGCAGATCAAGCGCATCAAGACCAACCTCAAGGCCACCGAGCGGAACAAGGCGTACCGCTCGGAGCTCAAGACGCACATCCGCCACACCAACGAGGCCATCGCCTCGGGCGACAAGGACAAGGCCGTCGCCGCCCTGGCCCTCGCGTCGAAGAAGCTCGACAAGGCCGTGAGCAAGGGTGTCATCCACAAGAACCAGGCCGCGAACCGCAAGTCGGCCATCGCGAAGAAGGTCTCTGCTCTCTGAGGCTGACTCCCCCGCTCGAAGGCCCCGCACCGTTCGGTGTGGGGCCTTCGTCGTTCGTGGAGGGGCCTTCGTCGTTCGTGGTGGGCTCGGGCGGGCTCGGGCGGGAGCGACGAAACGCGCGCGTTACGTCGCTGCACCTGCCGATCGACGCGTGCTTGGTCGCATTCGTGGTGTGTGCTGGCCGGTGATGACTGGCCGCGACGTTCCGCGCGTCGATCGACACGCGCATCGTCGGCCACGGAGTCGTCGTCGCACGACAACGGCACCGTCGTCCATTGCACACGCGCGCAACCAGCGACCGCGAAGAACGACCATGCCGGTGTCGTAGGAGAACGGCACCGTCGTCCGTTGCACACGCGCGCAACCGGCCGCCACGAAGAACGACCACGCCGATGTCGAACGACAACGGCACCGTCGTCCGTTGCACACGCGCGCAACCGGCCGCCACGAAGAACGACCACGCCGACGTCGAACGACAACGGCACCGTCGTCCGTTGCACACGCGCGCAACCGGCCGCCACGAAGAACGACCACGCCGATGTCGCACGACAACAGCGCCGTCGTCCGCCAGCGAGGCCCCGGGATCTCCTGGACGGCGGACGTCCGACGCCCCGCACACCCTGCACCACTGGCGAGCATCACCCCGTCAGCGGGCCAGGACAGCCACCGACGGACGTGCGCCGGATCGACCGGTCAGCGGTCCTCGCCGCGCCGGGCGATCGTGCGGACCATGACCTCGAGCGCGTAGTGGGCGTCGCGCGAGCCACCCTTCACCGCCGTGTCGGCGGCAGCGATGCTGAGGATCGCGTTCGCC
>NZ_JBPUGH010000239.1:0-2660 GCF_051548005.1 Curtobacterium flaccumfaciens | reverse complement strand
TCGCCGGCCGGAGCGCGCTGGTCGCCGGCCGGAGCGCGCTGGTCGCTGGCCGGAGCGCGCTGGCCGCCGGCCGGAGCCCGGTGGCCGCCGGACGTCAGCAGCCTGCCGTCAGCGGACGGGCAGCGCCATACCGAGGCTCGGCGCGACGTCCTCGAAGCCGAGGGACCGGTAGAGCCGCTGCCCGGGCGGGTCCCCGACGAGGGTGACGTACGCGTCCTCCGGAGCCCGCTCGCGGATGTCCGCGACGAGCCGCTCCACCACGGCACGGCCGATCCCGTGCCGCTGGTGCGCCGGGTCGGTGGCGATGTCCGCGATGTGGAAGTACCAGCCGCCGTCACCGATCGCCCGCCCCATCGCGACCACGGCACCCTCGGGATCGACGACGTGGCAGGCCGTCCAGCTCCCGGCGATCGCTCCGGCTCCCTGCTCGGGCGTCTTGGGCGTCAGCCCGGAGTCGCGGCGCAGCCGCAGGTAGTCGGTGAGGGGTGGTGGACCGGTGACGATCGTGTAGGACGCGTCCATGCGCTCAGTCTGGCCGACCCCGGTGACACGGGCCGCGCCTCCAGGTCGACGCGGCACGCGAACCCCGGCTCCGGCGACCGTCCTCGCGCTGCCGGGCCCGAGAACGGTCGCCCAGCACGAGACTCGGGCCCGGCCACGCCACCGCCACGCGGCCACCGCCACGCCACCGCCACGCGGCCACCGAGGCGGCACCGCGGCGGCCGGCCGCAGCCGGTCGCTGCTCAGACCGGGACGATGCAGGCGGGCGTGCCCACCGCGATCTGCGCCACCGGCGCACCGGGGAGGCCGTCGTCGCCCACGGGCAGCACGGCGATCGCGTCCGACATCTGGTTGGCGACGAGCAGGTACCCCGGCACGCGGGCGAAGTGCCGCGGCCACGTCCCGCCGGCCGGGGCGGAGCCGATGCGGGAGAGTCCGCCGCCCGCGGCGTCGAGCACCACGACCACGTCGCGTCCGCGGACCGCGACGTACACGCGTCCGGCGTCGTCGACCTCGACGTGGCTGAGCAGCGATTCCCCGACGGCGCCGTCGAACGTCGGCTCGGACGCGACGACCGTGAACGAGCCGGAGTCGTCACGGCGGAGGCGGTGGACCCGGCCGTCGAGCTCGCCGGCGACGATGAGGTCACCGTCGTACCAGGCCATGTGCCGCGGGCCGGTGCCGGGAGCGACGTGGTGGACCCGGACCCGCTCGACGGCGGGCTCGGCGGTCACGCGGAACTCGTGCAGGGCATCGCCGCCGAGGTCGGCCACCAGGACGGTCCCGTCCGGGGTCGCGGTCGACTGGTGAGCGTGTGGGCCCTCCTGCCGGTCCTCGTCCGGGCCGGTGACGTCCGGGAGGACCTCGGTGACGACGGCCGTGTCGGGCACGGTGATCCGGTCGGCGGTGCCGTGCACGCCGACGACCCCGTCGCTGGCGAGCACCGAGGCGGCGTACGACTCGGCGCGCTCGAGCGACACCGCGGTGACGGTGCCCGAGGTGTAGTTCGCCACGACCAGCGCGCCCGACGGGTCCACCCGCACGTGGCACGGGGCGTCACCGCCGGCACTGGCGTCCCACAGGTGCTCCAGGCCCCCGGCGGTCCGTCGGAAGGCCGAGACGCTGCCGTCGGCGGTCTCGGAGACGGCGTAGACCCGGTCGCCGGAGACGGCCAGGAAGGACGGGTCGTCCATCACGGCCACGGTCCGGGCCACGCCGTCGTGGACGAGCGAGACACCGGTGGCGGTACCGCCGCCCGTCGCCGTGTAGGAGCCGACGAGCAGGTCCGGCAGCGCGGGCCGGGACTGCTCCGGCCGGTCGCCGCTCACTCGCTGCCGCCCGCGATGCGCTCGTGGTGGTGGATGACCTCGGCGACGATGAAGTTCAGGAACTTCTCCGCGAAGGCCGGGTCGAGGTGCGACTCGGCAGCCAGGTCACGGAGGCGTGCCACCTGGATCTGCTCCCGCACGGGATCGGCCGCGGGCATGCCGGCGGCGGCCTTGAGGTAGCCGACGCGCTGCGTGTACTTGAAGCGTTCGGCGAGCATGTGGATCACGGCGGCGTCGATGTTGTCGATGCTCTGCCGGATGCTCTGCAGTTCGGCGACGGCTCCGTCGTCGTGGGCGGGCGTGCGGTCGTCGCTCATGCACCGAGCCTACTGGCCGAGCCGGCCGGCCCTCACGTCGGTGACGAGCCTGCGAGAATGGAGGCCATGACGGCTCTCCTCGTGATCTCGAGCGTGTGCGCGGTCCTCGCCGGACTCGTGCACGTGTACATCTTCTTCCTCGAGTCGATCGCCTGGACGAGCCCGCGCGTCCGGCGCATCTTCAGCATCGAGACCGAGTCCGATGCGCTCGCGACCCGGTCGATGGCGTTCAACCAGGGCTTCTACAACCTGTTCCTCGCGATCGGCGCGATCCTCGGCGTCGTCCTGATCGCCGCCGGCAACGGCGCGGTCGGGTGGCCGATCACGGTCTTCGCGACGGCGTCGATGCTCGGTGCGGCGGTCGTGCTGCTCGGTTCCGGCCGTCGCTACCTCCGCGCGGCGCTCGCGCAGGGCACGCTGCCGTTCCTCGCACTGCTGTCGGCGCTGCTCGGGTCGACGTTCGGCGCCTGACCCCGGCACGACGAGCCCGGCCCCGACCCCGACGTCGCGGCGC
>NZ_JBPUGH010000238.1:0-2700 GCF_051548005.1 Curtobacterium flaccumfaciens | reverse complement strand
GAGCGGGTGTACGGGTGGTGCGGCCGGCGGCGGTGCCGGGGTGGCGAGGACCGCCGTCGTCGGCGGCGCGTCGGGCCACCGCGGCCTCGCGCCTGCGCCCGATCGTACCGATCACGCGGTCGACCACGATGCCCAGCACCACCGCGATGACCATCGACACGATGGCCGCCACCACGGGCTCGTGCAGCACGGACGACGTCGCGAGGGCGATGCCGAGCGAGGTGGCGGCCCAGAGGCTGCCGGCGACCGCGCTGATGCCGAGGAACCGGCGGTAGGGGAGCTTCGTCGCGCCGGCGGTCGTGTTCACCGCGACGCGGCCGACCGGGATGTACCGGCCGACGAGGATGAGGCTCGCGGGACGCTGCTGCATCTGCCGCTCGGCGAACGCGAACGCCGCGGCGATGCGGGGCCGCCGAGAGGACGCGAGCCGCGCGAGTCCCACGCGGCGGCCGATCCAGTACGCGATCGAGTCACCGGCGACGGCACCCGCGGCCGCCGCGGCGAGCACGCCGAACAGGACCGGCTGTCCCGAGGTGGCGGCGACGGCGGCCACGGCGACGAGGGCGGTCTCGCTCGGCACCGGCGGGAAGAACCCGTCGAGCAGGCACAGTGCGAACAGCACGACGTAGACGAGCGGGCTCGCCGCCAGGTCGACGACGAACGGTGTGATCTGGTCGAGCACGGGGGCCTCCCTCCGCCGGCGGCGCTCGCCGACGAGGACGACGCTACGGAGGCGGCGCAGCGCTGCCATCCGTCCGCGGTGTCGACCGTCCCCTACCCCGGTATGACATCCGGGGCGGCTGCGGCACGGGCGGCTCCTCGGTGCTGGGACGTCGGTCTGCTGCCTGCATGCTGCCGGCCCTCGGGGCTCGCGGTGCGCCGCCGACCCGGGGCGCGCCCGGTACGCTGCCCGGCATGGGGGAACGACGGATCGGTCGACGGCTGCTCGTGGTCGCGGGGACGGCGGCCGCGCTGGTCGTCTCGCTCGCCGGGTGCTCCTCGCAGTCGGACGTGCCGAACGGCGGCGTCCCGCTCGAGGCCACCGCGACCGCGACGTTCGCGCGCGCCGAACCGGTCGCGGACGGGACGACCGTGGCCGCGGGCGACTGGGGCATCGTGCGTGCCGCGGACCCGTCGGACGGCGACCGGATCGTCGCACTGCGGGTCACCGCGGTCACGGAGGGGGAGCCCGGCGACTTCTCCGGTGTCCGGTCCCTCAGCGGCGGGTCGATGTCCGACGACGCCGTCGGCTGGTGGGTCGACTACGACTGGGTGCTCGTCGACGGCGCCGGGTCCTGGTACCCGAACCACTGGATGCGTGCGGAGACGTCGGACGCGGACCGCGACGACCTCTCCACCCTCAGCGTCCCGGACGACCTGCAGCACTGCCGTCACCCGGAGCGGGAGTCCTTCGAGGACGACTCCACGGGGCTCGTCCAGCACGTGTGCCTGACGGCGTCCGCGACCGGCGGCGTCCGCCCGACCGCCCTCACGTTCTCGGGGACGCCCGGGTCCACCCAGGACGTCACCTGGTCGCTGCCGCAGCGCCGCCAGCGCGACTGACTGCGACGTACCCCGCCGTCGTCCCGCGGTAGCGTCGAGGGCGGCCCGACGGCCGCTCCCACCCCGCCCTCCCGACCCGGATCGAGCAACGATGCACGACGCCCACCGTCCCGCCGACGACCGCTACGAGCAGCTCCCCTACGAGCGCGTCGGGCGGAGCGGCCTCCTGCTGCCCCGCATCTCGCTCGGGCTCTGGAACAACTTCGGCACCGACCGCCCCCTGACGACGCAGCGCGACATCCTGCTGCACGCGTTCGACCGCGGGATCACCCACTTCGACCTCGCGAACAACTACGGGCCGCCGCCCGGCGCTGCCGAGGAGCAGTTCGGCCGGGTCCTCGCGTCCGACCTCCGGCCGTACCGCGACGAGCTCGTCGTCTCGACGAAGGCCGGCTACGACATGTGGCCGGGGCCGTACGGCAACTGGGGCTCGCGCAAGTACATGCTCGCCTCGCTCGACCAGTCGCTGACCCGGCTGGGCCTCGAGTACGTCGACGTCTTCTACTCCCACCGCCCGGACCCGTCGACCCCGATCGAGGAGACCGTCAGCGCGCTCGTCACCGCGGTCCGCTCCGGCAAGGCCCTGTACGCGGGCATCTCGAACTACGACCCGGACCAAACCCGGGCCGCGTCGGAGGCGCTCGCCGCGGAGGGCATCCACCTGCTCATCCACCAGCCGCGCTACAGCATGTTCGACCGGACGCCCGAGGGCGGGCTCTTCGACGAGCTCACCCGGATCGGCACGGGGGCGATCGTGTTCTCCCCGCTGGCCGGTGGCCTCTTGACGGACCGGTACCTCGACGGGTCGGTGCCGGCCGGGTCGCGAGCCGCCGAGGGACGCTGGTTCGGCGCGGACCGGATCGACGACGACTACCTGCGGACGGCGCGAGCGCTGAACGACATCGCGGCGGCACGCGGGCAGTCCCTCGCGCAGCTCGCGATCACGTGGGTGCTCCGGCAGCCGGCCGTCACGTCCGCGCTGGTCGGGGCGTCGAGCGTCCGGCAGCTGGACGACACGCTCGCGGCGCTCGACGGTGCGCCGCTCACCGGCGAGGAGCTGGCGACCATCGACGGGCTCGTGCCGCGCGACTGAGCCGCGGCGCGCCCTGAACGCGACCGACAAACGGACTGGAGGCG
>NZ_JBPUGH010000237.1:0-2820 GCF_051548005.1 Curtobacterium flaccumfaciens | reverse complement strand
ACCTGTGGGTGCCCGACGCGGACGGCGAGGTCCGGCTCAACTCGACCGGCGTCCGGATCGACCGCGACGGCAACGGCACGGACCGCGACTGGTTCGGCGCCGCCGACCGTGCCGCGGACCGCGACGTGTTCGGGTTCTCGGGCGGCGCGTCGGCACTCCGGAAGGCCGCGCTCGACGACGTCGGACTCCTCGACGAGTCGCTCTTCATGTACTACGAGGACACCGAACTCGCCTGGCGGCTCCGCCGTCGCGGCTGGCGCGTCGAGTACGTCGCCGACGCGGTCGTCGAGCACGACCACTCGGCCTCGTCCGGCGTGCACAGCGACCTGTTCGTCTTCCGCAACGCGCGCAACCGACTCGTGGTCGCGCTCTGGCACGCGCCGTGGTCGACGGTCCTGCGCGCGGCGGTCCGGACGACCGCACGCGGTCTGCTGGGACTGCGGTCCGGGCGTACCCGCCGGGAGGCGCGGCTCGTCCTGGCAGCGCTGGCCGACGTGACGGGACACCTCCCCGTGCACCTCGCACGGCGGGTCCACGAGACACGGGTCGCGTCCGTCCCGCGGAGCGCCGTGGACCCGGGCGCATGAGCGGAGCGGGCTATCCTGGGGACTCCCCCGTCGACGGTCCCCACCGCGGCGTCCCCGGCCGGAAGGAACCAGGCGTGCCGCAGACCACCGTCCTCATCGACGGGACCGCGGTACCGCGCAACCTCGGCGGCGTCGGCCGCTACGTCGAGGGCGTCGTCTCGCACCTGACCGACCCGTCGCTCGACGTGCACCTCGTCGTCCGGCCCGTCCACACCGCCCACTTCCGGGCCCTCGCGCCGCACGCGACGCTGCACACGGCCCCGTCGTGGACGGATTCCGTGCCCCTGCGGTTCCTGTGGGAGCAGACCGGGCTGCCGGCACTCGGACGGCGGATCGGCGCGGTCGTGCTGCACTCCCCGCACTACACCTTCCCGTTCTCGTGGCGCCGGGGCTCGGTCGTCACGCTGCACGACGCCACGTTCTTCTCGAACCCGGAGTGGCACTCGCGCCTGAAGCGCACGTTCTTCACCTGGTGGAGTCGTCGCTCCCTCCGGACCCGTCCGGTCGTCATCGTGCCGAGCGCCGCCACCGCGAGCGAGGCAGCACGGGTGGTCTCCGGCATCCGCGCGGACGTCCGGGTCGCCCCGCTCGGGGTCGACCGGAGCGTGTTCCACGAGCCGTCCACCGCCGAGGTCGAGGACGCCCGCATCGCCGCGACGCTCCCCGACGACGCGTCCTGGATCGCGTTCCTCGGCACGATCGAACCGCGCAAGAACGTCACGGCGTTGCTCGACGCCTACGCCTCGGTCCGCGGTGCCCGCTCGCTCACGGGGTCGGACACGCCGTGGCTCGTGCTCTCCGGTGCCCGGGGCTGGGACGACGCCGCGATCGAGCGGCTCGACGCGCTGCAGTACGCCGACCACGTCGTCGAGGCCGGGTACCTGCCTCTCGAGGACCTCTCCGGCTTCCTCGGCGGTGCGGAGTTCGTCGTCTACCCGTCCCTCGGCGAGGGCTTCGGCCTGCCCGTGGTCGAGGCGATGGCGACGGGCGCGTGCGTGCTGACCACCCGGCGCCTCTCGCTGCCGGAGGTCGGCGGCGACGCGGCCGTCTACTCCGAGCCGGCGGCCGCGGACCTCGCCGCTGCGATGGCGGAGCTGCTCGACGACCCCGAGCTCGTCGCGTCGCACCGCACCGCTGCGCTCCGCCGCGCCGCGGACTTCACGTGGGACGCCACCGCAGCCGTGCACGTGGGCGCGTACGAGACCGTCGCCGGAGCCGCCCGATGATCCGGGTCGCCGTGCTCACCGTCACGTACAACACGGGTGAGACCATCCGGCCGTTCCTCGAGAGCGTCGCCGCGGCGTCCACGCACCCGCTGGCCGTGATGATCGCGGACAACGGTTCAGCGGACCTCGACGCGCTGCGGGCGATCGGCGAGTCGTACGGCGCGGTCGTGGTGTCCTCCGGCGGGAACCGCGGCTACGGCGGCGGCATCGACTCGGCCCTCGCCGCGCTCGACGACGTGCTCCCCGACGTCCGGCCGGAGTTCCTGCTCGTCACGAACCCCGACGTGGTCCTCGCCCCGGGGTCCATCGACGAACTCGTCGCCGCGGCCGACCGACTGCCGACCGGTGGGTCGTTCGGTCCGCGGATCCTCGACGAGCAGGGTGAGACCTACCCGTCGGCGCGGCGGCTCCCCTCGCTCCGGACCGGTCTCGGCCACGCCGCGTTCTCGCGTTTCTGGCCGGCGAACCCGTGGAGTCAGCGGTACTGGTCCACCACCGAGGTCGTCGAACGCGAGGCCGGCTGGTTGTCCGGCGCGTGCTTCCTCATCCGCACCTCGCTCTTCCGCGAGCTCGGCGGCTTCGACGAGTCGTACTTCATGTACTTCGAGGACGTCGACCTCGGGCAGCGCGTGGGGCTCGCCGGGCGCGCGAACGTGTACGTGCCGACGGCGGTGGTCACGCACACCGGAGCCCACTCGACCTCGTCGAACCGGCGCCGCATGGAGATCGAGCACCACCGGAGCGCGTACCGGTTCCTCTCGCGGAAGTACCGGGCGTGGTGGCTGTGGCCGCTGCGGGCGGTGCTGCGCGTGGGGTTGGCCGTCCGGGCACGCTGGGTGACGCGGAAGTAGGCCGGGCGGGCGGGCGCCGGAACCAGGTTCCGGACACCGCACCGCGCTTTTCTCCGGTGCCGTGTCCGGAACCGGGTTCCCGCCGCGCGGCCCGCGCCGCCGCTCAGCGCGGCAGCCGTGCGCGCTCGGTGCGCGCGGCGTCGAGCAGGACGCGGG
>NZ_JBPUGH010000236.1:0-2826 GCF_051548005.1 Curtobacterium flaccumfaciens | reverse complement strand
GCCGAGCACGGTGCGAGGTTGTCCACACGGTGCGGCGGAAACAACGTCGCACCGTGTGCCGGAGGTCGCACCGTGTGCCGGAGGTCGCACCGTGTGCCGGAGGTCGCACCGTGTGCCGGAGGTCGCACCGTGCCGTGCGCCCACTCGTGCTCGCCTGCGCCCACCCGCGGCCGCTCGCGTCGCGGGCTCGCCGAGCACGGTGCGAGGTTGTCCACACGGTGCGGCGGAAACAACGTCGCACCGTGTGCCGGAGGTCGCACCGTGCCGTGCGCCCACCCGTGGCGGCCGCTCACGACAGCAGGTGCGCGCCCGCGCCCGCGCCGGTGGCCGTCGGCGGCCGACGATCAGTGCACGCCGTGGTCGGTGCGCCCGACGAGCACCCCCGCGGAGCGCAACGCGCCCTCGACCGCACCGGTCACCTGTCGCCAGGCAGTGCGACGCCGCTCGGCACCGATCGTCCCACCCACCACCGCGGTCCCGTGGTGGAGCGGACGGACGGTGATCGTGGTCGAGGCCCCGGTCACGGTCGTCGACACCTCGTACTGCCGGAACTGCCGCGAGGGATGGACGAGTGCGCCGAGCACGGTCGTGAGGAACCGACTCCCGCTCCGCGCGGTGATGGTCCCGCCGGTCGACGTCACCTCGTGCCCGCTCCGCCGCAGGGCCGCGCTCGCGACCTCCATCGCGGCGCGCCGATCACCGGTGTGGACCGCGTACTCCGTCCGTGCCTCCATGGCTGCTCCCTCCCCGAGCTCGCACGACACCCCCCGACGTCGCTGCCGAACAGCCTAGCCGATGCATCCTCATGGACATCCGGTGTCGGAGGACGCTCGGTAGACTGCCGGTCGTGTCTGTGAACCCCGAGCTCGTCGGCAGGACGTTCCCGCCGGCCCAGCCGTACCTGGTCGGTCGCGAGAAGGTGCGCGAGTTCTCCCGCGCCGTCTTCGCCACGAACCCGATCCACCACGAGCCGGAGGCCGCTCGTGCTGCCGGTTACGACGACGTGGTCGCGCCGCCGACCTTCGCCGTCGTCGTGCAGGAGGCCACGCTCGCCCAGCTCCTCGCCGAGCCGGACGCGGGGATCGACTTCTCCCGGGTCGTGCACGGGGAACAGGCCTTCACGTACGACCGGCCCATCGTCGCCGGCGACGAACTGACCGCCACGCTCACCGTGACGAGCGTGAAGACCCTCGGCGGCAACGCCATGGTCACCGCCGAGAGCACCGTGAACGACGCCGCGGGGGAGCACGTCGTCACGGCGACGTCGACCCTCGTGGTCCGAGGAGACGACGCATGACCACCGCACCCGCGACCTCGCTCGAGATCGGCACCGTCGTGGCCGAGCGTGAGGTACACCTCACCCGTGACGCCCTCGTCCGCTACGCCGGCGCCTCCGGCGACTTCAACCCGATCCACTACCGCGACGACGTCGCCGCGTCGGTCGGGCTCCCCGGTGTCCTCGCGCACGGCATGCTCACCATGGGCCTCGCCGTCCAGCCGGTCGCCGAGTGGCTGGGCGACCGCGGCTGGGTGACGCGCTACGGCGTGCGGTTCACCCGCCCCGTGGTCGTCGACCCCCAGGACGGCGCGACCGTCGGCGTCGTCGCCAAGGTCGGCACCGTGGACGACGCGGGCCGCCCGCAGCGCATCGACCTCACCGTGACCGCCGCCGGGCAGACCGTGCTCGGCAAGGCGCAGGTCACGGTGGCGTTCCGCTGACCGTGTCGGACGCGCGGCTCGCCGACCTCACGACGCTCCGCGTCGGGGGTCCAGCGAGCACCCTGCTCACCGCGACGACCACGGACGAGCTGATCGAGCACGCGCACACGGCCTGGCAGGACGACGACTGGCTCGTCGTCGGCGGCGGGAGCAACCTGCTCGTCGCCGACCCGGGCTTCGACGGCACGGTCGTGCTCGTCCGCACCCGCGGTGTCGACGCAGTGCTCGCGGACGACGCCGACGCCGACGCCGACGGCGTCACCGTCCGCGTCGCGGCCGGTGAGCCGTGGGACGCCTTCGTCGCGCAGACGGTGGAGAACGGCTGGACCGGCCTGGAGGCACTGAGCGGCATCCCGGGCACGGTCGGCGCCGCCCCCGTGCAGAACATCGGCGCCTACGGGGTGGAGCTGTCCGACGTGCTCACCCGGATCGAGTTCCTCGACGCGTCGACGGGGGAGCGCACGTGGGTGCCCGCGGCCGAGCTGGCGCTCGGCTACCGCTCGTCCACCCTCAAGCACGGACGTCGGGGCGTGGTGCTCACGGTCGAGTTCCGGCTCGGATCCGCGTCAGCCGACGGAGTACCGGTCCGCTACGCACAGCTCGCCGGCTCCCTCGGGGTCGACCTCGGCACGCGGGTGGCACCGGCGACCGTCCGCGACGAGGTCCTCCGCCTCCGTGCGTCGAAGGGCATGGTGCTCGACGGCGACGGCGACGACCACGACACCTGGAGTGCCGGGTCCTTCTTCACGAACCCGATCGTCTCCGCGTCCTTCGCCGAGACCCTGCCCACGGATGCGCCACGCTGGCCGACCGGTGACGACCACGTCAAGCTCAGTGCGGCGTGGCTCATCGAGCACGCCGGCGTCCACCGCGGCTACGCGGTCCCCGGGTCACGCGCGGCGATCTCGTCGAAGCACACGCTGGCGCTGACGAACCGTGGGGGAGCGACGGCGGCCGAGGTCGCCGAACTGGCCCGGTACGTGCAGGTCACGGTGCTCAACCGGTTCGGTGTCACGCTCGTGCCCGAGCCCGTCGTGGTGGGGGACCTGCTCGCCGCCGGCTGACCGCCCGAGCCGACCCGTGCCTCCAGGACGACGACGGCCCGCC
>NZ_JBPUGH010000235.1:0-2918 GCF_051548005.1 Curtobacterium flaccumfaciens | reverse complement strand
TCCTAGGGGCGTGCGGGGACGGAACGCCCCGGCGATCGTAGGGTCGGGGGCATGGCGCGCGATGACGAGTACGCGATCTTCCTCAACGGTTCGTACGGCGTCGGCAAGTCCGCGGTGCTCGATGCTGTCGGTGATCGCCTCGCCGCATCCGGACGGGCGTTCAGCGTGATGGACGTCGACTGGTTCCACCGGTCCTGGCCGGTCGCGGAGGGCGACACCGAGAACACCGTCCTCGAGGCGCGCAACATCGCCGCCGTCTGGGCGAACTACCGCGCCGCGGGCCCACGGCAGCTCGTCCTCAGCGGTGTCGCCACGAGCAGCGCAGACCTCGATCGGTACGCGGAGGCAGTCGGCTTGCCCGTGCGGTCGATCCGGTTGGTCGCGCGCCCGACGACGCTCGAGGCTCGACTGCGGAACCGGTACGACGAGCACCGTCAGCACCACCTCGAGTGGCACCTGGACAGGTTCGAGCGGATCGCCGAACGCCAAGCAGCCGCGGACCTGGACGAACTCGTCGTCGACACGGACGCCGTAGCGCCCGCCGACGTCGCCGACCTCGTCCTGCGACACTTCGGGTTCATCGCAGGCGAGGCCTGACGATCACCCCTCGCCGCCACGGAAGGTCATGAAGGCGTCGACGTCGTCTTCCTCCGCTTCGTGACGGAGCCGACGTCAGCGCGGTCCACGACGACCACGCGGGTCCACTCCGGGCGCCATGCATCGCGCATCCGGGAGCGCACGCGGACCTCGTCGAAGACGCCGAGCCGTTCGAGGTCCGCGCGGAGCACGAGGGCGCGAAGCTCGACCAACGAGTCGATGTCGGCGGCGACGGCCGGTCGGAGCGCGATGTGCACCCGCGTCAGCGTAGGGGTCGTCGGCGGTCGCCCGGGACGGCAGTGCCCGTCCGGACCGCGATGCTCGTCCGGGACGGCGGGGCTTGTCCGGCGCGGTCCGGGCTGGCAGGGTCGGGGGCATGACGCTGCCCGCCGACGCGCACGTGCACAGTGAGTTCTCCTGGGACGCCGGATCGGACCCGGCATCGGTCGGCTCGATGCGACGCACCTGCGAACGAGCGGTCCGCATCGGCCTCCCCGCCCTCGTGTTCACCGAGCACCTCGACCTCGAGGACCACTGGCGAGCCGAACCGGACGACCTCGGGCCGTACGCCCGCGCACTGGTCGACGAGCACGGGGCGGTCCGGCTGCCGCCCCTCGACGTCGACGGCTACCTCGACGCGATCGACCGCTGCCGCCACGACTTCCCGGAGCTCACGATCCTGACCGGCGTCGAGTTCGGGCAGCCGCACCTGTGGGACACCGCCGCGGCCGACGTGCTGGCACGGGTCGACCGGGTCAACGGCTCCCTGCACATGCTGCCGCTGGAGGGGGAGGACCGTACCGAGCCGGTCACGCTCTACCAGCACCGTTCACCATCGGACGTCGTGTGGGCCTACCTCGAGGAACTCCCCCGGATGATCGCCGGCTCGGACTCCTTCGCGGTCCTGACCCACATCGACTACGCCGCTCGGGCATGGCCCACCGCGACGGCAGGACCGTTCGACCCGCGCGAGTTCGAGGAGGGGTTCCGCGCGGGGATGCGCGCGCTCGCCGCGTCGGGCCGGGCGCTCGAGATGAACACCCGGCGGCTCTGGTCGTGGGTGCCGCAGTGGTGGGCAGAGGAGGGCGGGCGTGCCGTGACCTTCGGGAGCGACGCACACAGCGCGGACGTCCTCGCGTCGAGCTTCCCCGAGGCCGTCGCGATGGTCGAGCACTTCGGGTTCCGACCCGGCCGCCGACCCGAGGACTTCTGGACGCGCTGAGGCGTCAGCGTCAGCGTCAGCGTTCGCGACCGGGCGTGGTGACGGCCCCCTGCCACACCCACACCCGGTAGCGGGAGCCGTCGCGCCGCGCGACCTCGACCTGCACGGCGCGGTCCGTGTACGCCACGACGACGGCCCGCTCCTGCACCCGGACCTCGACGAACCGCAACCACACGTCGACCACCTCACCGTCGGACACCGGGACCGCGGGCTCGGGACCGATCTCCTCGCGCGTCAGGGTCACCGGGTACGGGCGCGTCAGGAACTCGTTGACCGCGGCGCGGGAGACATCGGTTCCGTACCGTCGGTTCTGGCCCATGCCGACCATCGTGCCACGGATTCGAACACGTGTTCGAACGCCAGGATGGAGGCATGGACCCCGCCGACGCGTTCCGCCGCCACCTCGACCCCGAGCAGCAGTGGACCGACGTGCTCGCGACGTTCGAGCGGCTCGGCTGGACCCTCTGCGGAACCGGCGACTGGGCCCGGGCCCTCCGCTCCCCCTCCGGCACCCTCGCCGCGCGCATCAACCCGTTCGACCCCGCCGGGCCGTACGCCGCGCTGCTGTACCGCCGCGCGGCCCACACCCGGCAGGTACCCGCGCTCGTCGACCACCGCGTGCTCGAGGGCGGCGCGGACCTCACCGTCATGGAGTACCTCGAACCGGTCCCCGAGGAGGTCGGCACCGCCTTCCACCGTGCCCTCGCCGAACGCGACCCGTCGGTGGCGGAGCTCGCCGACCACATCGAGCACGTGCACGCACTGGGCCGGGCAGAGCAGCCGTGGTGGGGACCGCTCGACGACAACCCCGCGAACGTCATGCGCGGGTCGGACGGCCGACTCGTCGTCGCCGACCTCTTCTACCCCGACGGCCCAGCGCTGTACGCCACCGTCCGCACCGACCCGGACCGCATCGTGCGCGACTACCCCGAACACCTCCGCCGACACATGACCGAGCTCCCGCTGGCGAGCTCGGGCGGGTGGCCGGACGGCGACGCCGAGCGGATGCGATCGGCGCTCGCCGCGGCCGACACGCGAGCGCGCAGCCACTGAAGCGAGAGCGGCTTCGCGAGCGCGAGGCCACCGAGGCGGCCGGACC
>NZ_JBPUGH010000234.1:0-2933 GCF_051548005.1 Curtobacterium flaccumfaciens | reverse complement strand
TGCCCGGTCTGGCCCGCCCCGGCCGAGACTCGGCCCGGCGGACACGTTCGCGCCGCTCCGCCCGCGAAACTGTCCGCCGAGCCGAGACTCGCGATCAGCGACACGTCTCGTGCGCAGCTGCACGATACGTGTCGCCCGCCACGAGACTCGTACCCGGTCGGGCCCGCCCCGGCCGAGACTCGGCTCCGCGGACACCTTCGCGCCGTTCCGCCCGCCAAACTGTCCGCCGAGCCCAGACTCGCGATCAGCGACACGTCACGTGCGCAGGAGCACGACACGTGTCGCCCCTCACGAGACGTGTGCCCGGGCGCGGACGCCCGCATCCGCCTCCGCGGCGGCGCGGCGGCGCGCGCTACGCGTCGATGCGGTCGCGGTCGAGCCCCTCGCCCGCGAGGATGAACTCCTTGCGCGGCGCGACGTCGTTCCCCATCAGCAGCTCGAACACCTTCGCAGCGTTCTCGGCATCGGGCACGTTCACCCGACGGAGCGTCCGGTGCGTGCGGTCCATCGTGGTCTCGGCGAGCTGGTCGGCGTCCATCTCCCCCAGGCCCTTGTACCGCTGGATCGGCTCCTGGTACTTCTTGCCCTGCTTCTCGAGCTTCTTCAGCACCGCTTGCAGCTCGGCCTCGGAGTAGGTGTAGAGCGTGTCGTTCGGCTTGCCACGGTTCACCACGACGACCCGGTGCAGCGGCGGCACGGCGGCGAAGACCCGGCCCTGCTCGATCATCGGACGCATGTACCGGAAGAAAAGCGTGAGCAGGAGCGTCCGGATGTGGGCGCCGTCGACGTCGGCGTCGGACATGATGATGATCTTGCCGTACCGGGCCTGGTCGATCTCGAACGTGCGCCCCGAGCCGGCGCCGATCACCTGGATGATCGACGCGCACTCGGTGTTCGAGAGCATGTCCGAGACGGAGGCCTTCTGCACGTTGAGGATCTTGCCCCGGATCGGCAGCAGCGCCTGGTACTCGCTGTTCCGCGCGAGCTTGGCGGTGCCGAGCGCGGAATCGCCCTCGACGATGAAGAGCTCGGTGCCCTCGGCGTCCTGCTTGCGGCAGTCGGCGAGCTTCGTCGGCAGGGAGGAGTTCTCGAGCGCGTTCTTCCGCCGCTGGGTCTCCTTGTGCGCCCGCGCGGAGATGCGCGTCTTCATCTCCGCGACGACCTTCTCGAGCAGGGTCGCGGCCTGGGCCTTCTCGGTCCGCTGTGTCGAGGTCAGGATCTCGGTGAGCCGCTGCGACACGACCTGGTCGACGATCTTCCGGACCGCCGGCGTGCCGAGGACCTCCTTGGTCTGCCCCTCGAACTGCGGCTCGGGCAGGCGCACGGTGAGCACGGCCGTGAGCCCCGCGAGGACGTCGTCCTTCTCGAGCTTGTCCTGCCCGACCTTGAGCTTGCGGGCGTTCGCCTCGACCTGCGCACGGACGGCCTTCACCACACCCGACTCGAAGCCGGTCTGGTGCGTCCCGCCCTTCGGCGTCGCGATGATGTTGACGAAGCTCCGGAACACCGTCTCGTAGCCGCTGCCCCACCGCAGGGCGAGGTCGACCTCGCACTCGCGCGAGACCGACGTCGACACCATGTGCCCCTTGTCGTCGAGCATCGGCACGGTCTCGGTGAAGGTGCCGGTGCCCTGGATCCGCCAGACGTCGGTCACCGCGGAGTCGACGGCGAGGTGCTCGACGAACTCGCTGATGCCGCCCTCGTACCGGAAGCGCTCGACGACGGGGCCGCTCTCGACCGGAGCACCGGTGGCCGCGGCACGCAACGCCGCGGCCTCGATCGACGACGGGCGGGCATCGGTGATCGTGAGCCCCAGCCCCGGCACGAGGAAGGCCGTCTGCCGCGCGCGGTTCACGAGGTCCTGCGTGCTGAACCGCGCGTCGGACGTGAAGATCTGCCGGTCGGCCCAGTACCGGATGCGCGACCCGGTGACGCCCTTCTTCACCTTGCCGACGACGCGGAGCTCGCTGCCGGACGTGAACGGCGTGAAGGGCGCATCGGGACCGTCGCCGGAGAACGTCCCGGGCTCGCCGCGGTGGAACGACATCGCGTAGGTCTTGCCACCGCGGTCGACCTCGACGTCGAGCCGCTCGGACAGCGCGTTCACGACCGAGGCCCCGACGCCGTGGAGCCCACCGGACGCCGCGTAGGACCCGCTGCCGAACTTCCCGCCGGCGTGCAGCTTCGTGAACACGACCTCGACCCCGGTCAGGCCGGTCTTCGGTTCGACGTCGACCGGGATGCCACGCGCTGTGTCACGGACCTCGACCGACCCGTCCGGGTGCAGCACCACGCCGATCTCGTCACCGTGCCCGGCGAGGGCTTCGTCGACGGAGTTGTCGATGATCTCCCACAGGCAGTGCATGAGGCCGCGGGAGTCCGTCGAACCGATGTACATGCCCGGACGCTTGCGGACCGCCTCGAGCCCCTCGAGGACGGAGAGATGGCGTGCAGAGTAGTCGGAGCTCACCTTCCGATGGTACTGAGCACCACCGACCTCCATCGCCCTGACACTCGGTCTGGGGGCCTCGGGTCCGCGCTGAGCGAAACGTGCCCCGAAGATGCCGTACATCCAGGCAGCACGTGTTGAAATGGTCACCAACCGGCACCCGTTGGGTGGAAACCCGGCACCCGCCCTGCGATCCGTGAGGAGCACAGCAATGACCCAGACCGTGCAGGACCTCTCCATCGACGAATTCGGCAGCAACCAGCTCACCGCTGCTGACCGCTGCGACAGCTGCGGAGCGCAGGCCTACATCCGAGCGACCATGGCCAGCGGCGAACTCCTGTTCTGCGCGCACCACGGCGCGGAGTTCAAGGACAAGCTCGCGGCGACCGCCATCGAGTGGCACGACGAGAGCAGCCGACTCTACGAGTCGAAGTAGCGTCACGACAGCCGTCGGACGCAACGGACGGGAGGCGCGGTGCCAGCT
>NZ_JBPUGH010000233.1:0-2969 GCF_051548005.1 Curtobacterium flaccumfaciens | reverse complement strand
GCCGTGGCCCGGCGCGCCTGCGTGCTCGGCTCGCTCCCGCCGCGCCGGCTCCGGACACGCCCACGGAGGTCGCAGGACGTGCCGCGTGCAGTGCGCCGCGGTCGCACGACGTGCCGCACGCGGCGGCTCCGGGCGACGTGTGCTGCGACCGAGCCGCATCCCCGCACCGGCCGGCGCACGCTCAGCGCGCGGCGCGCCCCCGGGCGAAGAGGCGCGGACCGCGCAGCCGGAGGCGCATCGTCACCGTGCCGAGCCACCGGTCGTACTTGTAGCCGACCTTGCCCATGCGCCCGACCTCCTCGAAGCCGAGTCGCTCGTGCAGACGGATCGACGCCTCGGCTTGACGATCGGCGATGACGGCGACGACCTCGCGGACGCCGGCGGCACGGCACTCCTCGATCAGCGCCTCCATCAGCGCCCGCCCGAGTCCCTTGCCACCAGCCGCGGCGCCGAGGTAGATCGAGTCCTCGACGACGTGGTTCGAACGGTCCCGCGGGTTCCACGGGTCGACGAGTGCGTAGCCGAGCACCTGGCCCGAGGGGTTCTCCGCGACGAGGAACGGCAGCCCGCGCCGGCGGATCTCGTCGTACCGCTGCTTCCACCGGGCGAACGTGAACGCCGACGGGTCGAAGGTCACGGAGGAGTTCCGGACGTAGTGCGTGTGGATCTCGCGGACGTCCGGGAGGTCGCGCGGTTCCGCCGCGCGGATCGAGTAGGCGAACGCGGCCTCCTGCGGGACGGGCGCGCGCAGGTGTCGCGGCAGGACCCGCCGTCGCTGGTATTCCTCCTCGAGCACGGGTCGAGCCTACGGGGCGGGCACGAGACTCGGCACGACGAGCACGAGACTCGGCACCGCGCCCACGAGACTCGGCACCGCGCCCACGAGACTCGTGCACAGCGACGAGTCTCGTGCCCGTGAGCACGAGACTTGTCGCTCAGCGCGAGACCCGCGCGGCGCGGAGCGACGCGGCGCGCCGCCGCGTCAGGCGGGCAGCGACCAGTCCACCGGCTCCGCGCCCTGCGCCACGAGCAGCTCGTCCACCTGCGAGAACGGACGGCTGCCGAAGAACCCACGGCGGGCGCTCAGCGGCGAGGGGTGCGCCGACGCGACGACGGGCGTGTCGCCGAGCAGCGGTCGCACAGTGGCGGCCTGAGCACCCCAGAGCACGGCGACGAGCGGTCGGTCGCGGGCGACGAGAGCCCGGACGGCCTGGTCGGTGACGGCCTCCCACCCCTTGCCCCGGTGGCTCCCGGCGTCCCCCGCACGGACCGTGAGCACCCGGTTGAGCAGCAGCACGCCGCGCGACGACCACGCTCGGAGGTCACCGTGCGCCGGGGGCTCGACGCCGAGGTCGTCGCGCAGCTCGGCGTAGATGTTCGCGAGGCTGCGCGGCACCGGCCGGACCCCGGGGTCGACCGCGAACGACAGGCCGATCGGGTGCCCGGGGGTCGGGTACGGGTCCTGCCCGAGCACGAGCACCCGGACGTCGTCGAACGGGTCGCGGAACGCACGCAGCACATCGGGCCCGGCGGGGAGGTACGGACGTCCGTCAGCGACCTCGGCGCGGAGCCAGTCGCCCATCCGGTGCACGTCGTCCTCGACGGGTGCGAGCGCGGCGGCCCAGCCGGGATCGACGAACTCGGCGAGGGGCTTCGGCTCCACGACCGCTACGCGCCCATGGTGGCGACGGACACGGACTCGTCGCCCGCGATCACCCGCCAGACGCTGCCGGTCCCCCGGACCTCGAGGGCGCCTTCACCGACGACGAGGGTGGTGTCCTCGTCGATCGCGAGACCGGCCGCGACGAACTCGGCCTCGGCGGCGGCGATGAGCCGGGCGAGCGTGCCGGCCTGCACGGCGTGCACGTCGACGGTGAGGTCGATGAGGCCGAGCCCCTCGCGGAGTTCGACCTCGTCGAGCCCCTCGGAGGCTTCCTCCGGGCAGATCTCGACGCCGCCGATGCGCCAGCCGCCGACGAGGGCACGGTCGGCGGCGATCATCGCCCCCGCGGAGTACCCGAGGTAGGGCAGCCCGTCGCTGACGAGCAGGCGGAGCTGATCGACGATCGGCGCGACCGCGGTCAGGTAGTCGGGCGTGACGCCGCCGGCGACGACGAGGGCGTCCACGTCGCTCAGCACGGTCGTGTCGAAGGTCGCGCCGGCGGCCACCTCGGTGACGATCGTCTCGGTCTGCCGGGCACCCCCGAGGGTCTCGGCGATGTCCGCGGTGCTCGACGGCGAGGAACCGTCGGCGCGTGCGACGGAGAGGACCGCGATGCGCGGGACGGTGCGGCCGACGGCGGCCGCACGCGCGGTCGCCTCGGCGGTGAACGGGGCGGCGACGTCCGCCGCGGCGAGGAGTCCCCCGCCGACGAGGTGGATGCTCACGACTCGGCCGTCACCGGGGCGAGGGCGCTCCACGGGAACGTGATCCAGCCGTCGACCCGACGCCAGACGTGGTCGGGCTCGAGGACGGTACCGGGCTTCGAGTACAGGCAGGCGCTGCGGACCTCGGCACCGGCGTTCGCGATGATGTCGACCACGAGGCGCAACGTGCGGCCGGAGTCGGAGACGTCGTCGACGACGAGGACCTTCTTGCCGGCGAGGCTCGGGGCGTCGAGCGCGGGTGCGAGGATGACCGGCTCCTCGAGGCGCTGCTCGACGTCGGTGTAGAACTCGACGTTGATCGAGCCGCACTCCTTGGTGCCGAGCGCGTACGCCACCGCACCGGCGATGATCAGCCCGCCGCGGGCAACCGCCACGACGACCTCGGGCTCGAAGCCGGACGACAGGACGTCCTTGGCGAGCAGGCGTGCGGCGTCGCCGAACTCCAGCCAGCCGAGCACCTCGGGCCCACTCGTGACGGTCACGGTCGACGGAGCCTGGGCCACGGGCTCGGATTCGCTGCTGATCGGCATCCGACCACGGTACCGGCAGGGACCCCGCGCCCGCGACCCGCGATCCGCACC
>NZ_JBPUGH010000232.1:0-2978 GCF_051548005.1 Curtobacterium flaccumfaciens | reverse complement strand
CCACCGCACCTGCTCCGCTTGTGGCTTGTCATCGCACTTGCGATGATTGAGACTTCGGCGCCGGAGCTGGGTTCGAGTAGGGGGATCCGGCTCCGCGCCGGAACCGCGCGACCCGGGCGGTGGCGTCGCGGCCCGCCGGACCTGCGAACCACCTGCGCGTTCCCGGCGTACGTTCTCCATCCGTGAGCAGCACAGTCAAGAGTCTTGTACCGGCCCGGATGGACCGGCTGCCGTGGACGCGGTTCCACTGGAGCGTCGTCGTCGGCCTCGGTGTCTCGTGGGTCCTCGACGGCCTCGAGATCCAGATCGTCTCGAACGCCGGGTTCCAAGCCGACCTGGGCCTGTCGACGCAGCAGGTCACCCTGCTCGGGACGATCTACCTGTTCGGGCAGGTGATCGGAGCGGTCGTCTTCGGACGGCTGTCCGACCGACTCGGCCGACGGAAGCTCTTCATCCTGACGCTGGCGATCTACCTGGTCGGGTCGGGCATCGCCGGCCTCGCACAGGACTTCTGGTTCCTCGCGGTGTTCCGCTTCGTCGCGGGCCTCGGCATCGGCGGCGAGTACGCCGCGATCAACTCGGCGATCGACGAGCTGATCCCGTCGAAGTACCGCGGGCACGTCGACATCGCCATCAACGGCACCTACTGGGGTGGTGCGGCGCTCGGTGCGTTCGCGAACATCTACCTGCTCGACACGTCCCACTTCGCCGAGAACATCGGCTGGCGCATCGGCTTCTTCCTCGGCCCGGTGCTCGGCATCGCGATCATCTTCCTGCGACGGCACATCCCGGAGAGCCCCCGCTGGATGATGACGCACGGCAAGGAGGAGGAGGCCGAGCGGACCGTCTCCGAGATCGAGGCGTCCGTCGAACGCTCCACCGGCCAGAAGCTCCCCGACGTCGACCCGTCGAAGGCCCTGACGGTCACGCCGCTCGACAACGTGCGCTTCCGCACCATCGTGCAGGTGCTGTTCAAGCAGTACCCGAAGCGCACGCTCGTCGGCGCCACGATGATGATCACGCAGGCGTTCCTCTACAACGCGATCTTCTTCACCTACGCGCTCGTGCTCACGAACTTCTTCGGGCTGAAGACCGCGCAGACGTCCGTGTACTTCTTCCCCTTCGCGATCGGGAACCTGCTCGGTCCGCTCATCCTCGGACGGTTCTTCGACACCTGGGGCCGGCGGCAGATGATCTTCCTGACCTACCTCGTGTCCGGTCTCGTGCTCGCGACGTCGGCGTTCCTCTTCCGTGCCGACGCCATCAGCGCGGGCGTCCAGGTCGCCTTCTGGTGCGTCTCGTTCTTCTTCGCCTCGGCCGGGGCGTCGAGCGCCTACCTGACCGTGTCGGAGATCTTCCCGCTCGAGCTGCGGTCGCAGGCGATCTCGTACTTCTTCGCCCTGGCGCAGATCTTCGGCGCGATCGCACCGGCGATCTACGGCGCGTTCATCGGCGACGGGTCCTCGCGGGAGCCGCTGTTCTGGGGCTACCTGCTCGGTTCGGCGGTGATGATCGCCGGTGGCGTGATCGCACTGGTCTTCGGGGTCGACTCGGCACGGAAGGGGCTCGAGGACATCACGCAACCGCTGTCCGTCCTCACCGGCCAGGAGGAGCCCTCGAAGCAGCGTTGACATTCTGGATGCAGAGTGTTTAGCGCGCGACGGCGGCTCGTGTCACGCTCACCCGCATGGCACTCCTCCACAACACGATCGACGCGCTGACGATCCACGGCGGCCACCGTCCCGACCAGGACGGTGGCCGACGTGCGTGACCCTGGCGGTGTGGAACGCAGACCAGACCGCCGACGCATCCGGAAGCCGGACGACCTCACCGTGCGCCGCAGCCTGCTCCGCGACGCGGCCTTCACGATCCTGCTCGAGAACGTCCTGCTCGGTGTGTACCGACGGGGTGAGCGGCTCCGGCTCGAGCAGATCGCGGAGGACCTCCAGGTGTCCCGGACGCCCGTGCGTGAGGCGCTCGCCCCGCTCGAAGCCCTGCATCTCGTGTCGGTGCAGCGGTACGTGGGCGTCGTCATCGCGCACTGGACGGTGGGGCAGATGTGCGAGCGGTTGCGGATCGCGCGGTCGATGCTCGTCGAGCCGCTCGGTGGGAGCGCCGGTGTCTCGGACCGGTTCGACCGTCGGCTCATCGCGGAGTGCCGGACCGAGGCCGGGTGCTTCGTCGAGCTGGGGGCGTGGGTGCTCCGACGGTCGGGTGCGTCCGTGAGCGCGGACTGGCTCGAGTCGCAGCTCGCGGTGCTCGACGTCTTCTTCACGGACGACGTCTGCCTGGCGAACGGCATCGACGCCGCTGTGGACCGGCGGTACCGGGTGGAACTGCTCGAGCGCGCGCGGTCGGCGGCGGAGCGTGATGCCGTCGAGGCGTGCACGGACGCCCTGGTCGAGCTCGCGGACGCGCTGATCGCGATGCCGGAGCGGTTCCGGGCGGCGCTCTCGGCGTGACGGTGCTGCCGGCGTGCGGGCTGTCGTCGGGCGGGTGTCGTCGTGTGGGTGTCGTCGTGTGCGTGTCGTCCGGACGGACACGGGATCGGCGACCTGAACGGGGACGCGGCACCGGGCCGCGCCCCCGTCGAGCCGCTCCCCCTGGCGGACGCGTCGCGATCGGGCGCGCGGGTCCTGGTGCCGGGGGAGCGACGTCGGGTGCTGTGTCGCGACTGTGGAGTGGAACTCCGGAACGTGATCGCCGCGTCCCGATGATGCTATGCACCGGGGTACGTCCCGACAACCCCTTCGTGTCCCCACTTCGGGGGACTGTGCGCGTTCCGCGGCACGCGCGGCCGTCGTGGTCCGGGTCGAGAGCACGCTCGACCTCCTGTATGGTGGGGGCAGCGCTCGCCAGGGCGCTTGGAGACGTCGCATAGTCAGGCCGAGTGCACCACCCTGCTAAGGTGGAGTCCCCTTTGAGGGGACCGAGGGTTCAAATCCCTCCGTCTCCGCGCTCGACGAGAGCCCCGGTCC
>NZ_JBPUGH010000231.1:0-3057 GCF_051548005.1 Curtobacterium flaccumfaciens | reverse complement strand
GGCCCGCACCGCGCCTCCAGGCCGTCACCGGGTCGCCGCCAGCAGAGAGCTACGAGCACAGAGCGGCCAGCACTGAGCTGCGACCGCAGCGGTCGCAGCTAGAGCAGCGACTGCGCGATGCGACGCACCTCGGCCTTGCGACCGGCGCGCAGGGCGTTGATCGGCGAGTCGCCGATCGCGTCGTCGACGGCGAGCATCCAGCGCACCGCCTCGTCGTCGGAGAAGCCGTTGTCGCCGAGCACGATGAGCGTGCCCCGCAGCTCGGGCATCGGCTCGGAGCCGTCCAGGAACTCGCTCGGGACCTTGAGGACACCGTCCACCCGCGCGGGCAGCAGGGTCTTCTGCTCGAAGAGCCGGTGGATCCGGCCGGGGGTGGCACCGAGCAGCTCGACGAGGTCAGGGACCGTCAGCCAGCGCTCGGAGAGGGACGCGTCGTCAGTGGGTGCAGGACTCACACGCCCATGTTGCCAGAGCGACGCGAGGTGCCGTGCACCTCGTTCGTCACACGAGTCACACACGCAACATCCGACTCTCTGGTTGACTTGGGAATCAGCCCATGCCAGCGTTGAGCCACCTGTGAGTGCGCAAACGCGCGCGTGAACGGCTCACCGAGGACAGGAGACCACCGTGGACAACGCTGCAGACGAGGCCGCCCGCCGGGCGCGATCCGCCCGCTTCGCGACCATGCCGATCGTCCTCGCGGGGACCATCGCCGTGACCGCCGGCCTGACCGGACCCGTCGCGCACGTCGAGGCTCGACACGACGACGAGGGCGGAGCGAACAAGCGGCACGTCGACCAGGACCGCAACGAGAGCGACGGCCCGGTCTTCACGACCGCCGTCGCGCGTCCGGCCGAGACCACCGTGACCACCGTCGCGGCCGTGACGAAGACCCCGACCACGTACACCGTCCGGCAGGGAGACACCGTCTCCGCGATCGCCGCACGCTACGGCCTCTCCGCGCAGGAGGTGCTCGTGCGCAACGGCCTCGGCTGGAACACGATCATCCACCCGGGCCAGACCCTCCACCTCGCGAGCACCCCCGCGGTGCAGGCCGCTCCGGCGCGGACGACGACGACGTCGGCCACGGGAAGCTACCACGTGCGCTCGGGCGACACGGTCTCGGGCATCGCCTCCCGGATCGGCGTGTCGACGCAGTCACTCCTCCGCGCGAACAACCTCTCGCAGCGGAGCGTCATCTACCCCGGCCAGACCCTGCGCGTCCCGTCGTCCTCGGCTCCGAGCGCCCCGGCGTCCGCCGCCCCGGCACGTCCGGCGTCCACGGCTCCGAGCAGCAGCGGGCACGTGAAGATCGCCTCCGGCGACACGATCGCGTCCATCGCCGCCGCACACCACGTGTCGGTGAAGGCCCTCCTCGCCGCGAACGGCCTCAGCTACACGAGCACGATCTACGCGGGCAAGACGCTCGTGCTGCCGGGAGCCACGGCGACGGCAGCCGTGTCGACCTCCACCGGGTCCACCGGAGCATCGGTCTCGAGCACGGTCCTCAGCGCCGAGCAGTGGCGGAACGCGGCGACGATCGTCAGCGTCGGCCGGTCGCTCGGCGTCCCGCAGCGCGGACTCGTCGTCGCCCTCGCCGCCGCGATGCAGGAGTCGAGCCTGCGCAACCTCTCGCACGGCGACCGCGACTCGGTCGGACTGTTCCAGCAGCGGCCGAGCCAGGGTTGGGGCAGCGCGGCCTCCCTGCAGGACCCCGCGACCGCGGCCAAGCGCTTCTTCGCGGGCAACCCCGGCAAGACCCGCGGGCTGCTCGGCGTCTTCGGCTGGGCGTCCATGAGCGTGACGGACGCGGCGCAGGCCGTGCAGGTGTCGGCGTACCCGACGGCGTACGCCAAGTGGGCCGGCCCGGCGGAGACCTGGCTCGCGTCGCTCTGAGGCGGACCGCCTGCACGACGGCAGCCGGTCGCCCCGGTCGTCGCCGGCGCCGTGTCGGCGATGGTGGGTACGTGACGATCCCTCATCCGATCGGCCAGTCGCCCTCATCCCAGAGGTCGAGATCGGGTAACGGTCGGAGCGTCAGTACGGGCTCCTGCCGTCCGGATTCGTAGAATGCCGCAGATGACCACGAACGCCACGGACCCCATGATCGGTCGGATGATCGACCGACGGTACCGTGTGCGCTCACGCATCGCCCGCGGTGGCATGGCGACGGTCTACCTCGCGACCGACGTCCGGCTCGAGCGGCGCGTCGCGATCAAGATCATGCACGGGCACCTCGCCGACGACCAGGCGTTCCGCGAGCGCTTCATCCAGGAGGCCCGTTCGGCCGCCCGGCTCTCGCACCCGAACCTCGTCGGCGTGTACGACCAGGGCGCCGAGGACGACACCGCCTACATCGTCATGGAGTACATCCCCGGCATCACGCTGCGGGACCTCCTGCAGGAGCACCACGCCCTCACGCCCGAGCAGGCGACCGACATCCTCCGTGCCGTCCTCGCCGGGCTCGCGTCCGCGCACCGCGCCGGCATCGTGCACCGCGACCTCAAGCCCGAGAACGTCCTGCTCGCCGACGACGGACGGATCAAGCTCGGCGACTTCGGCCTCGCTCGGGCCACGACGGCGAACACCGCGACGGGGGCCGCGCTGCTCGGGACGATCGCGTACCTCTCCCCCGAGCTCGTGACCCGGGGCGCTGCCGACTCCCGCAGCGACATCTACGCGCTCGGCATCATGCTCTACGAGATGCTCACCGGCGAGCAGCCCTACAAGGGCGACCAGCCGATGCAGATCGCGTACCAGCACGCGAACGACACCGTGCCGCGCCCGAGCGCAGCGGTCGCCGGGGTCCCGCCGGAGCTCGACGAGCTCGTCGCCTGGGCGACTGCGCGGAACCCGGACGACCGGCCGGCCGACGCGCGGGAGATGCTCGACCACATGTCGGGCGGTGCCCAGCGGGCCACCGGGCAGTACCGGACCGCGGTGCTCCGTCCCGAGAACGCCACGGCGATCCTCCCGTCCGACGGGCCGGCCTCGCACACGCCGGCGTCGTACGGCTCGGCACCGGACGACGACACCGACGACACCACCGTCCTCGAC
>NZ_JBPUGH010000230.1:0-3060 GCF_051548005.1 Curtobacterium flaccumfaciens | reverse complement strand
GTTCGGGACCGCCGGTGGCGGAGTGCTGATGCCCGCCAGGTCGGAGCGGACCCTGGTCGCCGGTCCGCGCCCCTGCTTCGTAGGGAGGCGCCCGGTGGGCAGGCGCCCGCTGGGTAGGCGCCCGCTGGGCAGGCGCCCGCTGGGCAGGCGCCCGCTGGGCAGGCGCCCGCTGGGCAGGCGCCCCGTGGGCGGACCGGCCCCGACGAGTTCCGGCATCTCGACACCATCGGGCGTGTCGTGCGCACGGACGCAGAAACGCAACAGGCCCCCGGCTTGCGCCGGGGGCCTGTTCACGATGTTGGCTGGGGTACCTGGACTCGAACCAAGAACGACGGTACCAGAAACCGCTGTGTTGCCAATTACACCATACCCCAAGAGGCCTCGCGGCCCCGTGTCCCGGTCGCCCGGGGCACGATCAACTACTGTACAGCATCCCGGACGTCCGTGAGACCACCGACGAGGTCCCGGTGCACGGCCGAGGCCGTCCGTGCCCCGTGACCGGCCGCCACGATGAGCTGCTCCGGACCCGGGGGCGTCACGTCGCCGACGGCGTAGATGCCCGGGACGGCCGTACGCCCGGCGCCGTCCACGACGAGCAGCCCGTCCGCATCCCGCTCGACGTCCGCCTGCAGCCAGTCGGTGTCGACGTGCCAGGTCGGTCGCACGAAGCCGCCGGTGCGGGGCTCGACGTGCCCGTCCACCAGGCGGACACCTGTCATGCCGGACCGATCGCCCTCCAGGTCGGCGACCCCGCGCTCGTCGACCCGGACACCGGCGGCCGCGAGCCGCGCACGGCCTGCGTCGTCGAGCACCCGAGCGCCGTTCGTGTACACGATGAGGTCGTCCGACCACGACGCGAGGAACAGTGCCCGATCGACGACGTCCGGCGTCTCGCACACGAACGCGAGCGGCTCGCCCGCCTTCTCGTACCCGTCGCACTCGACGCAGCTGTGGACGGAGGTCCCGTAGAACGCGCGGAGCATCGGCAGCGCGGGGAACTCCTCACGGAGGCCCGTCGCGACGACGACCGCTCGGGCAGAGGCGGTCACCTCGGTCCCCCGCCCCGAGGCGTGCACGCGCCACCGGTCCCCGTCCGGAGCGACCTCGTCGACCATCGCCTGCACGACGGTCGCCTCCGGGTAGGACTCGACCTCGGCGCGCCCGAGCTTCCGCAGCTCGAGGGGTGACACCCCGTCCCGCGTCAGGAATCCGTGGGACTGCAGCGTGGCGGCGTTCCGCGGACGGTTCGCGTCGACCAGCAGGACCGTCCGTCGTGCCCGCACGAGGTTGAGCGCAGCGCTGAGCCCCGCCGGCCCCGCACCGATGACGGCGACGTCGACGCTCAGCACCGCGGCGTCCGGAGCCGACACGCCGGCCACGAGCGTCGCGTCATCGTCGAGGGACACGGCCGTCAGCGGGCTGCGAGGGCGCGGAGCCGGGCCAGGGTGGAGTCCTTGCCGAGGATCTCCATCGACTCGAACAGCGGCGGCGAGATCCGACGACCGGACACCGCCACCCGCAGGGGCCCGAACGCCAACCGTGGCTTCAGCCCGCGACCGTCGATGAGCGCCGCCCGCAGCGCAGCCTCGATCGCCGAGGACTCCCACGGCTCGAGCTCTTCGAGCGCCTCGATGCTCGCCGCCAGCACGGTCCCGGCGTCGTCCTTGAGCGTTGCGGCCGCGTCGTCCTCGACCACGAGGTCCTCGTCGGCCGTGAACAGGAAGCCGAGCATCGCCGGCGCTTCGCTCAGCACCTGCATCCGCTCCTGCACGAGCGGAGCCGCAGCCGTGAGCACCGCGGCCTGCTCCGGGGTGGGCGGCGAGGACACGAAGTCCGTCAGGTACGGGAGCAGACGGTCGCGGAAGTCCTCCGGGGCGAGCAGACGGATGTGGTCGCCGTTGATCGCCTCGGCCTTCTTCTGGTCGAAGCGCGCCGGGTTCGGGTTCACGTCGGTCACGTCGAACGCCGCGACCATCTCGTCGACGGAGAACACGTCGCGGTCCGGACCGATCGACCACCCGAGGAGCGCGAGGTAGTTCACCAGCCCCTCGGGCACCATCCCGTTGGCACGGTGATGGAACAGGTTCGACTCCGGGTCGCGCTTCGACAGCTTCTTGTTGCCCTCGCCCATGACGTACGGCAGGTGGCCGAACACCGGGATCGACTCGGCGAGACCGATCTCGTACAAGGCCTCGTACAGGGCGATCTGCCTCGGTGTCGACGACAGGAGGTCCTCACCGCGGAGCACGTGCGTGATGCCCATCAGGGCGTCGTCCACCGGGTTCGTGAACGTGTAGAGCGGCTTCCCGTTCGGACGCACCACGACGAAGTCCGGGAACGTCCCCTGCTTGAACGTGATCTCGCCGCGCACGAGGTCGTCGAACGAGAGGTCCCGGTCCGGCACCCGCAACCGCAGTGCGGGCTGACGGCCCTCGTCACGGAACGCCTGACGCTCCTCGTCCGTGAGGTCGCGCTCGTGGTTGTCGTACCCCTGCTTCGGGTCACGGCCGGCCGCCTTGTTCCGGGCTTCCATCTCCTCCGGCGTGACGAACGACTCGTAGACGTGTCCGGAGGCCTTGAGCTTCGCGACGACGTCGTCGTACACGTCCGAGCGCTGGGACTGCCGGTACGGGCCGTGCGGACCACCGACGTCGACGCCCTCGTCCCAGTCGAGCCGCAGCCAGCGCAACGCCTCGAGGATCTGCTCGTAGGACTCCTCGCTGTCGCGTGCAGCATCGGTGTCCTCGATGCGGAAGACGAGCTTGCCGCCCGTGTGTCGTGCGTACGCCCAGTTGAACAGCGCGGTCCGGATCAGACCCACGTGGGGCGTGCCGGTCGGGCTGGGGCAGAAGCGGACACGGACGTCGGAGCCGGTGGCGGTGGTGAACGGTGCAGTCATGACGGCCCCAGCCTACCGGGGGTCGTGCGGACCCGGAACGCAGAAAACCCCTGACCACGTGGTGGTCAGGGGTTCCCTGGTGTTGCAACGTTGAGTCCGGCGGCGTCCTACTCTCCCACAAGGTCCCCCTTGCAGTACCATCGGCGCTGAGAGGCTTAGCT
>NZ_JBPUGH010000229.1:0-3066 GCF_051548005.1 Curtobacterium flaccumfaciens | reverse complement strand
CCAGGTTCTTGACGGTCAGCTGTCTATGGGACGTGCCCTTCAGTCTATCTCCGACGGCTGAGAGCGCCTCTAACTGCGAGGGTCGCTCTTTGTAAGGACCGCAGCCGAAGCGTCCGTCGGTCGGGAGGAGGTCGGACGGGATGACGATGTCTGCCATGGAGCGATCCTACCGGCGCGGTATCCCAGGGCATTCCTTGACCCTTGCAAGTGTTGGTCCTTGGGTGTCACCACGAACAAGTAGGGTGGCTGCACCTGAGACCAGAGAGGCGGACCGTGACCGATCTCGTCGACACCACGGAGATGTACCTGCGCACGATCCTCGACCTCGAGGAAGAAGCGATCATCCCGCTGCGCGCCCGCATCTCCGAGCGCCTCGGCCACTCGGGTCCCACGGTCTCGCAGACCATCGCCCGCATGGAGCGCGACGGCCTCGTCGTCGTGTCCGGCGACCGCCACCTCGAGCTCACGACCGAGGGGCGTTCCCGCGCGACCCACGTCATGCGCAAGCACCGCCTCGCCGAGCGGCTGCTCTCCGACGTCATCGGCCTCGACTGGGCCTTCGTCCACGACGAAGCCTGCCGCTGGGAGCACGTGATGAGCGAGCAGGTCGAGGTCCGGCTGCTCGAGATGCTCGGCATCCCGTCGGAGTCGCAGTACGGCAACCCGTTCCCCGGGTTGGCCGTGATCGGCGGGCCGGACGCCGGCGGGTTCCTCGACGGCGTGCAGAACATCGTCACCGCGACCGAGGGCACCGACGCCGTCGCCACCGGGACGATCCGCCGCCTGGGCGAGCCGGTGCAGTTCGAACCCGAGCTCCTCCACCAGTTGCGGACCGCCGGGGTCATGCCCGGCCGGGTCGCCAGCGTCCAGCGTGCCGGTGCCTACGTGGCGGTCCGGGTCGAGGGAGAAGACTCGGGCATCGAGCTCCCGAGCGAGGTCGCGCAGCACGTGTACATCGAACGCGGCGACGACTGACTCCCACTCGCCTTTACCGTTCCGTTACAAATCGGCCGTTTCGTCTCGACAAGGTAACGGCGGCCACGTACACTCGTGCGAGTCCCCGGGCCGACACCGAACCGGGAACCCGTGGCAGGACGTCTCGAACCCGTCTCCTGCCTCGATCGGAAACGATGACGAACGGATGGGGTTCCACGCCCGGGTCAGACGAGTCCCCAGCTCGCCGCGATGGTCCGGACGTGGTGACGAGGCGCCGGAGATCCCACCCTTGACGCTGAACGGTTCCGCCGCGGACGACCAGACCGCGAACCCGACGAACACCGCCGACGCCCCGACGGCCCTCCCCACCCGACGCACCGCCCGCGCTGCCGCCCCGCAGTCCGTGAAGACCGCGCCGCTCGCCGGTGGGCGCCGTGCCGCGCAGGCCGCCCAGCGTGCCGAGCAGGCGAAGGCCAGCTCGTCGGCCCGCAAGCGCCGTCTCCTCGCGCCCCTCGTCCTGACGGTCGCCGCCGGCATGTTCGGCACGATGGCCGTCCCGGCCGCCTTCGCGTCCACCCAGCAGCCCTCGGACGCCGCTGCCGCCGCCCAGCGCCAGCTCCGCACGACCGGCGAGCAGAACTTCTCCGTCTCCGACGCGGTGGCCCTCGCCGGCACCAGCCGCGACGGCTACGGTGCGACGGCGCAGTCGACGCTCGACGCCGAGGCCGCGCAGCAGGCCGAGGCCAAGGCCGCCGCCGCTGCCGCGAAGCAGGCCGCCGCGACCGAGAAGGCGCGCGCGGCGACCGCCACGCAGTACGCCTCCTACTCCGGCCCGACCGCAGCCGACTACGTCGCGACCTCCACGGCCGCGAACACCCCGTTCTCGCTGCCCGCCGTCGTCGCGACCGCGAAGCAGTACATCGGCACCCCGTACGTGTTCGGCGGCGCGGACCCGTCCGGCTTCGACTGCTCGGGCTACGTCATGTTCGTGTACGCGCAGTACGGCATCAACCTCGCGCACTCCGTGCCGCTGCAGGACCAGGCGGGCACCACGATCCCCGAGTCCGAGGCGCAGCCCGGCGACGTCGTCATCTTCAACAACGAGGCGCACGACGGCTTCTACATGGGCAACGGCATGATCATGGACGCGCCGAAGCCCGGCGGCTCCGTGTCGATCCGTCCGATCTGGACCAGCGACTACCACATCGTCCGCTTCGGGATCTGACCCGGACCCCTCCTCCGGCCGACGCGCACGCGTCGAACCCGTGAACATCGCCGGAACCGGCCCGCACACCCTCGTGCCGGGCCGGTTTCCGACGTATCCTGACGCTGCACCGGCCCTTCGGCTGCGAGCAGGGAGACCTCATGTCAGCGTTCCGCACGACCCGCACCATGGGTCGGCGCGCGCACGTCGACATATGGTCGACCACCGCCTGCGTGCACGAGCACGCCCCGGTCTGACGAGAGCACTGCCCATCCGGGTGGTGCTCTTCGTGGTTCCGGGGCCGTGCGCGCGAGCGACGGTCACCTGCGCGACGCCCTGGTCCGGCGCACCCGCACCGCCTGGAAGCCGTCCAGGCACGTCGGAAGGGAACCCATGCGCACTCTCGTCCTCAACGCCGGTTACGAGCCCCTCGCGGTGATCTCGTTCCGACGGGCCCTCGTGCTGGTCATGAACCAGAAGGCCGCCATCGTCGCCGCTGACCTCGACCACCCGGTCACCGGGTCGACGTCGACGTACGACCGACCATCCGTCATCATCCTCACCCGGTACGTGCGCATCCCGCACTCCAGACTCGTGCCCGTCTCGCGCCGCGGCGTCCTCCGTCGGGACGGGAACCGCTGTGCGTACTGCGACCGGCACGCCACCACGATCGACCACGTCCAGCCGAAGTCCCGCGGCGGCCAGGACTCGTGGGAGAACCTCGTCGCCTGCTGCCTGGCGTGCAACAACACCAAGGGTGACCGCACCCCGCAGGAGATGGGGTGGCGGCTGCGCTTCCGTCCGAGGGTGCCGCACGGTGCCTCGTGGGTGGTGCGCGGCATCGAGCGTCCGCAGGCGGACTGGGACGAGTACCTGGTCGCCGCGTAGCGGCGCCGCTGTCGCGGCCAGGAACGGACTGGAGGCGC
>NZ_JBPUGH010000228.1:0-3205 GCF_051548005.1 Curtobacterium flaccumfaciens | reverse complement strand
GAGCCCGCACCGAGCGGCCCCGTCGGGTACCGCACCCCCGCCCGGTTCGCGCAGCACCAGGTCGTCGCGGCGCCGGCACCGACGCCGTCGGCACCCCCTCAGCCGGGCCCAGCCCGGGGAGTGTCGCCGGCCCCGCGGAGTTCCGCAGCCGGCGTGCGGACGGACGATGCGTCGCCCACCGTGGCCGCGCCCGTGGTGCGCGAACCCGCGCCGACCGAGCCGCTCCTCCAGGTCGGCGCAGCCGCTGCCGGTGCGACGGCGGACGGGGTGGACGCGACGACCGGCGCTCCGGCCGGTGCGCGCCGCATCGGGGCGACACCGGGGGCGGCCCTCGGCGCCGTGGCCGGCATCGCCACCGTCGGACTCGCGGCGTGGTGGTTCACGGCACCCGGCACGGTGCACGGTGTCGGACTCGTGCTCGGAGTGCTCGCGCTCCTGCTGTCGGTGGTCGTCCTGCGCGACCGCTCGGCCACGTGGCAGCGTCCGGTGGCGCTGCTCGGAGCCGTGCTCGGCGGCGTCGGCACCCTGGTGCTGCTGTGGGCGGTGGCGTCGGCGCTGCTGCCGATGGCCGGGGTGACCCTGCCCGACCTCACGGGGACCGGGACCGTCCCGACGCTGGCGCCGTAGCGGTCGGGTCGCGCGCGGTCGGGTTGCGCGCGGACGGGTCGTCGCGCTCGGTGGCTCAGACGGCCCGGATCACGCCGCGGGAGAGGATCGCGTTCGTCAGGGCGTCGACCGGTTCCCGCTGCGTCGTCGGGTTCGCGATGAGGACGTAGTCCACCGCGGGCAGGTCCGGGAGCGCCAGTCGCTGCGACACCTTCACGAGGTCCGCCGGGATGAGCGAGTGCGGGAACACCGCGACACCGATGCCCGCCCGGACCGCCGCGAGGACCCCGTTCACGTCACGGGTGTTGCAGGTGATCCGCCAGGTGCGCCCTGCTGCCTCGAGGGCGTCGATCGCCATCTGCCGGCTGATGCTCGGCGCCTGGTAGACGATCAGCGGGACCGGTTCGCCCTCCTCGAGCGCGATTCCGTCCTGCGCCATCCACACCATCTGGTCCGTCGCGACCCGGGTCCCCTCGGCCGACTCCCCCGCGGTCTGCTTGATGAACACGAGGTCGAGCTGGCCCGCGTGCACCCGGCGGAGCAGCGGCGCGGACTGGTTCACCGTGAGCTCGAGGTTCACGTGAGGGTGCAGTCGTCGGAAGTCCCGCAGGATCCGTGGGAGCTGCGTGATCGCGAGGTCGTCCGCGGCACCGAACCGGAGGCGACCACGGGTGGCCGCTCCCGAGAAGTACGCGTCCGCCGTGGCGTGCGCGGCGAGGATCGTCCGGGCGAAGCCGGCCATCGCGTCCCCGTTGTCCGTCAGGGAGACGCCCCGGGTGTCCCGCGCGACGAGCGTCCGGGCGACCGCGCCCTCGAGTCGACGCACGTGTTGGGAGACCGTCGGCTGGCTGATGCCGAGGCGCACCCCGGCGGCCGTGAAGCTCCGCGTCTCCGCGACCGCGAGGAACGTCCGCAGCAGCACCGGATCGAGCACGCCGGACCTCCTCATTCGACATCGCAATGGAGTGATAGCAACCATACGGGAGCCGAATGGGCGTCGGCGAACTAGTTTCGGGGAGGTACCGTTCCGCCCCCGACGTCCGGAGACCCCCAGCCGTGAGTGCGTCATCGACGACCCTCCCCCCGCCCACCGAACCCCTCCCCGTCGTGTCCGAGCGCCCGCCGTGGCGCCACACCCTCATCGCCCTGTCGGTGCCGAACTTCCGCATCTTCACCGCGACGAACCTCGTGGCGATGACCGCCGGGTGGATGCAGCGCATCGCGCAGGACTGGCTCGTCCTGCAGCTCACCGGCTCGGTCGCACAGGTCGGCATCACCGTGGCGTGCCAGTTCGCCCCGATGCTGTTCTTCGGACTGTTCGGCGGGGTCATCGTCGACCGCTTCTCGAAGCGCGCGCTCATGATGCTCACGCAGGGCGCGTTCGCAGTGCTGTCGCTCGTGCTCGCCGTGCTCACCCTGACCGGGGTCGTGCAGGCGTGGCACATCTGGGTGATCGCGTTCCTCGTCGGCATGGTCACCGTCATCGACAACCCCGCACGCCAGGTCTTCGTCACCGAAATCGTCGGCCACCAGCACCTGCGCAACGCGATCAGCGTCAACTCGAGCGTGTTCCAGCTGGGAGGGATGATCGGCCCCGCGCTGTCCGGTGCGCTCCTCGTGGCCGTCGGCGCGGGCTGGTCGTTCGGGGTGAACGCCGTCGCGTGCGTGGCCGTCGTCGTGACGCTCGGGTTCCTCCGGGTGTCCGAACTCCACCGCACCCCACCGGCACCGCGCGCGAAGGGACAGCTCGTCGAGGGACTCCGGTACGCCCTGCACAAGCCGACCATCCTCGTGCCGGTGGTGCTCATGGCGTTCTTCTCGGTGTTCGCGCTGACGATGCCGGTGCTGCTCTCGGCGTTCGCGTCCGAGGTGTACGACGTCGGCGCGGGCGGCTACGGCGTGTTCAACTCCGCCGTCGCGATCGGCGCACTGGCCGGGGCGCTGCTCTCCACCCGGCGTGCCACGGTCCGGCTCCGCACGATCGTCGGAGGTGTGTTCTGGACGGGCGTCCTGCTCGTCGCCACCGGAGCCGTGCCCGTCATCGCGCCGTTCACGGTCGCCCTGGTCGCGGTCGGGATGTCGCAGCTGCTCTTCATGACGGCGTCGAACTCGCTCGTGCAGTTGTCGTCGAACGTCGCGATCCGCGGCCGCGTGATGTCGCTCTACGTCCTCGTGCTGCTCGGCGGCCAGGCCATCGGCGGGCCGATCATGGGCCAGGTCGTGGACCACTTCGGGGCCCACGTCGGCATGGTGATCGCCGGGGGCGTCCCCGCGGTGGCTGCGGCGGTCGTCGGGCTCGTGCTCGCTCGGCGGGGTGGGCTGCACCTCGCGGTGCGCATGCGACACCACGTGCCGCTGCCCGCGATCGTCGGGCAGCGCTGACGCGCGGGCGGGCGCGGCGGTGGCGCGGCGCCCGACCGCGCGACGAACCACAAAAGCGACATTGAACCGGCTCCGAGGCCTGGTTCAATGTCGCTTTCGTGGTGCGGGACGGACGGGAAGCCCGTGGCGGGGTCGCCACGGGCCGCGCCCGTCCGGTACCGGGTCGCGTCTAGTACGCGACGCCGAAGCGCGCCTTGTGGTGTGCCGGCGTGACAAC
>NZ_JBPUGH010000227.1:0-3217 GCF_051548005.1 Curtobacterium flaccumfaciens | reverse complement strand
GGGTGAGGCCGCCGCCGGTCGCGGACGCAACCGGGAGGCGGACGGGAGGCACGGTGCACGCCCGCCCCGCGCCTCCAGGCCGTCGGTCCCGGCCGACCCGGCCGTCAGCCGACCCGGCCGTCAGCCGACCCGGCCGTCAGCCGACCCAGTCCGTCAGCCGACCAGTCCGTCAGCCGACCCGGCCGTCAGCCGACCCGGCCGTCAGCCGAGCCGGTCCCGCAGGAACGCGACCACGCGTTTGCTCATCGCCTCGTCGAGCTGCGCGATCGAGTGGGCGGTCCCCTGCACCTGCACGAACGTCACCGGCACGTCGTGGGACCGCAGCGTCGACACGAACTCCTGCGACTCCCACAGCGGGATGAACTCGTCGGTGGAGTGCCCGATGAAGAACGGCGGGGTGTCCGCCGTGACGTGGTACTCGGGCGACGCCTGCTCGGCCGCCGGGCACTGCGTGTACGTCCGGCACCCGAGGTAGAGCAGCTGCTTCCGCTGGAACGAGGCTGACACCCCGTCGGCCTCGGTCGAACGGCTCGTCAGGTTCGTCGGGCCGCTGAGGTCCACGACGGCGCGGATCCGGTCACCGTCGGCGTAGGCGGGGGATTCGTGGTCCGTGACGGCGAGCAGTGCCGCGAGGTTGCCGCCCGCACTCCCGCCGAACAGTCCGACGCGGTCCCGGTCGACGTCGTAGGTCGTGAGGGTGCTCGTCCGGAAGACCCAGTCCAGCGCGCGCCGGACGTCGTCGTAGCCGGCGGGGAACGGGTCCGTCGGCGCGAGGCGGTAGTCGACGTTGAACGTGACGAACCCCTGCGAGGCGAGGTACTGGCACACCGAGCGGTAGGCGGCGGTCGCCTTGTCGCCGTGCGACCAGCTGCCGCCGTGGATCATCATCACCGCGGGGCGGGCCTGGCTCGGCTGACGGGCCGCGGACCGTGCGTCCGGCGACCCGGACGCGACGGGCGTCGGCGTGGCCGTCGTCGCGGGCTCGCTGTCGGGCGGCAGGCAGACGTCGAGACGCTGCAGCGGATCCGCACCGTACGGCACGTCCGCGACGACCTCGATGCCGTGGTACCGGAGCGACAGCGGGTAGATCACCGGGTCCGTCGTGACGGTCGCGTTCCGGTCGCCGGTCGGATCGGGGCTGCACGCGACGAGGGCGACGAGCGCCGCGAGCACACCGGCGACGGCGAGCAGCGAGCGGCGACCGGTTCCCATCGCGACCACGCTAACCCGACGGGCTGCACCCCCACGTCCACCCGGGGACGGAGAACCGCCCGATGGAGAACCGCCCGACGGAGAACCGCCCGACGGAGAACCGCCCGACGGAGAACCGCCGGACGGAGGGAGGCCGGACGGAGGAGCGCCCGGACGGCGTGCGCCGGCCGGTGCCAGGATGGACGGCAGACCCCGCAGGAGGACCCGTGAGCCGTCGCAAGGCCTGGAACGCCGACCCCGAACCACTGCTCCGCGTCGAGGAGGGCTTCCGCCTCGACCGCGTCGACCCCGACGGCACACCGGGCTTCCCCGGGCGGAAGATCGACGGGCTCGAAGCGCTCGCCGCCGGTGCCGATCGGCTCTCCGCCCTGCAGGAGCGCCTGCACGCCTCGGCCACGGCGGGGGACCAGCGGCGCGTGCTGCTCGTGCTCCAGGCGATGGACACGGCGGGCAAGGGCGGCATCGTCTCGCACGTCGTCGGTGCGGTCGACCCGAACGGGGTCCACTACGCGGGCTTCGGGGCGCCGACGGCCGAGGAGCGCGAGCACGACTTCCTCTGGCGCATCGAGCGCGAGCTCCCCGGTGCCGGACAGCTCGGGGTGTTCGACCGCTCGCACTACGAGGACGTCCTCATCCAGCGGGTGCGCTCGTTCGCGCCGCCGGAGGAGATCGAGCGACGCTACGGTGCGATCGTCGACTTCGAGGACCGGCTCGTCGCGGAGGGCACGACGATCGTGAAGGTCATGCTGCACATCTCGAAGGACGAGCAGCGCGAACGCCTCGGGGACCGGCTCGACCGCCCCGACAAGCACTGGAAGTTCAACCCAGGCGACATCGACGAGCGTCTGCTGTGGGACGACTACCAGGAGGCGTACCAGATCGTCTTCGACCGCACGTCGACCGCGCAGGCACCGTGGTACGTCGTCCCGGCGAACCGCAAGTGGTACGCCCGGCTCGCCGTGCAGCAGCTCCTGCTCCGGGCCCTCGAGGACATGCAACTCACGTGGCCGCCCGCCGACTTCGACGTGGCCGAGCAGCGTCGGCGGCTCGCCGAGTCCTGACCCCCGCCCGGACCGGCCTGGAGGCACGACCCGCCTCCGTCGTGCGGCGCACGTCCGCGCGGGGCCGGCCGACGTCCGCGCTGAGCCGGCCGACGTCCGCGCTGAGCCGGCCGACGTCCGCACCGGGGCTGGCCAGTCGGCGACGCATCGCGTAGACTCACTCGGTCGGCCTTCGGCGCCGTGGCACTGTGACCACGGAGTTCTTCGTTTGGGTGTGTGTTGCTCGAGGGCTGGAATCACGTCGATCCGCGACGGGATGAACCCCCTCTCCGCACGCTGCCTGCGCCGATGTCGCTGCCGGGCCCTGCGGACGTTCTGCACCCCAGGAAGTAGCCATGGCCCCGTACAACAAGGGCGGCGCGGACAACCGCGCCTCCGACCGTGTCCGTCACCCGAACGGCACCCCCGCCGCTCGCAGCAGCAAGCACCGCGGCTTCCGTGCCGCCGACCCGTCGCAGCCGCGCCAGAAGCAGCGCTGGGACGCCGAGGAGCGCCGCGGCCGCGGCGGCCAGGGCGACCGTCCCGCGCGTCCGAACTGGGAGCCCCGCGAGGGTGGCCAGAGCCGCTGGAACCGCGACGACCGTGCCCCGCGTCGCGACCAGGGCGACCGCGCGCCGCGTCGTTTCGACCGTGACGACCGCGCACCCCGTCAGGACCGCGATGACCGTGCCCCGCGTCGTTTCGACCGTGACGACCGCGCACCCCGTCAGGACCGCGATGACCGTGCCCCGCGTCGTTTCGACCGCGACGACCGCGCACCCCGTCAGGACCGCGATGACCGTGCCCCGCGTCGCTTCGACCGGGACGACCGTGCCCCGCGTCGCTTCGACCGCGATGACCGTGCCCCGCGTCGCTTCGACCGCAATGACCGCGCGCCGCGTCGTTTCGACAACGACGAGCGTCCGGCTCGTCGCTTCGACCGCGACGCTCCCTCCTCGCACGGC
>NZ_JBPUGH010000226.1:0-3238 GCF_051548005.1 Curtobacterium flaccumfaciens | reverse complement strand
GCCGCAGGCCGCGCCCGCGACACCGCCCGCAGCCGTGCCGCCGTCGACCGCGTCCTACGGGTACGCCGACGAGGCGACGCGACAGCCGCCGGCGGTGCCCGGCGGGGTCCCCACGGGCCTCCCGGCCGGAGCAGCGTCCGACGGACGCGAGGAGATCAACTTCACCCGCCACGCACGCGAGATCGCGGACCCCGACCTGATCACCGCGCTCGCGCAGGTGGTCTACCAGGGTGCGTCCGACCTGCACGTCACCGCCGACGCGCCGCCCACGGTGCGCGTCGACGGTTCACTGCGACCCGCCGTGCCGGGAGGCCCGTGGTCGCGTGCCAAGGTCATCGCGGCACTCAAGACGATGCTGTCCGTCGAGCAGGCCGGCCAGTTCGACCACGAGCAGGAACTCGACTTCGCGTACTCGCTCTCACCCGACTTCCGGTTCCGCGTGAACTACTACCAGCAGCGCGGCAACTGGGGTGCGGCGTTCCGCATCATCCCGACGAAGATCAAGACGCTCAAGCAGCTCGGCATCCCCGAGCACGTCGGGGAGTTCGCCGGGCTCCCGCGGGGGCTCGTGCTCGTCACCGGTCCCACCGGCTCCGGCAAGTCGACGACCCTCGCAGCCCTCATCGACCTCGTCAACGAGACGCGCGCCGACCACATCGTGACGGTCGAGGACCCGATCGAGTTCATGCACGACCACAAGAAGGCGATCATCAACCAGCGGGAGGTCGGTGCGGACACGCACTCCTTCGCCGCCGCGCTGAAGCACGTGCTGCGGCAGGACCCCGACGTCATCCTCATCGGCGAGCTCCGCGACCTCGAGACCATCTCCGTCGCCCTCACGGCCGCCGAGACCGGCCACCTCGTCTTCGCGACCCTGCACACGCAGAGCGCCCCCGGCACGATCGACCGCGTCATCGACGTGTTCCCGCCGCACCAGCAGGGGCAGATCCGCACGCAGCTCGCGTCGACGCTCGAGGGCGTGGTCTGCCAGACCCTCGTGCCGAAGGCCAACGGGGCCGGCCGGGTCGTCGCCACCGAGATCATGAAGACCACGCCGGCGATCGGGAACCTCATCCGCGAGGGCAAGACGTACCAGATCACCTCGGCGATGCAGGCCGGCCGTGACGCCGGCATGCACACCATGGACCAGGACCTCGCCGAACTCGTCAACGTCGGGACGATCACGCGTCGTGCGGCCATGGAGAAGGTCCACGACCACGACGGTTTCGACCGGCTCGTGCAGCGCGTCGAGTCCCCGTCCGACTCCTCGGCAGCGGCGATCGCCGCGTCCGAGATCGACTTCGGCGACAAGTACTCGGGAGGCCACTGATGTCGCTCGCCTTCGACTACCGCGGCCGTGACGGGAGCGGCAAGCTCGTCAAGGGACGGCTCGACGCCGCGTCCGAGGGTGCCGTCGTCCAACGCCTCCGCGGTATGGGCGTCTCGCCGATCGCCATCACCGAGGCGAAGCCCGGCACCGGCCTGCAGACCGAGATCAAGATCCCGGGGTTCGAGAAGGGCGTGGGGCTGAAGGACCTCGCGATCATGTCGCGACAGGCCTCGACGATGCTGACGTCCGGGCTCTCGCTGCTCCGGGCGCTCACGATCCTGGCCGACCAGACCGAGAACAAGAAGCTCAAGGACATCCTCGGCAAGGTGCGGGACGACGTCGAGCGTGGTGTCTCGTTCTCGGACGCGGTCGCGAAGTACCCGGTGGACTTCCCGCCGATCATGATCAACATGATCCGCGCGGGGGAGACCGGCGGGTTCCTCGACCAGGCGATGGACTCGGTGGCGACCAACTTCGAGAAGGAGCACAAGCTCCGGTCGACGATCAAGTCGGCGATGACGTACCCGGTCGTGGTGCTGGTCATGTCACTGCTCGCGGTCGTGATCATGCTGATCTTCATCGTCCCGATCTTCCAGAAGATGTTCTCGTCACTCGGCGGTCAGCTGCCCCTGCCGACGATGCTGCTCGTGTACGCGTCGCACGCGATGGTGTACATCGGACCGGCACTCGTCGTGGTCGGCGTCGTGTTCTGGTTCTGGTGGCGTACGAACAAGAACACCGACCGGGTCCGGGCCTTCATCGATCCGGTGCGATTGCGACTCCCGGTGTTCGGCAAGCTCAACCAGAAGATCGTCATCGCGCGGTTCACCCGGAACCTGTCGAACATGATCGGCGCCGGCGTGCCCATCCTCCAGGGCCTGCAGATCGCCGGAGAGGTGTCGAACAACTTCGTCATCGAGAAGGCACTCGGTCGCGTCGCGGAATCGGTCCGCAAGGGCGAGTCGATCGCAGGTCCGATGGAAAAGGAAAGCGTGTTCCCCGCAATGGTGACGCAAATGGTCGCCGTGGGTGAGGACGCCGGGTCGCTCGAAGTGATGCTCGAGAAGATATCGGTCTTCTACGACGACGAGGTGCAAGCCACCACCGAGGCATTGACGTCCTTGATCGAGCCCTTGCTCATCGCATTCCTCGGAGTCGTCGTCGGCGGCATGATCGTGGCGCTCTACCTGCCGATCTTCCAGATCACCTCGCTCATCAAGTAAGCGCTCCACTCGCTTCGAGTCCCCCTCGTACGAGGGACTTGCATTCCGCCGGATATTTTTCTCCGTACTTTCCTGCGTGTTCGCGCAGGACGGTGGCCCTGGTTCTGGGGGTATTTCGCTGCGGCGTTGCCCCCCGTTCTCGGGATTATGCCCCGAAAAGGCCATGAATACTCTTGTGAGCGGCGGCGGAGCAGTCCCCGGCAACATTCCCCAACGCATTCCCAGAAGAATGGAAACCACCATGTACTTCGCACTCATGGGCAAGCTCGACGCTCGCCGCAAGGGTCTCCTCGAGGACAAGGAGAAGGGCTTCACGCTCATCGAGCTCCTCGTCGTCGTGATCATCATCGGCATCCTCGCCGCGATCGCCATCCCGGTGTACATCGGCGTGCAGAACAACGCGAAGGACGCGTCGGCGAAGTCCGACCTCACGAACGCCAAGACCGCGCTCATCGCGTCCTACACGCAGAACAACACCTTCCCGACGAACCTGACGGGTCTCTCGGGCTACACGCCGAGCACCTACACCAGCCCCGGCGTCGCGCCGGCGCTCAAGTCCGGCTCGACCGCGTCGACCTTCTGCATCTCGGCGACGAGCAACTCCGGGACGACGTTCAAGATCGACCAGGACGGCGGCGCCGTCTCCGGCACCTGCTGAGCCTGATCGTCAACCCAGCCCGGTGGC
>NZ_JBPUGH010000225.1:0-3302 GCF_051548005.1 Curtobacterium flaccumfaciens | reverse complement strand
GGCTGGCACCGCGCCTCCCGTCCGTTCGTGGTGGCGCGTCGGGCGCGGTGCGCTCCGCACGGAGCGGCTCCGCTGGTCGCCACCTGGTCGCAGAACCTGTCGCGCGCGGGCTCGGCGAACGGCAGGTCGTGCGACCAACGCGATCGGCACGCGGCACGTCACACGACCAACGCGCCACCGGCCGGGTGCCGATCGACACACACGAAGGCCCCCGCACCGGATCGGTACGGGGGCCTTCGGACGTGCGTGGTGCCTACTTCGAGGCAGTGCCGCGACGCTCACGGAGCTGCTGGAGCGCGTCCTCGAGGAGCTGCGCAGCCTCTTCCTCGGTGCGGCGCTCCTTCACGTAGGCGAGGTGCGTCTTGTACGGCTCGGTCTTCGCGACCTGCGGCGGGTTCTCCTTGTCACGACCGGCCGGGAGACCGGTGGACGGCGAGTCGACCGTCTCGGGGATCTCGTCGTCGGGCAGGCCCGCGGCGAAGTACCGCACGACCTCGTTGCCCAGGGCGTCCCAGTAGGAGATCGCGACGCGCTCCGCCTGGACCCCGCGGTCCTGCTCGCCCATCGGCCCTGCGCCCACGCGCGATCCGCGGATGGCGCTGCCTCCTGATGCCATGTGTCAGCTCCCCGTCGTGAACTTGTTGATGAGACCGAGCACGATGATCGAGATGATCCAGACCAGACCGAGGATCACCGTGATGCGGTTGAGGTTGCGCTCGGCGACGCCGGACGCCCCGAGGTTGCTCGTCACGCCGCCGCCGAACATGTCGGAGAGGCCACCACCGCGGCCCTTGTGCAGCAGGATGAGGAGCGTGAGCAGGAGGCTCGTGATCGCGAGCAGGACCTGCAGCACGACGGAGAGAATCGCCACGACGTACCTTTCGTGTCAGTCAGCCGTACGAGTATACCGAGGACGCGTCGCCCCCGGGCACGACGGGCCGGGCGTGGAACAGGCCGGCCGCGTGAGCGACCGGCCTGTCCGGGTGGATCAGAGTCCGACGTGCTGGCGGAAGCGCGCGATCGCCGCGAACTCCTGCACGTCGAGCGAGGCGCCGCCGACGAGCGCGCCGTCGACGTCGGGCTCCCGGAGGAAGCCGGCGATGTTGCCCGACTTCACCGAGCCGCCGTACAGGACACGGGTCGCCGCAGCGGCCTCGTCGCCCCAGGCTGCGGCGATGCCACGACGGATCGCCGCGCACTCCTCCTGCGCCTGGTCGGCGGTGGCGGCCTGGCCGGAGCCGATGGCCCAGACCGGCTCGTACGCGACGACGATCTCCGCGGGCTGCACGGCGTCGAGGACGACCTGCAGCTGCTCGACCGCGACGACACCGGCGCCGCGCTCCTCGCGCTGCTCGCCGGTCTCGCCGACGCAGACGACCGGCACCAGCCCGTGCTTGACCGCCGCGGCCGTCTTCGCCGCGACGACCTCGTCGGTCTCACCGTGCATCGTGCGACGCTCGGAGTGGCCGACGATGACGTACTGCGCGTCCAGGGCAGCGAGGAACGCTCCCGAGACGTCACCGGTGTAGGCACCGGAGTCGTACTGCGAGAGGTCCTGTGCGCCGAAGCGGATCGGCAGCTTGTCCGCCGAGATCAGCGTCTGCACGCTGCGGAGGTCGGTGAAGGGCGGGAACACCGCGACCTCGACCTCGTCGTGGTCGTGGCGGGCGTCCTTCAGCGTCCACGCGAGCTTCTGCACGGTGGCGATGGCCTGGAGGTGGTCCAGGTTCATCTTCCAGTTGCCGGCGATCAGTGGCGTACGGCTCATCGGGACCACCCCAGCGCTTCGAGACCGGGCAGCGACTTGCCCTCGAGGAACTCGAGGCTCGCACCACCGCCGGTCGAGATGTGTCCGAACTGGTCGTCCGAGAACCCGAGCGACCGGACCGCAGCTGCGGAGTCCCCACCACCGACCACCCCGAGGCCGTCGACCTCGGTGAGCGCCTGCGCGACGGTCTTCGTGCCCGCCGCGAACGCCGGGAACTCGAACACGCCCATCGGGCCGTTCCAGAACACCGTCTTCGAGCCGGACACCGCCGCCGCGAACCGCTCGGCCGTCTCCGGACCGATGTCGAGGCCGATGCCGTCGGCGCCGAACGACGACGACTCGATCGCGTCTGCCGCGACGGTCTCGTGGGAGGCGTCGGCCGCGAACCCGGAGGCCACGACGACGTCGGTCGGCAGGTCGATCGTCACGCCGAGCTCCTGCGCCCGCGAGAGGTACCCGCGGACGGTGTCGAGCTGGTCGGCCTCGAGCAGCGACTTCGCGACCCCGTGGCCCTGGGCCGCGAGGAACGTGAAGAGCATGCCGCCGCCGATGCAGAGCGTGTCGACCTGCGGCAGGAGGTGGTCGATGACACCGAGCTTGTCGCTCACCTTCGACCCGCCGAGCACGACCGTGTACGGACGCTCGGGGTTCGACGTGAGGCGTTCGAGGACCGTCAGCTCGGTCTCGATGAGCGAGCCGGCAGCCGACGGGAGCGCCGACGCGAGCTCGTACACCGAGGCCTGCTTGCGGTGCACGACACCGAAGCCGTCGGACACGAACGCGTCGCCGAGGGCGGCGATCCGTTCGGCGAACGCCTGGCGCTCGGAGGCGTCCTTCGAGGTCTCCTCCGGGTTGAAGCGGAGGTTCTCGAGCAGGAGGACGTCGCCGTCACCGAGCTCCGCGGCGGCCGCGGTCGCCTCGTCGCCGACGGTCTCGCCGACGAACGTGACCTCTTTCCCGAGGAGCTCGGAGAGGCGCTGCGCCACCGGGGCGAGCGAGTACTCCGGAGCCGGCGACCCGTCGGGCCGACCGAGGTGCGAGATCACGATGACGCGGGCGCCGGCGTTGACGAGCGTGTTCAGCGTGTCGAGCGACGCACGCACGCGGCCGTCGTCGGTGATCGTGCCGTCCTTCAGGGGGACGTTCAGGTCACACCGGACGACGACGCGCTTGCCGGCGAGGTCGCCGAGGTCGCCGAGGGTTCGGAGCGTCATGGCTTAGAGGCGCTCGCCCACGTACTCGGTGAGGTCGACGAGGCGGTTCGAGTAGCCCCACTCGTTGTCGTACCACGAGGTGATCTTCACGAGGCCGCCGATGACCTTGGTCAGGCCGGAGTCGTAGATCGAGGAGTGCGGGTCGGTCGTGATGTCGGTCGACACCAGCGGGTCCTCGCTGTAGAGCAGGATGCCCTTGAGCGGGCCCTCCGCGGCTTCCTTGTAGGCGGCGTTGATCTCGTCGACGGTGACCTCGGACTTGGTCTCGAGGGTGAGGTCGGTGATCGAGCCGGTGGGGACCGGGACGCGGAGCGCGAAGC
>NZ_JBPUGH010000224.1:0-3331 GCF_051548005.1 Curtobacterium flaccumfaciens | reverse complement strand
GACGGGCTCCCTACCCCGGCCGAGCACGTGGGGAGAGGCGCTGTGCCGGTCCGGCATACTGTCCGCATGTCCCAGAAGCGTCGCCGGTCGTTCGTCACCGGGGTCGCCGCCGTCGTCGCCGCCGGCCTCGTCGCCGGAGGGCTCGCGCTCACCGCCGAGCGCGGCGTCGACGAGCCGGTGATCGCCGCGTCCTCCTCGTCCACGGGGTCCGCCGGGTCCTCCTCGTCCACGGGGTCCGCCGCTTCCGGGGACGGCATGGTCGTCGTCACCCTCGACGGGCCGGACCTGCCCGGTGCGGACGTGCTCGACCGGTGCGAGGCCGACAGCCGTCAGCCCGTGGCGCAGTACGACACGGGCGCCCTCGGTCGGGTCGTCCTGCAGTGCGGGACCTCTGGGCAGGGCTACGAGCACATCCGGGTCCGGCACGACCAGGACTGGACCGAGGTCCTCGGCGACCGCGGCTCCCGCGACTGGGACGACGCGATGCTCACCGCGGTGCGGACGGCCCTGACGTCACCGCGCTCCGGCTACCCGCAGGACGCCGGGGACGGCAAGGTCTGCTTCGCCGCGCCCGTGTCGTTCGACGACGGGTCACGACCGCAGCGCGAGCCGTTCGTCAAGGTCATCGTCTCGGCCACGACCGACCGGGTCATCACCGCGTACCCGACCCGCACCGACGGCTGCTGACCGGCACGTCGCCCGCCACGGGACGCGCCTGCGACGTCGGCCGGAGCGAGCACGGCTCGGCGGGCACGGCTAGGCGTGCACCTCGTGCTCGTGCCGGCGGTGCGACACGGGCTCGAGCTGGAACGTCGAGTGCTCCACGGGGACGTCGAAGTGCTGCGCCACGCACTGCTGCAGCTCGTCGAGGATCTTCGGCGCGTGCGCGGTGTTGAAGCAGTGGTCGTCCACCACCACGTGCGCCGTGAGGTTCGGCACACCGGTCGCCACGAGGGTGGCGTGTAGGTCGTGGACCGCGATCACGTGGTCGAGCTCGAGGATGTGCCCGCGGACGTCGTCGAGGTCGAGACCGGGCGGCGTCGACTCGAGCAGCACGTTCGCGGTCTCGCGCAGGAGTCGGAGCGCCCGCGGCAGGATGAGCAGACCGATGAGGATCGCCGCCACCGAGTCTGCGCGCTCCCACCCCGTGACCATGAGCACGACCGCCGCGAGGATCACCGCGACCGAGCCGAGGGTGTCGTTGAGGACCTCGAGCCGGGCGGCCCGCGAGGTGAACCCCTCGCCCGAAGCCCGGATCAGCACGGCGTACGCCACGAGGTTGCCGACGAGCCCGACCACACCGAAGACGAGCAGCGGCCCGGAGTGGATCTCCGCCGGCACGAACAACCGTTGGATCGCCGACACGATGACGAACACGCCGACCGCGAGCAGGATCGCCGCCTGCGCGGTGGCCCCGAGCACCTCGGCGCGCTGGTAGCCCCACGTGCGCTGCGCCGTCGGGCTCCGCCGGGCGAGCCGGGTGGCCACGAGCCCGATGCCGATCCCGCCCGTGTCGACGACCATGTGCCCGGCGTCGACGAGCAGCGCCAGCGACCCGGTGACCACGGCGCCGACGACCTCGGCGAGGAGGATGCCCGCCGAGATGCAGAACGCGACGAGCAGGGCGCGCTCCGAGGCGTGCCCGTGCGCGTGACCGTGGTCGTGTCCCATGCCGCCATCGTAGGAGCCGCGACCGACGGCGTGCCAGGATCGCAGACGTGTCCCGGTCGCCGTACGAGCTCAGCACGCCCGCCGACGTCCTGGCCGGCCTCCACCCGAGGCTCCGCACGTACTTCGGCGCGGTCCCGCCGGGGTACGTCGGCCGAGGTGAGGGCGTGTTCGACGTCGTCGGTACGCCGCGGCGCTGGCTCTGGCCGGTGCTCTCGTGGTTCGCCCGCGACGCCGTCATGTTCCCGGTGTGGGAGCACGACGTCCCGTTCACCGTCGAGAACCGCCCCGTCCGGGTCGGGCGTGGTGCGGGGACGGCGGGTCACGTCGCGGTCCGGGCCCTCCGGACGTTCCGGTTCCGCACGGGCGACCGCACCATGGTCGACGCGATCACGGCCGGACCCGACGGTCTCGTCGACCACCTCGGGCGGCACGGGCGCGTCAGCGCCCTGCTCCGGGCGGAGGTCGACACGGACGGGCCGGATGCCGGCGCCCTGCGCCTCGTCTCCACGCATGTGACGTTCCGCGCGCTGGGACGTGACCGGGGCCTCCCGGCGGTCGTCGCACCGCGTGTGACGCTCGTCGAACGATTCGATGACGATGCGGACCGGCAGCGCGTGTCCCTGGTGCTCCGGGCGCCGATCGTCGGCACGCTGTACCGGTACGAGGGGGCGTTCCGCTACTCCGTCGTGCCGGAAGGAGAACGCTGATGGCAGCACCAGGAGCGCCGGGCGCACCGGGGTCGAAGCCCCGCGTGGTCGTGGCGGGGGCGAGCGGGTTCGTGGGGCAGTACCTCCGTCGCGCCTTCGCGGACGAGGGCCACGAGGTCGTCACGGTCGGCCGGACCGGTGACGCCGTGTGGGGCAACACCCTCCGGATCCGCGAGCTCGTCGACGGCGCGGCGATGGTCGTCAACATGGCGGGCAAGAGCGTCAACTGCCGGTACGGCCGGCGGAACCGGCGGGAGATCCTGCGGTCCCGGGTGGACACGACGCTGGAGCTCGCGGAGGCCGTCCGCACGAGCGAGCACCCGCCGCCGCTGTGGGTGAACGCCTCGACCGCGACGATCTACCGGCACGCCGACGACCGGCCGCAGGACGACCTGACCGGCGAGCTCGGCGAGGGCTTCTCCGTCGGCATCGCGAAGGCGTGGGAGCAGGCGTTCTTCGGGGCGGACCTGCCGTCGACGCGGAGGGTCGCGCTCCGCATGGCGATCGTGTTCGGCGACGGGAGCGCCCTCGTGCCGCTGCTCAGACTGGCGCAGGCCGGACTCGGCGGCCCGCAGTACGACGGCGCCTGGTTCCCGACGCCGGCACGGCTCCGCGCGGGGACGTACCACGAGCACCGCCGGACCCGCGGACGGCAGAAGTTCTCGTGGGTGCACATCGACGACGTCCTCGGCACGATCCGGTTCGTCCGCGACCACGAGGGCATCGAGGGGCCGGTCAACGTCTCGAGCCCGAACCCGTCGGACAACCGCACGGTGATGGCGACGATCCGGGACGCGGTCGGACGCCGCATCGGGCTCCCGACGACGCGGTGGATGCTCGAGCTCGGGTCGTTCGCGATCCGCACCGAGACCGAGCTCGTGCTGAAGAGCCGCTGGGTGGTGCCGACACGGCTCCTCGAGGCCGGCTACGAGTTCCGGTACCCGGAGCTGCGG
>NZ_JBPUGH010000223.1:0-3382 GCF_051548005.1 Curtobacterium flaccumfaciens | reverse complement strand
GGCCGGCTCCTGGTCACCCCCGGCCACCCCCGCGCGAGGGACATCCGGAACGCGCGGATCCGCGAAGGCTGTGCGACGCATCCGTGTCGGGTGTTCCGTCCGCGCGTACCTTCGCCTGTATCAACAAGTCCGTTTCGTGTCCAGCGACTGCGCAAATCGACTAGCCGATACGCCCGAGCTGAACGCCGTGATGTCGTCCAGGGAGCGCACCATGACGAAGTACGAGTCGAACCGAGCAGTGGATCCGGTCCGGATCACGACGTACCGCCACCTCCGCAAGGCGGCCCGTCGTGGCTGGGCGGTCGAACAGCAGGACACCGCGTCCACGTTGGCCGACCTGAGCTGGTCGCGACCCACGGGCGGATCGAGCCGCACGTGACGCCGGCGATGACCGACCGTCGAGGGGCGGCCGTGCAGGACGTCGTCCACACCGTCACCGACCCGGACGAAGCGATCGCCCTGCTGCGGGACGTCCACAACGGACGGGACCTCCACTTCGCCGACCGCGCGCAGTTCCGGCTGCGCTACCGCGCGATGAGCGACGGTCGCGTGAGCCTGCGCACCGCGTCGACGTCGTCCCGCTTCACCGGTGTCCTCCACCCGGAACGCCAGTACGTGCTCACGTGGGCCGTCGAGGGCGGCAGCGTGATCGACGCCGACGGGACGGATCCGGTCACCATGCACCCGGCGGTCCCCGTGGCCTTTCCGACCGGACGGGAGTTCGCGATCGACGCCGTCGCAGGCACGCACCACTTCGTCCACTTCGGCGCGGACTTCCTCGAGGCCGTCGCGACGAAGGACTCGGACGCCGCGCCGAGACCGCTCAACCTGCCGGTCGTCGTCGAACCGGAACGACTCGCGCCGCTCCAGGAGGTCGTCCGCGCCGTCGCACCCGCACTGTTCGACCGCTCGACGGTGGGGGAGTCCCGCGACGCGCTCGACCTGCTGCTCGCCGAGGCGGTCCTCGCGGCGTTCGAGCCGATGCCGGACGGCCACGTCGCCGGTCCGCACGCCACCACCGTCCAGCGGGCGAAGACCTTCATGTACGCCCGGTTCGACCGAGCGTTGACGGTGCCGGAGATCGCCGAGGCGGCCGGGGTCAGCGTCCGCACCCTCCAGGAGGCCTTCCAGAAGCACGAGGGCGTGACCCCGATGGCGTTCCTCCGCGAGATCCGGCTCGAGAAGGCACGGCTCGGCCTGCAGCTCGCCGACCCCGGCGTCTCCTCGGTCGCAGCAGTGGCACTGTCTTGCGGGTTCAAGCACATGGGGCGCTTCTCCGGGGCCTACCACGAGGAGTTCGGGGAGTACCCCGCCGAGACCCTCCGCCTGCGCGGGCGGGCCGCGGTGCGCTGACAGTCGGCCCGTCACCGGCTGCGCTCGGGTGATCCATCACCGATCCAGGGCGCGTCCACGGGGCGGCGCGGCTAGCGTCGACCGCATGCACGCAGACACCCGCACCGGACCGACCTCGGACGGTCGTGCACGGGCGCTCCGACGGGACGTCGTGCGCGTGCGCGGCGAAGGCACGCCCGTGCTGGTGCTGCACGGCACCCCGGGCGGGGTCGACACGGCGGACGTGATGGCGCGGTTCCTGCCGTCCGACGGGTTCCGGGTCGTCACGGTCTCGCGCCCGGGCTACCTCGGCACGCCCGTGCGCCACGGCCGGAGCAGCCTCGACGACGACGCCGACCGCGCCGTCGCACTGCTCGACCGGCTCGGCATCGACCGGGTCGGCGTGTTCGCGTGGTCCGGCGGTGGACCGAGCGCGTACCGACTCGCCGTCCGGCACCCCGACCGTGTCTCCTCGCTCGTCGTCGCGGCGGGCCTCTCGGGACGGTGGACCCCACCCCGGACCTCGCCGGCGGAGTGGTTCGTCACGCAGACGCGGGTGGGCGCCGTCGCCTCCGCGCTCGCCGCCCGCATCGTCCCGAGGCTCGTGGTCCGGACGGCCATCGCCGGGGAGAGCTCGCTCCGCGGGGCGGCCCTCGACGCGCACGTCCGCGACGTCATGGCGGACCCGGGCCGTCGACGGTTCATGCTCGACCTCGCCGCCACCGGCAACAGCTCCGGCGCCCACCGAGACGGTTGGCGGAACGACGTCGCGAACCTCGGCGCGATCACCTCGCTCGACCTCGGCGCCGTCCGGGCGCCCACCCTGCTCGTGCACGGGGACGCCGACACCGACGTCCTCCTCGAACACAGCGAGCGGGCGCTGCGCGAGATCCCCGGCGCCGAGCTCCTCCGACTGCCGGGCGGGACGCACTTCGCGGTGTGGGCACACCACGACGCCGCGGCGGTGCAGGAGCGCGTGCGGAACCACCTCCGCGCCTGATCTCTCGCCCGCGCTGAGCCCGCGGCCCCGCTCCTGCCGCGTGGCGCGGGTGCGACGGGGACCGCCGCTCCTGCCGGGGACGTCGGCTACCCGAGGACCGCCGCGACGAGCACGTCGAGCGCGCGGTCCAGCTCGAGCGTGGTGAGCGAGCCGTAGCCGAGCACGACGCCCCCCTGCGCGCTGCCGGGCGTCACACCGTACTCCTCGAGCGCCGCCACGAGCACGCCCTGCTCCGCCATCCGTGCGACGACGGCCCGCCCGGTCGCCGGACCCTGCCATGTGAAGACCGCGTGCAGACCGCCGTCCAGGGCACGTGCCTCCAGGCCGGAAACGCCGGACGTGCCGCACGCGCCCGTCCCGCCGAGCCGCGCGACGATCTGCTCGCGACGGTGGGCGGCATCCCGCCGGACCCGCCCGAGGTGCCGGCGGAACGCGCCGCTCCGCAGGAGCCACGCCAACGCGACCTGCACCGGCTCGGCGACCACCGGACCCCGCGCCCGGCGCGCAGCCGTCACCGCGTCCACCCGATCGCCGCCGTTCCCGGGCAGCACGATCCACGAGCAGCGCAGACGTGGGTCGAGCGTCTTCGAGAACCCGCCGAGGTGCAGGACACAGCCCGCGGTGTCGAGCGTCGCGAGGGCGGGCACCGGGAGGCCGCGGTGCCGGAACTCCGAGTCGTAGTCGTCCTCGATGACCAGCGTGTCCGTCCGTGCGGCCCAGTCCAGCAGGGCTCGTCGTCGAGCCACGGGCATCACCGAACCGAGCGGGTACTGGTGCGTGGGTGACACCATGACCGCGTCCACCGCCGGCAGTGCCGCAAGGGCGGTGAGGTCGAGCCCGCGGTCGTCCACCGGGACCCCGACGACGACACCCCCGGCCGAGACGACCGCGCGCCGTCCGCTTGGGTAGCCGGGGTCCTCGACGGCCACCCGCGGCGCCCGGCCGAGGTGGTTGCGGAGCCCCTCGGTGACGGTCGAGATCGCGTCCGACGTGCCGGCCGTCACCACCACGCGGTCGAGGTCGGGCGCGAAGCCACGCAGGAGCCCCAGC
>NZ_JBPUGH010000222.1:0-3435 GCF_051548005.1 Curtobacterium flaccumfaciens | reverse complement strand
GGCCCGGCCTTCGGTGCACCGCTGGGTGCGCCGCTCGGTGCACCGCTCGGTGCCCCTGAGGGCGCGCCGGACGGAGCGACCGTCGGTGCGCTCGGGGCGGCCATGGCTGCCGTCACGCCGATCCCCCCGAGGACCAGCACCGCGGCCGCGGCGGAGCCGATGCCGACCGCACGGAGGGTCCGGCGTCGACGGCCGGCGGTGGGCTGGTCGTCCTGTTCGTGCTGCATGGTGTCTCCTGTTCGTCGAGCGGCTGACCCGGTCGGACCGCCGCGGATGAGACGCTCGGATCCGAATCTGAAGCAGGACTGAAGCATGTGCGGCACACAGGGTTTCTCCAGGCCGTTCCAGGCTCCGTGATGGCGGGGCGGACCTACGGTGTCCGCCGTGAACGCATCCGCACGCATCCTCGTGGTGGAGGACGACGACTCCCTCCGGACCTCGGTCGTGACGACCCTCCGCGCCGAGGGCTTCGCCGTCGCCGAGGCCCCGGACGGCCGGGCGATCGCCGACGACCTCGACCGGACCGCCCCCGACCTCGTGCTGCTCGACTGGATGCTCCCCGGCCCGAGCGGCATCCTGCTCGCCGCACGCGTCCGCGCCCGATCGGACGCCGCCGTCGTGATGATGACCGCACGCGACGAGCTCGACGATCGACTCCGGGGGTTCGCGGAGGGCGCGGACGACTACGTGGTGAAGCCGTTCGCGATGGCCGAGCTCGTCGCCCGCGTGACGGCGGTGCTGCGGCGACGCGGCCGCGTGCCGTCGGTGATCGAGGTCGCGGACCTCGTGCTGGACCCCGACGCGTCGACGGTCCGGCGGGCCGGCGTGCTGCTCGACCTCACCGCGACGGAGTTCCGGCTGCTCCGGTTCCTCGCCGAGAGTCGCGGACGCACGGTCTCGAAGGCGCAGATCACGACGCAGGTGTGGGGGTACGAGGACGTCGACCCGAACGTGGTCGAGGTCCACCTCAGCGCGCTGCGGCGGAAGATGGAGGCTCACGGACCCCGACTCGTGCACACCGTGCGTGGGCTGGGGTACCGGCTCGCGGTCGACCGAGGTGCCGCGTGAGTGCGGACGGCACCGCGACCGAGCGACCGCTCCGCACCACGTCCCTCCGGCTCCGCACCGTCGTCGCCGTCACCGTGCTCCTCGCCGTGCTGCTCGCGGGGCTCGTCGTCGCGGTCGAGGCCGTCCTCGGCGCCCGGCTCACCGCCCAGGTGGAGGACCGCCTGCGCGACCGGGCCTCGGCGGCCGCCGCGCTCGTCGGGGTGCTCGACGCCGACGACCTCGCCGGGCGTCTCTCCGCGCAGGGGCTGTCCGTCCGCATCGTCGAGCCGGACGGTGCCGCCGTCGAGGCGGGTCCGACACCCGACCAGCTGCGGAAGGGCCCGCCGGACCCGGGTGGTCTGCCGGGCCCCGCTGCGAAGGCGGACGGCTCGGGCACGGGACGATCGGCGGCGATCGGGTCGTCCGCAGCAGGGTCGAGCAGCACGTCGACGACCGGCACACGGATCACGTCGTCCTCGGTGCGGGACGACGACGGCGTGCTCACGCTCCGCTCGGACCTCGCCGACGGGACACGCATCACCCTCACCGCCGGGACCCGCGACGTGCAGGAGACCCTCGCGCAGCTCGGCTGGGTGATGGGCGGCGCGTCCGCGGCGTTCCTCGGGGTCGCGGTCGTCGGACTCGTCCTCGTCGTGCGGCGGACCATGCGGCCGCTCGACGAGATGACCGGCGCCGCTCGCTCGATCGCCTCCGGTGACCGTGGTCGACGACTCCGGCCGGAGCGCACGGACACCGAGATCGGCCGGGTGGCGCTCGCGTTCGACGAGATGCTCGACGCCGTCGAGGGTGCGGAGGCGAAGGCCGTCGCCGCCGAGGAACGGGTGCGCGGGTTCCTCTCCGACGCCGCGCACGAGCTCCGGACCCCCGTCGCCGGCGTCCGTGCGGCGGCTGACACCCTCGTCCGGAACGGGAGTGCGGACCCCGCGACGAACGAGGAGCTCGCGGTGCACGTCGTCCGGCAGGCGGACCGAGCGGCCCGGCTCGTCGACGACATGCTGACGATGGCCCGGCTCGACCGCGGCATCGCGCTCGACCGGCGTCCGACCGACCTCGGTCCGTGGCTCGTGTCCGAGGCCGAACGGCTTCGCCTCCGGCTCCCGGCCACCAGAGTCGAGACCACCGTGCCCGGCGGTCCGGTCATCGCCGACGTCGACCCGGACCGGCTCGCACAGGTCCTCGGCAACCTCGTCGACAACGCCGCGCGGGCCACGGGGCCGGGCGGGACGGTCCGCCTCACGCTGACCGACGCGCCGGGCGAGGCCGTCGTCCGGGTCGAGGACGACGGCCCGGGCATCCCGACGGACGAACGCGAGCGGGTGTTCGACCGGCTCGTCCGGCTCGAGGCCTCCCGCGACGTCCGCTCCGGCGGGGCCGGCCTGGGGCTGCCCATCGCCCGGGGCATCGCCGAGGCGCACGGCGGGACGCTCGCGCACGCCGGCGGACGCAGCGACCGGGGCGGTGCCGGGGGACTCGGGGGCGCGGTGTTCGACCTGCGGGTGCTGCTAGCCTGATCTCCTCGCGAGTGTGGTGGAACGGTAGACACGGGGCACTCAAAATGCTCTGCCTCACGGCGTGCGGGTTCGAGTCCCGCCACTCGTACGACTGGCTGATGGAACGGCCTGCAACTGGCACTTCTTCGGTCTAGTAGGCTGCTCTGCGTGAGTGACACAGAAGCAACCCCAGCAGCACCGCGTCGCGTCGTCGTCGCCGAGGACGAGTCGCTCATCCGCCTCGACATCGTCGAGATCCTCCGCGACAACGGCTTCGACGTCGTCGGTGAAGCGGGCGACGGCGAGACCGCCGTACAGCTCGCCACCGACCTCCGCCCCGACCTCGTCGTGATGGACGTCAAGATGCCGCAGCTCGACGGCATCTCCGCGGCCGAGAAGCTCTCCAAGAACCACATCGCTCCGGTGGTCCTCCTCACGGCGTTCAGCCAGAAGGACCTCGTCGAGCGCGCCACCGAGGCCGGCGCCCTCGCGTACGTCGTCAAGCCGTTCACCCCGAACGACCTGCTGCCCGCGATCGAGATCGCCCTCTCGCGTCACCAGCAGATCATCACGCTCGAGGCCGAGGTCGCCGACCTCGTCGAGCGATTCGAGACCCGCAAGCTCGTCGACCGCGCCAAGGGCCTGCTCAACGAGAAGATGGGCCTCACCGAGCCCGAGGCGTTCCGCTGGATCCAGAAGGCGTCGATGGACCGCCGTCTGACCATGCACGACGTCGCCAAGGCGATCATCGAGCAGCTCAGCGCCAAGAAGTAGCGACCGCGTCGCTCGCACGAGAGCGCCGTCTCCCCAACGGGAGGCGGCGCTCTCGTCGTCCGTGGACTCCGAGACCGGCCTGGAGGCGCGGTGTGCGCCAGCC
>NZ_JBPUGH010000221.1:0-3575 GCF_051548005.1 Curtobacterium flaccumfaciens | reverse complement strand
CCGCCACGCGCCTCCAGGCTGGCGGAACGGCCGGTCCGCCGCTGGCGCGCCGGCACGGAACCGGCGGCGTGGGCCAGGCCGCGCGGGGTCACCACGCAGCCCACTGGTGTGTGTCGGAGGCGAGGCGTACCGTCGGCCACGTGACCCGACCTGACATCCGTACGGTCGGCGAGCTCCGCGCTTCTGGTCACTCCCAGAAGTCGGTCCGCGCCGAGATCCGCGACAACCTCCTCCAGGCCCTCCGTGAGGGCCGCGACCCGTGGCCCGGCCTGCACGGCTTCGAGACCACCGTGATCCCGCAACTCGAACGCGCCCTCATCGCCGGACATGACGTCGTCCTGCTCGGCGAACGCGGTCAGGGCAAGACCCGGCTCCTCCGCACGCTGCAGGGCCTGCTCGACGAGTGGACGCCGGTGATCGCCGGTTCCGAGCTCGGCGAGCACCCCTTCGAGCCGATCACGACCGCGAGCATCCAGCGCGCGGCCGACCTCGGCGACGCACTGCCGATCGAGTGGCGGCACCGCGACGACCGCTACGTCGAGAAGCTCGCGACGCCGGACACGAGCGTGGCGGACCTCATCGGCGACGTCGACCCGATGAAGGTGGCGGAGGGCCGGAGCCTCGGCGACCCCGAGACGATCCACTTCGGCCTCGTGCCCCGCGGGCACCGGGGCATCGTCGCCATCAACGAACTGCCCGACCTCGCCGAACGCATCCAGGTCGCGATGCTCAACGTGATGGAGGAGCGCGACGTCCAGATCCGCGGGTACGTCCTGCGCCTGCCGCTCGACGTGCTCGTCGTGGCGAGCGCCAACCCGGAGGACTACACGAACCGCGGCCGGATCATCACCCCGCTGAAGGACCGCTTCGGCGCCGAGATCCGCACGCACTACCCGATCGAGCTCGCCGACGAGATCGCCGTCATCAAGCAGGAGGCCGCGCTCTCCGCGGACGTGCCGGACGCGCTCATCGAGATCCTCGCCCGGTTCACCCGCGCGCTCCGGCAGTCGAGCGCGGTCGACCAGCGCAGCGGCGTCAGCGCACGCTTCTCGATCGCCGGCGCCGAGACGGTCTCCGCGGCCGCGGTGCACCGGGCCGCTCGCCAGGGCGAGGAACACGCGGTCGCGCGGCCGATCGACCTCGAGACCGCCGTGGACGTCCTCGGCGGCAAGATCGAGTTCGAGAACGGCGAAGAGGACCGCGCCGACGAGGTCCTCGAGCACCTGCTGCGGACCGCGACGGCCGAGACGGTCCGTGAGCGCTTCCGCGGCATCGACTTCGGTGTGCTCGTCGAGGCCCTCGACGGCGGGACGATGGTCACCACGGGCGAGCAGGTCAGCGCCCGCGACTTCCTCGAGGGGCTGCCCTCGATCGGCGAGTCCGACGTGTACGACCAGGTGTGCGAGCGCCTCGGAGCGAACGACGACGGCGAACGCGCCGGGGCGATCGAGCTCGCCCTCGAGGGGCTCTTCCTCGCGCGGAAGATCAGCAAGGAGTCGGGAGGGGGCGAGGCCGTCTATGGCTAGCCGCCAGAACCGGCGCCTCTCCCGCGACGCCCGGTACGGCAAGTACGACGGCGGGCCGGACCCGCTCGCTCCCCCGGTCGACCTGTCCGAGGCCCTCGACGCCATCGGCGAGGACGTCATGGGCGGCACGTCGCCCGAGCGTGCGCTCCGCGAGTTCCTCCGCCGCGGTGGTCGCACGCAGCGGGGGCTCGACGACCTCATGCGTCGGGTCGCCGAGCGTCGCCGCGACCTCACGAGCCGGAACAACCTCGACGGCACGCTGCAGCAGGTCAAGCAGCTCCTCGACGAGGCCGTGCTCGCGGAGCGCGGCGAACTGGCCCGGAACGTCGACATCGAGGACGGCGACCGTGCCCTCGCCGAGATGCAGCTCGACAGCCTCCCGCCGTCCCCCGCCGCCGCCGTCCAGGAACTCGGCGGCTACGACTGGAAGAGCCCGACGGCCCGGCAGAAGTACGAGGAGATCAAGGACCTCCTCGGGCGCGAGGTCCTCGACCAGCGCTTCGCGGGCATGAAGCAGGCGCTCGAGAACGCCACCGACGAGGACCGCGCCGCCGTCTCCGAGATGATGCGCGACCTCAACGAACTGCTCGAGTCGCACCGCGCCGGGACGGACACGCAGGAGCAGTTCGACGACTTCATGGCGAAGCACGGGCAGTACTTCCCGTCGAACCCGAAGGACGTCGACGAGCTGCTCGACGAACTCGCCGCCCGCGCCGCGGCCGCCCAGCGCATGCGGAACTCGATGACCCAGGAGCAGCGGGACGAACTCGACGCGCTCGCGCAGCAGGCGTTCGGCTCGCCCGACCTGATGAGCCAGCTCGGGCAGCTCGACGGCAACCTCCGTGCGCTCCGTCCCGGCGAGGACTGGGGCGGGTCCGAGCGGATGGACGGCGACCAGGGACTCGGCCTCGGCGACGGCACCGGTGTCTTCCAGGACATCGCCGACCTCGACTCGCTCGCCGAGCAGCTCGCACAGACCGGCCCCGGCTCGGACCTCGACGACCTCGACCTCGACGTGCTGTCCCGGCAGCTCGGTGACGACGCCGCCGTCGACGCCCGGACGCTGCAGCAACTCGAGAAGGCGCTCCGGAACTCGGGGACGGTCCGCCGCGGGTCGGACGGGCAGCTCCAGCTCACGCCGAAGGCCATGCGGCAGCTCGGGAAGAGCCTGCTCAAGGACGTCGCCGAGCGCATGTCGGGGCGCCAGGGCGCCCGTGACCTCCGGCGGTCAGGCGCCTCGGGCGAGCCGTCCGGTGCGACCCGTCCGTGGGAGTACGGCGACACCGAGCCGTGGGACGTCACCCGGTCGATCACGAACGCCCTCACCCGGACCGCTTCCGAGGGCCGGACCGGGCCCGGGGTGCGGCTCACGATCGACGACGTCGAGGTGCAGGAGACCGAGGCGCGGACGCAGGCCTGCGTGGCGCTGCTCGTCGACACCTCGTTCTCGATGGCGATGGAGGACCGCTGGGTCCCCATGAAGCGCACGGCCCTCGCCCTGCACACCCTCGTGTCGACGCGGTTCCGCGGTGACGACCTGCAGATGATCGCGTTCGGCCGCGAGGCCGAGGTCATGGACATCGAGCAGCTCGTCGGGCTCGACGCGATGTGGGACAAGGGCACCAACCTGCACCACGCGCTCCTGCTCGCCAACCGGCACTTCCGGAAGCACCCGACCGCCCAGCCGGTGCTGCTCATCGTCACCGACGGAGAACCGACCTCGCACCTGGAAGCGAACGGACAGGTGTGGTTCAACTACCCGCCCGATCCGATCACGATCGCGCTCTCCGTCCGCGAGCTCGAGAACGCGGGTCGGCTCGGCGCGCAGACGACGTTCTTCCGGCTCGGTGACGATCCCGGGCTCGCGCGGTTCATCGACGCGATGGCGAAGCGGGTGGACGGCACGGTGGTCGCGCCGGAGAACGACGACCTCGGGGTCGCGGTGGTCGGGTCCTACCTCGGTTCGCGACGCGGGGGCGGCGCGTTCGGCGGTGGGCTGTTCGGTGGGTACGGACGCGACGACTGGTCGCTCTGAAGCCGGTCCCGTGA
>NZ_JBPUGH010000220.1:0-3672 GCF_051548005.1 Curtobacterium flaccumfaciens | reverse complement strand
GTGGCGGGGAAGGTGCACGCGGCGTACCGCAACCACCTGCGGCCGCTGGTGTGCGTCGGGGAGCCGCACCGTGCCTCCAGTGCGGACGCGATCACGGAGGTGACCGCGCAACTGGACCGGTCCCTCGGCACCGCGACTGCGGACGGTCTCGCCGGGCCGCTGGTCGTCGCGTACGAGCCCGTCTGGGCGATCGGCGCGCCGGCGCCCGCGCCGGACGAACACATCGTGGCCGTCCTCGCCGGCCTCGAAGCACACCTCGCGTCGCGGACGGAGCTCGCCGGCAGCACGGTGATCTACGGCGGCAGTGCCGGGCCGGGGCTCCTCACCCGCGGGCAGGGGCGGATCGGGGGACTGTTCCTCGGACGGTTCGCCCACGACCCGGCCGCGATCACGACCATCCTCGACGAGGTCCTGTCGCTGCAGGAGCAGGAGCAGGAGCAGGAGCAAGGGGTGCACGCATGACGTCCCTCCTCGGCCTCTCCACCTACGCCTACTCCTGGCGCATGTCCGACCGCGTCCCGGCGCCGATGTCGCTCGACGACGCGATGCGCGATGCGGCGTCCTACGACGGCGTCGACCTCTTCCAGATCTGCGACCACCTGCCGCTCGACACCGTGTCGGACGACCGACTCGCGGCGATCCGGACCCTCGCCGACGACCTCGCGTTGACGCTCGAGGTCGGCACGCGCGGCACCCGCCCGGACCACCTCGCGCGGTACCTGCACGTCGCCGAGCAGCTCGGCGCGACGCTCGTGCGGAGCATGTGGACGAGCGGCGACGACCAGCCCGACGTCGCCGAGACCGAACGACGCCTGCGGACCGCACTGCCCGCGTACGAGCGAGCCGGCGTGACCCTGGCGCTGGAGACGTACGAGGTCGTCGCGACCGCGGACCTCGTCGCCGTCGTCGCGGCGATCGGCTCCGACCACCTCGGCATCTGCCTCGACCCCGCGAACACCGTCGCGCGGCTCGAACGCCCCGCGGAGGTCGTCGCGCGGACCGCACCGTACGTCCGGAACTGGCACGTCAAGGACGCCGCGTTCACCCGGTCGCCCGGATGGGTCGGCTTCCAGTACACCGGCGTCCGCACGGGCACCGGCCTCCTCGACTACGACGCCGTCCGCGCCGCGATCGACCCGCACACCCGGGGGATCAACCGCGTCGTCGAGTTCTGGCTCCCGTGGCAGGACGCCGCGGCCGGGGCAGAGCCGCTCGGCGACGAGACTCCCGCACAGACCACCACTCGCACCGAGGCGGAGTGGACCCAGCACACCATCGACCACATCAGGAGCAAGGAATCATGACCGACACCGCCACCACCACGCACACCGTCGCTGCCGGGTCCGGCACGGCCGACGTCACCGTCGCCGTGATCGGTGCCGGCGGCAAGATGGGCACCCGCGTCTCGAACAACTTCGCGAAGAGCGAGTACACGACGCTCTACAGCGAGGCCTCGCCCGCCGGCCAGGAGCGCATCCAGGCACTCGGCCGATCGCTGACCGACAGCCTCGACGCCGCGGCGGCCGCCGACGTCGTCATCCTCGCGGTCCCGGACGTCCTGCTCGGCAGCATCTCGGAGCAGCTCGTCCCGGTGATGAAGCCCGGCGCGACCATCCTGACCCTCGACCCCGCCGCGGCCTACGCCGGGCTGCTCGCGAAGCGTGAGGACGTCCACTACGCCGTCGCGCACCCGTGCCACCCCTCGGTGTTCCTCGAGCGCACCAGCAAGGAGGAGTGGGACGACACGTTCGGCGGCATCGCGGCGCCGCAGGAGGTCATCGCCGCGTTCGACGCCTCGGAGTCGCTCGGCGACGAGGGCGACCGCGCGAAGGCGATCACCGAAGCCGTCATCACGACCATGTACGCCCCGGTCATCCAGGTCCACTGGGTCACGGTCAAGCAGCTCGCCGTGCTCGAGCCGACCCTCGTCGAGACCATCGCCTGCATGATCGGCGACTTCCTCAACGACGCCCTCGAGGAGACCGTCACGGGCGTCGGCGTCCCCCGTGAGGCCGCGCGGGCGATGCTCTACGGCCACACCTGGATCGCCCTCACGAACGGCCTTCGCGGCTCGAACCCGTTCTCGGACGCGTGCCACATCGCGATGGGCTACGGCCGCGAGAAGCTCATCAAGGAGGACTGGAAGCAGGTCTTCGACGACAGCGAGCTCGACTCGGTGATCGCCAAGATGCTGAAGATCGACGCCGTCAAGCGCTGACCAGCGTCCGCTCGTACCGGAACGCCCCGCCAACCCCCTTCCGGCGGGGCGTTCCCGAGTGCTCAGCGTTCCCGAGTGCTCAGCGTTCCCGAGTGCTCAGGCCGACGACCGCGCCACCAACGCGCCGAGGGCCGCCGCACCGCGCTCCGCGTCGGAGACGGTCACGACCCGGGCCCCGCCCCCGCGCAGCCGGACCACGATCCCCGGCCCCGACCGGACGACGTAGGCGACCCCGCGCCCGGAGATGCGGTACCCCCACCCGCCCCACTGACCGGGGGAGACCTGCTCCCATCCGCACGAGTCGATCCGGTCGAGCGGTACCCGCATGATCGGGAGTCGTGTCCCCGTCGACGTCACGCGGAGTCCGCGCCGGTCGACCGTGACCTCGACTCGTGCGAGCACCAGCACCGCAGCCCCGGCGACGAGCAACACGAGACCGGTGACGACGGCCGAACCGCTGCTCCTGGCCGCCGTCCACACGGCAAGCCCGACACCGAGCGCGATGAAGACCAGCCCGAGCACCACGAACCAGGGGCTCCCGACGGACGACCGCCACGCGACCCGGGTGTCCGGAGTGACGTCGAGCGGATCCACGTGCTGTGCCGGGGCGACCGTCCTCCCGCGCCAGAGCGGCGGGACCGAGATCGCGGCGGCGGCAGCGCCGATCGCGATGAAGACCAGGGTCCACCACCACGCGAAGCGGTCGCTGCCCGTGAGCGCGACCACCGCGGTCGCAATCCACGCCGCTGCGAAGATCGGCCCCAGCAGCGACGCGACGAGCACCAGCAGCGCCGCGGTGCTCCGGTCGCGGAGTCGGAGCACCGCCACGGCGGCGACCACCGACGCGAGGCACACCGTGAGGGAGATCCAGAAGAACGGCCACGGCGACCCGAAGCCGTCCGCGCGGCCGTCACTGCCGAAGTGCGTCGCGGTGCGGGCAGGCAGCCGCGGGCCGACCAGCACTCCCGTCGCGGCGAGCGCCAGGAGCGCCACCGCGCTCGGCCCCACCACCGCCAGCCGTGTCCCGATCGTCGTCCGTGTGGTCGTCATCGTGCCCCCTTCAGCATCGTGAACAGTTCGTCGAGCGGCACCCCGAGGGCGTCCGCCTGGTCACGGAGCTCACCGACGAGGTCGCGGAGCCGGTCGAACGAGGCGTTCCCGGAGCGGAGCACGGTCGCCCCACGTCCACGTCGTAGCTCGATGAGCCCGTCCTCCTGCAGCCGCGCGTACGCACGGAGCACCGTGTGCATGTTGACGTCGATCGACGCCGCGAGGTCGCGGGCCGACGGCAGGCGGTCGCCCGTCGCGAGGTCGCCGCGCGCGATCGCGATGCGCACCTGCGTCGCGACCTGATCGGCGAGCGAGACCCGCGCAGCGGGATCGACGGTGATCAACATGTTCGCATTGTATGCGAACAATGCAAGGTGCGCATCTTCGCCCTGGAGGCGCGTGGC
>NZ_JBPUGH010000219.1:0-3730 GCF_051548005.1 Curtobacterium flaccumfaciens | reverse complement strand
ACGCTGCGCTGCTCGCCGCCCGGGGCGCCGTCGACCCCGAGGTCGCGCGGCAGATGGCCGCCGGAGTCCGGTCGGCGCTGTCGGTCGACGGAGAGCCCGCGACGTGGGGGATCAGCACCACCGGTGTCGCCGGCCCGGACCCGCAGGACGGCAAGGCGGTCGGCACGGTGTTCGTCGGGATCGCCTCGGCGGACGGGGCCACCGCCTGGGAGCTCCACCTCGACGGCGACCGCGATGCAATCCGTCACGCGACCGTCTCCGAACTCCTGGCACGGATGTCCTCGGTGGCAGACGGCGCTCTCCCCACCGCGGGGGAATAGGCCCCGTTTCCACTGGGTTACATCTGACGCAATCTCCAGCAGGACCGCAGCCCCAGTGGTTAGCATGCTGCAACCGGCAACGCTAGTGTTGCTGGTCCCGACCTTGATCACCCCGATCGAGCGGGCCGGAGACGACAGGAAGGAGGAGATCTCATGGTTCTCGTTCGTCAGGAAATCGGCGACGTCCTTCGGGACTTCCGCTTGCAGAAGGGCCGGACCCTCCGTCAGGTCGCGTCCAAGGCCAGCGTCGCTCTCGGGTACCTCAGCGAGGTGGAGCGCGGGCAGAAGGAAGCCAGCTCCGAGATCCTCGCTTCGGTCGCCGACGCGCTCGACACGCCCATCTCCACGATCATGCGTGAAGTGGGTGACCGTCTCGCCGTCGTCGAGGGGCTCACGCCCGTCCCGGACACGCTGCCCGACGAGCTCGTCGCCGAGTTCGACAACGACCTCGCGGTGCGCTGACCCGCACTGCTCCGAACACCCTCGCCGGTCCGCCGGCGGGGGTGTTCTCGTTATGGTGGTCGGGTGCGTGTGAGTGAGTTCTGGCGAGCCGTCGACCAGGTGTTCGGCGAGGCCTACGGCGCGGTCGTCACCCGAGACGTCGTGCTCGAGGCGATCGGTGGCCGGTCGGCGGCGGAAGCGCTCCGAGCGGGCGTCGACGCGCGCACGGTCTGGGACGCGCTCTGCGACTCGCAGGACGTGCCGCTCGACCGTCGACACGGCAAGGGTCTCGCCGAGCCCAAGGACTGACACGGGACCCGAAAGTCTGTTCGGCGTGTTGCTCGAACACGTGTTCTATCGGTGGTAGCTTCCTGCACAACGGACTCGTCCGGGTGTTCCTTCCACGGAGGGCGTGATCGTCGGCAGTGATGTCGGTGGCCCGCCGTAGGTTGATCGACATCGGGACAGGCCCGACGCCTTGTCGCAGAAGCACCGGCCTTGCAGCACCGGCCGGGGTGGCGCGACAGCCTACAGGCAGCAGACATCGAGCACGAAGGAAGCGCACCATGCCCTCACCCCAGGACCGCGAGAAGGCCCTCGAGACCGCTCTCGCCCAGATCGACCGTCAGTTCGGCAAGGGCACGGTCATGCGCCTCGGCTCCGACGAGCGCGCTCCGGTCTCCATCATCCCGACCGGTTCGGTCGCCCTCGACGTGGCGCTCGGCATCGGTGGACTCCCGCGCGGCCGCATCATCGAGATCTACGGCCCGGAGTCGTCCGGTAAGACGACCCTCACGCTGCACGCGATCGCGAACGCCCAGCGCAACGGTGGGATCGCCGCGTTCATCGACGCCGAGCACGCGCTCGATCCCGAGTACGCCAAGAAGCTCGGCGTCGACATCGACGCGCTCCTCGTCTCCCAGCCCGACACCGGTGAGCAGGCCCTCGAGATCGCCGACATGCTCGTCCGCTCCGGGTCGATCGACCTCATCGTCGTCGACTCCGTCGCCGCGCTCGTGCCCCGCGCCGAGATCGAGGGCGAGATGGGTGACTCGCACGTCGGTCTGCAGGCACGCCTCATGTCGCAGGCGCTCCGCAAGCTCGCCGGTGGGCTCAACCAGACCCAGACGACGATGATCTTCATCAACCAGCTGCGCGAGAAGATCGGTGTGTTCTTCGGCAGCCCCGAGACCACGGCCGGCGGTAAGGCGCTCAAGTTCTACGCATCGGTCCGCCTCGACATCCGCCGCATCGAGACGCTGAAGAGCGGCACCGACGCGGTCGGCAACCGCACCCGCGTGAAGGTCGTCAAGAACAAGATGGCGCCGCCCTTCAAGCAGGCCGAGTTCGACATCCTCTACGGCGTGGGCATCTCGCGTGAGGGTTCGCTGCTCGACTTCGGCGTCGACCACGGCATCGTGAAGAAGTCCGGCGCCTGGTACACCTACGACGGCGACCAGCTCGGGCAGGGCAAGGAGAACTCGCGTTCGTTCCTCATCCAGAACCCGGAGATCGCTGCTGAGATCGAGGGCAAGATCCTCGCGAAGCTCGGTGTCGGGGGAGCGAAGGACGCGGCGGCCGAGGCTCCGGTCGACTCCATCGCGCCGAAGCTCGCTGAGCGCAAGGGCGCGTGACCTCCTCGGACGGCCGCGCGCCCCGGGGTGACGACGACCTCGCACCGGTCACCGACCTGTTCGGTGCGAGGTCGCGTCGAGGCCCCGCGCGGGGTCATGCGCCCGACCCCGCGCCCGAGGCGGCAGCCGACGCGCGTGATCTCCCGGCGACGGACGACGCCGACGCCCCGGTCCCGCTGCCGACGCCACTCCGCGGCGCGCAGGCGCAGGCGGAGTGGGTGTCCCCGGTCGTCGGTGACGCCAGCGGGCGGAGCAGCCGGGCGGAGCACGGGGGCTACGACCACGACGCCGAGGCCGATGCCCCGACCGCGTCGGTGTTCGCCATCGTCGGCGGCGACGAGCTCACCCCCGAAGACGCACCCCGCCCGCTCGACGAGCAGCGCGCCGACGCCGAGCGGTTCAGCATGCGGGCGCTCGGTCGTCGCGGGGTGAGCACCTCCGAGATGCGCAAGACGCTGACCCAGCACGACCTCGATCCGGACGTCGTGGAGGGCGAGATCGAGCGGCTCACCCGCGTCGGGCTCCTCGACGACGTGGCGCTCGCGACCGACCTCGTCGACCGGCTCCACGAGCGCAAGGGGCTCGGGCGGCAGGGCGTCGTGGCCGAACTCCGCCGGCGCGGGATCGACCAGGCGGCGATCGACGCTGCCCTCGATGCCGCGGCCGACGACGAGGACGACGAGTTCGTGCGTGCGCTCGACCTCGCGGCGAAGCGGGCGGGGCAGCTGCGCGGGCTGGACCGTGCGACCGCCGAACGCCGGCTGTCCGGGTTCCTGATGCGCAAGGGCTACGGCTCGGGCGTCGTACGGATCGCGGTGGAACGTGCGCTCGACGGGTCTGCCCGGCGTCCGAACACGGGTGGCGGAACCGTCCGGTTCGAGTAGCTTCGCTCGTCGGGCGGGCCGCCGCACCGGGCTCGCGGCACGCGGTCGTCGACCTACACTGGGACGATCATGGCCACCGTCGAAGCGCGCCCCCGCACCTACGAAGTCCGCACCTACGGGTGCCAGATGAACGTGCACGACTCGGAGCGGCTGAGCGGGTCGCTCCGTGCCGCCGGGTACGTCGCCGCGGACGGCGAGCAGGCCGACGTGGTCGTCATCAACACCTGTGCTGTGCGCGAGAACGCCGACAACCGGCTCTACGGGAACCTCGGGCACCTCGCGGGCGTGAAGCGCGAGCACCCCGGCATGCAGATCGCGGTCGGTGGCTGCCTGGCGCAGAAGGACAAGAACGTCATCCTCGAGAAGGCGCCGTGGGTGGACGTCGTCTTCGGCACGCACAACATGGGGTCGCTGCCGACGCTCCTCGAACGGGCTCGGCACAACGACGAGG
>NZ_JBPUGH010000218.1:0-3752 GCF_051548005.1 Curtobacterium flaccumfaciens | reverse complement strand
TCGTCCGTGGACTCCGCGACCGGCCTGGAGGCGCGGTGGGCGCCAGCCACGGCCGGCCGCCTGTCGGGCGGCACGGTCCTCGTACAGGGGATCCGGGCCTCCCGGCCGTCAGCTGCGCAGCGGCAGCTGCTGCAGGGTCCAGGCGTTGCCGTCGGGGTCGCGGAAGAAGACGAACCGGCCCCAGGCGAGCTCGTCGACCCCGATCGCGTCGACGCCGAGGCCCTGCAGGTGGGCGAGTGCGTCGTCGGCGTCCCGGACGACGACCTGGATCGACTTCAGCGACCCGGGCGGCACGTCCGGCGACATGATGCCCTCGCCGAACGCGATCGAGCAGGCCGAGCCGGGCGGTGTCGCCTGCACGAACCGGACGTCGTCGGAGACGCGTTGGTCGTGGTCGATGACGAAACCGATGCGTTCGTAGAACTCCCGGGCGCGGTCGACGTCGCTGACGGGAACCATGATGAGTTCGATCTTCCAGTCGGTCGCGGGCATGGTCACTCCTTCGTGTGTGCCCGGTGGCCGCGTCGCGGCGAGGTCGCTCCGGTCGGTCGCGTCAGCGGGCGTCGCGGATCATGTTGGTGATGCGCACGGTGGAGCAGCGCCGCCCCTGGTCGTCGGTGAGGACGATCTCGTGCGTGGTGAGCGTGTTGCCGAGGTGGATCGCGGTGCAGGTGCCGGTGACGGTACCGCTCGTGGCACTGCGCGAGTGCGAGGCGTTGAGCTCGATGCCGACGGCGTAGCGACCGGGCCCCGCGTGGACGTTGGCGGCCATCGACCCGAGGCTCTCCGCGAGCACGACGTAGGCGCCGCCGTGGAGCAGGCCCACCGGCTGCCGGTTGCCCTCGACCGGGATCGTGCCCACCGCGCGCTCGGCCGTGAGCTCGGTGACGACCATGCCCATCTTCTCGGCGAGTTCACCCATGCCGCGCTCGGTGAGCCGGTCGTCGACGGCGTTCGTGGTGGTCGCTTCGTCGGTCACGCGCGCAGGACTCCCGTGTCGGATGGCGTCGGTAGGCTGTCCGGGTGTCGGACTCCGCAAAGCCTACCCTCATGGTCATCGACGGCCACTCGCTCGCCTTCCGGGCCTTCTACGCGCTGCCGGTCGACAGCTTCGTGAACCGCGAGGGGCAGCACACGAACGCCATCCACGGCTTCATCTCGATGCTGCTCATGCTCCTCCAGCGCGAGAAGCCGACCCACCTCGCGGTCGCGTTCGACATCTCCCGGTTCTCCTTCCGCACCCGCGAGTACGAGGACTACAAGGGCACCCGCTCCGAGACCCCGCCGGAGTTCAAGGGCCAGATCCCGCTCCTGCAGCAGGCGCTCGAGGCCATGGGCATCACGACGGTCACGAAGGAGGACTACGAGGCCGACGACATCCTCGCCACCCTCGCCCGCCAGGGGTCCGAGCAGGGCTACCAGGTGTACGTCGTCTCCGGCGACCGCGACTCGATCCAGCTCGTGAACGACGACGTCACGCTGCTCTACCCCTCGGTGCGCGGTGTCTCCGAGCTCACCCGGTACGACCGCGACAAGGTGTACGAGCGCTACGGCATCGAGCCGCACCAGTACCCGGACATCGCGGCGCTCGTCGGCGAGACCAGCGACAACCTCATCGGCATCGACAAGGTCGGCGAGAAGACCGCGGTCAAGTGGATCAACCTGTACGGCTCGCTCGACGGGGTGCTCGAGCACGCCGACGAGATCAAGGGCGTCGTCGGGAACAACCTCCGCGAGCAGCGGGACCGCGCGGTCCGGAACCGCAAGCTCAACCGGCTCGTGAACGACGTCGAACTCCCCGTCGGTCCGGCGGACGTCGCGCTCCGTCCGCTCGACGAGCAGGCCGTCCGCGACCTCTTCGCCAAGCTCCAGTTCCGCACGCTGCTCGACCGCGTCTTCAAGGTCGCGGGTACGGGGGAGCCGTCGGAGTCCACCGCGACCGAGGGCGGCGTCGACGACGGCGCCCCGACGCCGCCGAAGGTCACCACGATCATCGACGAGGAGCTCGGGTACTGGCTCGAGCGCAAGGCGAAGGACGCCGCGAACGGCTTCGGCGTCGCGGTCGAGGTCATCGACGGCCGGCTCAGCGCGATCGGCATCGCCACCCACGACGACGCCGTGCTCGTCCCCGGCGGCAGCGGCGCGAAGGACTACGAGCAGCTCGCGGCCTGGTTCGCCTCGGACGCGCCGAAGCACTTCCACGACGCCAAGACCGCGCTCAAGGTGCTCGGGACCGTCGGGTTCGAGGTGAACGGCCTCGCCGGCGACGCCCGCATCCTCGGGTGGCTGGCGCAGCCCGGCAAGCAGGGGCAGCCCCTCGCCGACCTCGTCTACCAGGAACTCGGCGAGGAACTCCCCACCGCCGACCCGAACCAGCTCGTGCCCGAGACCGACCCGGTGAACATCGGGGTCCACGCGTGGTACGTCCTCCGGGTGACGACCGCGATCCGAGCGCGCCTCGACGAGTCCTCGCTGCGCGTCCTCGACGACATCGAGCTGCCGCTCGTGCACGTCCTCGCCGGCATGGAGACCACGGGCGTGGCGATCGACCGACCCGTCCTCACGAACCTGTCGCACGAGCTGGGGGAGCGCGCCGCCGACCTCGCCCAGCAGGCCTTCGCCGAGATCGGGCACGAGGTGAACCTCGGCTCGCCGAAGCAGCTCCAGGAGGTCCTCTTCACCGAACTCGCGATGCCGAAGACCCGCAAGACGAAGACCGGGTTCTCGACCGACGCCGCGAGCCTCGCCGACCTGCAGGAGCAGCACCCGCACCCCTTCCTCGGACTGCTGCTGCAGCACCGCGACGCCACGAAGCTCCGCCAGATCGTCGACACCCTCGACGCCGCGATCGTCGACGGCCGCATCCACACCCGGTACGAACAGACCGGCAGCAGCACCGGCCGCATCTCCTCGACCGACCCGAACCTCCAGAACATCCCGGTGAAGACCGCCGTCGGCCGTCGGGTGCGCTCGGCCTTCGCGGTGGCGGAGCCGTACACGACGCTCATCACCGCCGACTACTCGCAGATCGAGATGCGGATCATGGCGCACCTCTCCGGCGACCCGGGGCTCATCCAGGCGTTCAACGAGGGTGAGGACCTGCACCGCTTCGTCGGCGCGCGGGTGTTCGGCGTCGAGCCGGCGGACGTGTCGCCCGAGATGCGCACCAAGGTGAAGGCGATGTCGTACGGGCTCGCCTACGGCCTGAGCGCCTTCGGTCTGTCGAAGCAGCTGCGCATCGAGCAGTCCGAGGCGCGGACGCTCATGACCGAGTACTTCGCCCGCTTCGGTGCCGTCCGCGACTACCTGCGCAACGTGGTCGAGCAGGCCCGCGAGGACGGCTACACCGAGACGATCTTCGGTCGCCGTCGGCCCTTCCCGGACCTCAAGAGCCCGAACCGTGTGCTCCGCGAGAACGCCGAGCGCGCCGCCCTGAACGCACCGATCCAGGGCTCGGCCGCCGACATCATGAAGATCGCGATGCTCGGTGTCGCGGCCGACCTGCGTGACGGCGGCCTCGAGTCGCACCTGCTCCTCCAGGTGCACGACGAGCTCATCCTCGAGGTCGCGCCCGGCGAGCAGGACCGCGTCGAGGAGATCCTGCGTACCCGGATGGGTGGCGCTGCCGAGTTGAGCGTCCCGCTCGACGTCTCGGTGGGTGTCGGCCCGAACTGGGAGGCCGCGGCGCACTGACGCCGGCGGGTCGCGACGGTCACGCGACCACAGGACGGACCGGAGGCTCGGTGCCAGCT
>NZ_JBPUGH010000217.1:0-3949 GCF_051548005.1 Curtobacterium flaccumfaciens | reverse complement strand
TCCCAGACACGCTCCGGCGGCGCGACGAGGTCGACGTCCGCGGCGGAGCGGGTGACGGCCGCGACGCGCTGCAGGTCCGCGACCTCGGCGCGGCACCGGGCGCACGCAGCGAGGTGGGCAGCGACCTCGTCGTCCGCCACCGCCCCGGTGACCGCGAGCATCGCGAGCGTCTCGTCGTCCACGTGCTTCACTCGATCACCTCCAGACGTGTTCGGAGCCGAGCCAGACTCCGATGGATGTGGCTCTTCACGGTGCCCAGGGGGATCTGCAGTCGCTCCGCGATCTCACGATGGCTGAGGTCCTCGTAGAAGGCCAGTCGCATGACGCGGCGCGGCTCCTCGTCGAGGCGGTCGAGCTCCCCGGCGACGAGTGCACGTTCAGCCAGGTCGAACGGCGACTCCGGCGCCACGACGGTCTCCTCGACGACCGTCGGATCGGCGGTCGGAGCATGCCGGGCGCGCTCGGCGAACGCGTCGGCGATGCAGTTCCGGGTGATGCCGACGAGCCACGCGCCGAGCGGTCCACGTCCGGGGTCGAAGCTCCGCGCCCGCCGCCAGGCCTTGACGAAGACCTGCTGGGTGACGTCCTCCGCGGCCATCGGGTCGCGCAGTGCCCGGAGCGCCAGGGTGTGCACGAGCGGCGACCACCGGTCGTACACGGCACGCAGGGCGGCCTCGCTCCCGGCGCTGAAGGCGTCGGAGAGCTCGCCGTCGTCGGGGAGGGTGGTCGTCACGTGGTCCTGTCGTCGGGGCGGTCGGCACTGACCGTGTGTCGATGGTACGGGCGGCGGGGCGGCGGGGTACGTCGGGCGCACGGTCGTGTCTCCCGGGTCATGACACCGGCGTCGCGGTGATGACGAGGTTGCTCTCGTAGTGGTGGGTCCGCTCGTCGAACACGCCGCCGCAGGTGACGAGCACGAGCCGCCGGTCGCCGTCCGTGCGGAAGATGCGGTCCCAGGGGAGTCCGCGCTTCTCGAGCAGCGACACGGAGTCGATCCGCCAGCGGGTCGCGGCGCCGGCGGTGTCGGTGACGGTGATGGTCCGACCGTCCGGGACGTCGCGCAGGTGGGCGAACGGGCCGGTGCCGTACCCGACCGCGTCGACGTGGGCGGCGAGGACCACCGTGCCCTCGGTGGAGGCCGGGGCGGCGCCGTACCGGTACCAGCCCGCGACGGCCGGGTCCGGCGGGAGTGCCATCGCGCCCTGGGCGTCGACGCCCTCGGGGCGGACGGGCGCGGTGACGCCGGCCCAGTCGACGCTGACCTCCGCGGGTGCCGCCGCAGCCGGAGCGACCGGCGGGACCGTCGCGGCCTGCTGCGGCACCGCGGTCGAGAACGCCGCCGGGGGAGGCGTCGGGGTGCTCGAGGGGGCGAGGGAGGGGTGCCCGCCGGGGAGGGGGCCAGCCGGCGAGCACCCGGTCAGGACGGCGACGGCCGCCGCGGCGACGGCGACCGCCGCCACGGACGGCCGTACCGTGCGGTGCACGATCAGCGACCGGTGTCCTGCCGACCGGCGTCCGCGGTGCGACGCCGACGGACCACGACGGTCCCGAGTGCCGCGGCTGCGAGGAGCGCGGCAGCGGCACCGATCCACGGCGCGACGTCGGGCTGGTTCGTCGCGACGAGGCCCGCGTTGCCGGCGGGGACGCCGTTCGGGGTGCCACCGAGGCCGGAGATCGTCTGCGTCGCGAGGGCGAGGTCCTCGTCCTCGAGGCTGCCCCACGCGTAGACGATCGTGTCGGTGCCGGCCGTGACCGCGACGTCCGCCGGGCCGATCACCGGGGTGGTGGTGCCGGCTGCCGCGACCGAGGCCGAAACGGTGCCCGCGGGGAGCTCGAGCGCCTTCTCGTCCGGGTTCGACAGCCCGGAGATCACGGCCTTGCCGCCGGCCAGGACGTCGACGGCGGGGGCGGCGGCGACGTGGCGGACGACGAGACGGCCCTGCCCGGCCGGGGTGGCCGAGGTGTCGTTCGTGAAGAGCGTCGCGGTCGGCCCGCCGCTGGTGCTGTCGTGTGCGACCGCGGTGTAGTCGCCGCCGGCGTCGAGCGAGACGTCGACCGGGCCGATGATCGGCTTCGAGTCGTCCGTCGCGTCGCCGGCGGTGATCGCGATCGTGTGTGCTCCGGCGGGGACCATCATCGGGCCGGCGAGGGTGCCGGGCGTGAAGTCGTCGAGGGCGCGCTTGCCGTCGAGGTAGACGTCGACGGTGACGGACGGGACGGCGTGCAGGACGGAGAGGGTCGCGTCGCCGGTCGCGGCGGTCGCCGTGGCGGCGGGCAGCACCGCGGCGGTGGCGGCGAGCAGCACACCGGATGCGAGGCCGGCGGCGAGGGTCTTCTTGCGCATCGTTGTCGTCTCCTTCTCTGGCCCGGGACGGGCCGGTCGGTTCGACGTCGTCCTCGACGTCGCACAGGTACTACCGACGGTCCAGGCGCTCCGGTTGCGCTCGGTTGCTGGGGGTTCGCTCACGGATCTGTCCCCCGTTCCGTACCCCGACGACGTCGCTGGGTGCCCGGCGCTTACGACCGGGCGTTCCGGACCGATAACCCTCGGTGCACGCCCACGGAAGGGCGGCATCCCGCCCCACGGACGGCGGCGGGACGATCGAGAACCAGGACGGGCCATGATCGTCGTCACACGACTCAACGGCAGCGGCTTCGCTGTGAACCCGGACCTCGTGGAGCGCATCCAGGAGACGCCGGACACCACCCTCATCATGGTCGACGGCGCGAAGTACATCGTGCGGGAGTCCATGGACGAGGTCATCGACCTCATCGCCGCGTACCGCGCCCGCATCGTCGGGATGGCGTACGGCACCGACGGCCAGGCGAACCGCCACGCGACCGGCCCGGTCCCCACGCTCGCCCCGGTGGCGCCGCTGCACGCGCACGACGGGGGGCGCTGACGTGGACATCGCGACGATCATCGGCATCCTCCTCGCGTTCGGTGCGCTCTTCGGCATGGTCGAGATGGAGCACGTCGAGCTCGGCGGGCTCTTCCTGCCCGCGCCGATGCTGCTCGTGTTCGGAGCCACGATCGGCTGCGGCATCGCGAGCACGACACTCAAGGACGCGATCGCCTCGTTCAAGGCGGTCCCGAAGGCGTTCACGGGCAAGGTCACCCCGCCGCAGTCCGTCATCGACGACGTGGTCGGGCTCGCCGAGACCGCTCGGGCGAACGGGCTCCTCGCGCTCGAGCAGGAGGCCGACAAGCACGACGACCCGTTCATGAAGAAGGCGCTGCAGAACATCGCCGACGGCACCGACGGCGACGAGCTCCGGATCCTGCTCGAGGACGAGATCGAGTCGAACGCCGCTCCCGTGCGCAGCGCGAGCGCGTTCTTCATGGGCCTCGGCGGGTTCGCCCCGACCGTCGGCATCATCGGTACCGTCGTGTCGCTGACGCACGTGCTCGCGAACCTCGGCAAGCCGGACGAGCTCGGCCCGCTCATCGCCAGCGCGTTCGTCGCGACCCTGTGGGGCCTCCTCACCGCGAACTTCCTCTGGCTGCCGATCGGCGGCAAGCTCCGGAAGCTCGCGCAGCTCGAGTCCGACCGGCAGACGCTCCTCATGGAGGGCCTGCTCGCGGTGCAGGCCGGCAGCCAGCCGCGCCTCCTCGGTGAGCGTCTCAAGGCCATGGTCCCGCCGGCGGCGCGGATTGCGGACGCGAAGTCGGCGAAGAAGTCCGCGGCCGACGACGACCAGCAGCTGGCGGCCTGACGATGAGCGCCAACCCCCGTGGCCGTGGCCGTGGCCGGGCGAAGAAGGGCCACGACGAGGCCGAGCACCCCGACGAGCGCTGGATGGCGTCCTACATGGACATGATCACCGTCCTGATGTGCATGTTCCTCGTGCTCTTCGCGATGTCGACGGTCGACCAGCAGAAGTACATCGCCCTGAAGAACTCGCTCGCGACCGGGTTCGGCGAGGTGAAGTCGCAGAAGATCGACAC
>NZ_JBPUGH010000216.1:0-4098 GCF_051548005.1 Curtobacterium flaccumfaciens | reverse complement strand
CTGCAGCGGGGTGCCGGCCATGTCGGCGAGCCTATCCGCGCCCTCGTCGTGCATCACTTCCGGCTGCTCAGGTCGTAGACCGTCGAGCCGCCGACCGTGGTGCTGCTGTAGTTCGCCGCGACCCACTCCTGGATGGCCGAGGCCGTGGACGAGCCGCCGCCCATCCCGCCGCCGCTGCCGGACGAGATGTAGTAGCCGATCGTGCCGTCGGAGACGTACGCCTTGAACTCGGCGAGGGTGGGCGTCGGGTCGCTCGACCAGCCGCCGATCGCCATGACGGCGGTGTCGCTGTCGAGTTCGAGCTGCGCGGCGGACTGCGATCCGTCGACGGCGGCGGACCAGGTCGTGTCCGTCGACTCGAGGAGCTTCGTGAGGGCCGACGAGGTCGACGCGCTTCCGCCACCCATGGCGCCGCCACCCGCCTGGAGGCCCGTCCCCGACCCGCCCTCGGAGGTCGCCCCGCCAGATCCCTCCTGGGTGGTGGATCCCTCCTGGGTGCCGGTGCCGTCCGGCATCGACGGGGCCTCGCCCGAGGTGCTGTCCGGCGGCGTGCCGCCGGGACCCTGCTGGGTGCCGTCCGAGCTGTCGGAGCCGTCGCCCTCGGAACCGGAGGCCGATCCGCCGGGGCCTCCCGTGCCTCCCGGCTGACCACCGCCCATGCCGCCCGTCCCGCCGGAGCCGCTGCCGGACGGACCGACGCTCGGGATCGAACCGGAGTGCGCGACGGTCGTCGTGGCGAGGGCGTAGGCGGTGGTCCCGGTCAGACCGAAGAGCGTGCCGGCGAGGACACCGACCGCGACCAGCTTGCGCAGGGTGGGCAGGCTCCCGACGAGGATCGCGGCGGTGGACAGGAGCCCGCCGACGAGCACGACCCACCGCAGCCAGGGCAACCACGTCGGGTTCTCGTCCAGGAGGCAGAAGCCCCAGTACGCGGTGATGCCGATCATCCCGGCGAGGCCGAGGCGTCCGATCACGCGGTCGCGAACGCTCCAGAGGAGGGCGCCGCCGGTCCCGACCAGTCCGGCGATCGCCGGGGCGAGGGCGACCGTGTAGTACGGGTGGATCGTGCCGGACATGTACGAGAAGACGAGCCCGGTGACGAGCAGCCATCCGCCCCAGAGCACGAGACCGACGCGGACCGGGTCGCCGAGGTGCCGCCGACCGACGACCACCAGGCCGAGGACGAGTGCGAGGAGTGCCGCGGGCAGGAGCCAGCTGATCTCGAGGCCCATCTCGGACGAGAACAGTCGGTCCAGTCCGGTCGAGCCGCCGAACGACGATCCGGCGGTCCCGCCGCCCATCCCGCCGCCGTTGCCCGAGCCGCCGAAGATCCGGCCGAGCCCGTTGTAGCCGAAGACCAGGTCGAGCACGGTGTTGTTCGTCGACCCGCCGATGTAGGGGCGGGACTCCGCGGGCCACAGCCACACGGCGACGACCCACCAGCCGGCCGAGACCACGAGCGAGACCGCCGCGATCACGAGCCCGATCGCGCGACGACCCCACGAGGTCCGCGCGGCGAACAGGTACACGATGCCGAACGCCGGCAGGACGAGGAGGCCCTGCAGCATCTTCGTGAGGAACGCGAACCCGAGTGCCACCCCGGCGAGGGCGATCCACTTCCAGCTGCCCCGGGGGAGCGCCCGCACGGTGCAGTACGCCCCCGCCGTCATGAGCAGGACGAGCAGCGCGTCCGGGTTGTCGAACCGGAACATCAGCGCGGCCGCCGGGGTCGCCGCGACGACGAAGCCGGCGAGGAGCGCCCCGACGTTCGCCGTCGTCGCGCCGAGGCGGGCGAGGGTCCGGCGGACCGTGCCCCACACGAGCGCGACCGACCCGACGGCCATGAGCGCCTGGGGGAGCAGGAGGCTGAACGACGAGAAGCCGAAGAGCCGGGCGGACAGCACCATCACCCACAGCGAGGCCGGTGGCTTGTCGACCGTGATGAAGTTCGACGAGTCGAGCGAGCCGAAGAAGAACGCCTCCCACGACTTCGTGCCGGCCTGCACGGCGGCGGCGTAGAAGCTGTTGGCGTACCCGGAGATGCTGAGGTCCCAGAGGTACACGACGGCGGTCAGTGCGAGGAGCGCCCAGAACGCGGGCCGGAGCCAGCGGGCGTCGTCACGCTCGCCGAGGAACAGGCGAGCGAGTGGCGGGCGGCGGTCCCGGGCGGTGGTCCCGCCGGGGTGTGTGCGCTCGCGACGGTCGGTCACGGGGGTCGGGTACGTGGTCATGACGATGAGGTTCCCGGACGTTCCCCGAACCCGTCGATGGAGGACCTTGGCGCTCCCTAAGACCCGCGCGGTACCGGTGCGGTACCGAGGCACGGCGGGCGTCCTCGCACCGTGCGGGGGAGCGCGCCCTCGCACCGTGCGACACGTCGCTCGGTGCGAGGTTGCGCACTGCGTGCGAGGCGCGCAGGGTCGCACCGAGTGCGGAAGCTCGCACCATCGGGCCGGCGCCCCGCACGGTGCGAGGTTGCGCGCGCCCTTCACCTTGCTGGCGCCCCGCACGGTGCGAGGTCAGGCGTACCGCCGTGCCGCGCGGAGCGCCGCGCCCGTGTACGACCCCCCGAACAAGAACACGTGCAGCAGCAGCGGCGCGAGCTGGTGCAGTTCCACGCGGTCCTGCCAGCCGTCGGCGAGCGGGGATGCCTCGTCGTAGGCGGCGAGCACGGTCTCGAGTCGCGGGAGCCCGAACAACCCGAGGAGCGCCAGGTCGGTCTCCGCGTGCCCACCGTGCGGGTTCGCGTCGATGAGCACCGCTCCCGTCGGGGTCGTGCCGTCCACCGGTTGCCCCGGTGTCGGCCAGAGCACGTTCCCCGCCCAGAGGTCACCGTGCAACCGGGCGGGACCGTCCCCGACGAGCGACGGCTGCGGCGAGCCGAACTCGCCGTCCTCGAGGCGTTCGGCCACCCGCTCGAACACCGCTGCCTCGGACCCGTCGAAGCCGCCCTGGTCGACGATGCGGTGCACGTAGTCGCGGATCCGGTACTCGGCGAAGAACGCACCCCAGGAGTCGGGGGCGTCCGCGGCGGACACGAAGGCCGTCCGCGAACGACCCATCCGGAGCGAGCCCTGCTGCGGGAACCCCGGCGAGGGCGCGCCCCAGTGCGGAGCGCCGGCGGCGTGCGTGTGGGCGAGCGACCGACCGAAGCGCTCGGCCTGCTCCGTCGTCGGTGCGCCGTCGCTGATCTGCTCGAGGTGCAGCACGCGTGGTTCCGGATGTGCGAGGACCCGGGCGATGCGGGTGCCGCCGGCGTCCTCGGCCTCGGCGAGCCACTCCAGCCCGGCGGCTTCGGCGGTCGCCTCGTCGGGGTCGGTGAAGGTCTTCACGTACGTCTCGGCCATCGGTCCATCCTGCTCGCGGCCGCTGGTGGTCACCGCACCGCGTCGACGAGGGCCTGCGCCAACGGGTGCCACGGCCGGGAGGACGGCCCGCTCAGGACGAGGGTCCGGGTCAGCCGCCGTTCGAGCGGCAGCATCACGAGGTCCTCCGGCAGCATCCCGCGCCCGAGGGTGGGCACGATCGAGACGCCCTCGCCGCGCTGGATCATGCCGAACATCGTGTTCATCTCCCGCACCCGGTGCGCCCAGCGGAACGGCTGCCCGTCGAGCTCGTGCAGCCGCTGGATCTGCACCTCGCACCCGCCGCCACCCGCGACCAGCCCGTCCTCGTGCAGGTCGTCGAGCGTCAGTGCCTCCTGGCTCGCGAGCGGGTGGTCGCGCCGGACGACGGCGGCCATCTCGTCCCGCGCGACGACCACCGCACCCGTCGGCACCGGGGACGGGTCCACGAGCACGGCCGCGTCGACCGTCCCACCCTCGAGCCACTCCGGCATCTCGTCGTCGTCGCCCTCGTAGACCTGGACGTCGACGTCCGGCAGCGTCACCGCCCACAGTTCGCGGAGCCGGGGGAGCAGGCCCTGGCACACCGTGGGGACGGCGGCGAGGCGCACGGTGCCGCGCGCCGTGGCGGGGGTGACCACCGCCTCCAGGGCGTCGATGGAGGCGACCGCGCTGCGGGCGTGCGCGAGCAGGCGTTCCCCGAGCGGCGTGGGAGTCGCGGCGCCGCCGCGGTGCACGACCGCGCCGCCCACCT
>NZ_JBPUGH010000215.1:0-4174 GCF_051548005.1 Curtobacterium flaccumfaciens | reverse complement strand
CTTCTGCAGCGACTGCATCTCTTCCTCGGTGGGCGCCTTGGGGTTCTTCGCGTTCGCACCGCCGAAGCCGAAGCCGGAGCCCTGCGGCGCCTGCTGCTGCGGCTGGGCCGCCGCACCCGACGCGAGCGCCGCGCGCTTGGCGGGGTTGCCGACCTTCTTCTTCTTCGCGCCGCCCTGCTGCTGCTTCTTCTTGTCGCCGTGCATGCCCGGGATCGGACCCATGCCCGGCATCTGCGGCACGCCGCCGCGGGCGACGGTCTTCATCATCTTCGCCGCCTGCTCGAAGCGGTTCACGAGGGCGTTGACCTCGGTCACCGTGGTGCCCGAACCCTTCGCGATGCGGAGACGACGCGAGCCGTTGAGGAGCTTCGGGAGCTGGCGCTCCCGCTTCGTCATCGACTGGATGATCGCCTCGGTCCGGACGATCTCGCCCTCGTCGAAGTTGTCGAGCGCCTCGCGCATGCCCTTCGCACCGGGGAGCATGCCGAGCATGCCCTTGATCGAGCCGGCCTTGCGAAGCTGCTGCATCTGGCCGAGGAAGTCGTCGAGCGTGAACGAGTCGCTCGCGATCTTCTCGGCGACCGCGCGGGCTTCGTCCTCGTCGAAGGCCTGCTGCGCCTGCTCGATGAGCGAGAGGATGTCGCCGAGGTCGAGGATGCGGCTCGCCATGCGGTCCGGGTGGAACGGCTCGAAGTCGTCGAGGCCCTCACCCGTGGACGCGAACATGATCGGGCGCCCGGTGATGCTCGCGACCGACAGGGCCGCACCACCGCGGGCGTCACCGTCGAGCTTCGACAGGACGACGCCGGTGAAGTCGACGCCCTCCTGGAAGGCGCGTGCCGTGGCCACGGCGTCCTGACCGATCATCGCGTCGATGACGAACAGGACCTCGTCCGGGTCGACGGCCTTGCGGATGTTCGCGGCCTGCTTCATCAGCTCGGCGTCGACGCCGAGACGACCGGCGGTGTCCACGATGACGGTGTCGTACTGCTGGTCGACCGCGGCCTTGATCGCGTTCTTGGCGACCTTCACCGGGTCGCCGACACCGTTGCCGGGCTCCGGGGCGAAGACGTGGACGCCGGCCTGCTCGCCCACGACCTGGAGCTGCTGCACGGCGTTCGGACGCTGGAGGTCCGCCGCGACGAGCATCGGGGTGTGGCCGTCCTTCTTGAGCCACTTGCCGAGCTTGCCCGCGAGCGTCGTCTTGCCGGCGCCCTGGAGGCCCGCGAGCATGATGACCGTCGGCGGACGCTTGGCGAACTCGAGGCGACGCTGCTGCCCGCCGAGGATGCCGACGAGTTCCTCGTTGACGATCTGGACGACCTGCTGCGCCGGGTTGAGGGCCTTGTTCACCTCGTCCGAGAGCGCACGCTCGCGGACGGAGGCGGTGAAGGACTTGACGACCTCGAGCGCGACGTCGGCGTCGAGGAGCGCCCGTCGGATCTCGCGGACGGTGCCGTCGACGTCGGACGGGGACAGGCGACCCTTGCTCCGCAGGTTGCGGAAGGTCTCTGTCAGCCGGTCGGAGAGTGAACCGAATTGCGCCATGATCCGTCGATTCTACAAGGCGACCACCGACCGCCCCGACCGCGACCGCGCCGGTGCCCCGGGGACTACCGTCCACGTCGTGCACCTGAGGGAGATCGACGCCGGCGGATGGTTCCGCGCCGTCGGAGCAGCAGTGGTCGGCGGGTTCATGGCAGCGGTGTTCACGACGCGGTTCACCGGGGACGCGGCGGTGCTCGTGCTGGTGTCCGTCGCCACCGCGCTCGGCTTCCTGGTCCTCGTGGTCGCGGCCTGGGCCGGCGGGGGCGGCTACGACGTGCACCGGGAACTCCAGGCCTGGGTCCGCGGCGGCCCCGAGCCCGACGACGTGCGGCGCGACAGGAAGATGCGGTTCCTGCGGGACATCGTCGACCGGACCGGCTGGCACCTCTGGCTCGGCGCGGCGCTGGCAGTCGTGTTCGGCGGGATCGCCGTCGCTGACCTGGCCGGCGACCACGACGTCGGCGGTGCGCTCCTGACGGGGAGCACAGCGGTGATCTGGGCGGTCGTCACGGCGCGCGGGATCGTGGTGGAGCGGCCACACCGGGAGCGTGCGCAACTGCTGTACACCGAGCTGGCGATGACCGGGCGAGAGGCAGAGCCGCCGACCTCCTGATCGGTTGTTGTACGGCGTCCAGAAACCGGCGTACGCTCGTCCCATGCCGGAACTCGAGATCGTCCGGGTGCCGGGGCTGCTCGACTACCCCGAGGGCCTCGCGCTGCAGCAGCGCCTCCGCGCCGACATCGTCGCTGGCCGCTCCCCAGGCGCGCTCGTCCTCTGCGAGCACCCGTCCGTGTACACCGCCGGACGCCGCACCGAGCCGAGCGACCTGCCCACCGACGGTTCCCCCGTGGTCGAGGTCGACCGCGGCGGTCGCATCACGTGGCACGGCCCCGGCCAGCTCGTGGCCTACCCGATCGTCCGGTTGGCCCAGCCGATCGACGTCGTGGCGTGGGTGCGCGACCTCGAACAGGTCCTCATCGAGGCGGCCGCTTCTGCGGGCGTCACCGCCGAACGGGTCGACGGGCGGAGCGGCGCGTGGATACCGCGTGCCGACGGGTCGAACCACGACAAGGTCGGGGCGATCGGCCTGCACGTCGCGGAGGGGGTCACGAGCCACGGCATCGCGATCAACTGTGCGAACGCCCTCGAGGCCTACGCGGCGATCGTCCCGTGCGGCATCGCCGACGCCGGGGTCACGACACTGAGCCGCGCGGCCGGACGCCCCGTCGCCGTCGACGAGGTCGCCGCGCTCGTCGCACCGGGCGTACAGGCGGCGCTCGACGGCATGCACAGCGGCAGCAGGATCGCCTCCGCCAGCCGCGCGACCACGCCGCCCCGTCCCGACGGGCCGGGCCATCCCACCAGCCCGCACCCGACGGTCGGGGGCGAGCCGCGCCTCCCGTCCGACCCGGATCGCACCACCCACCTGCAGGAGGTCCCCGCATGACGCTCGCTCCCGAAGGCCGCCGCCTGCTCCGCGTCGAAGCCCGGAACGCCGAGACGCCCATCGAGACGAAGCCCGCGTGGATCAAGACCCGCGCGACGCAGGGTCCGGAGTTCCGCGACCTGTCCGCCCTCGTCAGGACCAAGCAGCTCCACACCGTCTGCCAGGAGGCCGGCTGCCCGAACATCTTCGAGTGCTGGGAGGACCGCGAGGCGACGTTCCTCATCGGCGGCTCGCAGTGCACCCGGCGGTGCGACTTCTGCAAGATCGACACCGGCAAGCCGAGCCCGCTCGACCGCGGGGAGCCCCGGCGCGTCGCAGACTCGGTCGTGTCGATGGGCCTCAAGTACGCGACCGTGACCGGCGTCGCACGGGACGACCTCGACGACGGCGGCGCCTGGCTCTACGCCGAGACGATCCGCCAGATCCACGAGCACTCCCCCGGCACCGGCGTCGAGATCCTCGTTCCGGACTTCAACGGCCGCCCGGACCAGCTCGGCCAGGTGTTCGACGCACGCCCCGAGGTCTTCGCCCACAACGTCGAGACGGTCCCGCGCATCTTCAAGCGGATCCGGCCGGCGTTCCGGTTCGAGCGCTCGCTCGACGTCATCACGCAGGGCCGTGACGCCGGTCTCGTGACGAAGTCGAACCTCATCCTCGGCATGGGCGAGGAGCGGCACGAGGTCATCGACGCGCTCGAGCAGCTGTACGAGGCCGGCACGGACATCATCACGCTGACGCAGTACCTCCGTCCGTCGCCACGGCACCTGCCCGTCGCACGCTGGGTGAGCCCTGCGGAGTTCGTCGACCTCCGCGAGATCGCCGAGGACATCGGGTTCTCGGGTGTGCTCGCGGGGCCGCTGGTGCGGTCGTCCTACCGGGCTGGGCGCCTCTGGGCACGCGCCACCGTGGCACGCGGAGGGACGGTACCGGAGCACCTGTCACACCTGTTGGAGGCACCGGCCGGTCGCCAGGCCGTCTGAGGCGCGGGGCGCGGGGCGATGGGTCCCGCGAAAGCGACAGGACCACGTGGACGGTCGGGCGCGCACAGTCGCTCTCGCGAAAGCGACAGTGCTCGTGCACCGAAAGCGACAGGACCACGCGAGCGGTGCGGAGCAAACTGTCACTCTCGCGAACGCGCGCTCCACGCGACGGACGGGAGGCGCGGTGCCAGCTGGCAC
>NZ_JBPUGH010000214.1:0-4288 GCF_051548005.1 Curtobacterium flaccumfaciens | reverse complement strand
GACGGGAGGCGCGGTGCCGGCTGGCACCGTGCCTCCCGTCCGTCGTGTGGTGCGGCGGCGCGCCCGGCCGGGCTGGGCCGCGTCGGGGCGGCTCTCGCCGCTCCACGAAACGCGCGCGTTCCGACGTGGCGCGTGTCGATCGACGAGTGTTTCGTCGCCTGATGCACGCACACCGGATGCACGAGCATCGAGCGACGAAACACCTCGTGATCGACGCGCGCAACGTCGCAGTGGAACCAGACCCAACCCGCGCAACCCGTCAACCCACGTTGACACACCTCAGCCCGTCAATGTAGGTTGACACCATGGACGGTCCGACCATCACCACCCTGGCCTCGGGCGCCGACGGCGACGACCCGTTCGCCGCACTCGCCTCGGTGCGCGAGCTCCGCAAGGCCCTCGACCGCACCGAGGAGCTCGCCGCCCGCCGTGCTCGCAACGCCGGCGCCTCGTGGCAGGAGATCGCGACGCTCCTGGGCGTCAGCCGCCAGGCAGTGCACAAGAAGTACGGCAGAGACTAGGAACACGATGAGCTTCCCCTTCGCCCGCCCCAAGAAGACCGACGGCCCCCGCGCCAGCTTCGGCCGCCTGCTGAGCTACCTGTTCGAGAACAAGCCCGCGATGGTCGTCATCATCGTGCTGAGCGTCCTCGGTGCCGGTGCCTCCCTCGCCCAACCGCTCCTGGTCAACCAGGTGATCACCGCCGTGCAGAGCGGCCGGACGCTGAGCGTGCTCGTGTGGCTGCTCGTCGGGCTCGTCATCGTGGCCGGTCTGCTGAACGGCATCCAGCACTTCCTGCTCCAGCGCGCGGGCGAGGGCGTCGTGCTCTCCACCCGCCGCAAGCTCATCGCACGCATCCTGAACCTGCCGATCTCGGAGTTCGACACCCGTCGCACCGGCGACCTCGTCTCCCGCGTGGGCAGCGACACGACGCTGCTGCGGGCCGTGCTCACCCAGGGCCTCATCGAGTCGATCGGGGGCTCCCTCACGTTCATCGGCGCGATCGTCGCGATGGCGATCATCGACCCGCTGCTGCTCGTGATCGTCGTGGTCATCGTCGCCGTCGCGATCGTCGTCGTCGGCGGACTCAGCCGTCGCATCCGCGTCGCGTCGAAGAAGGCGCAGGAGAAGGTCGGCGACCTCACCGCCGCGGTCGAGCGCGGCATCGGCGCCGTCCGCACGATCCGCGCCGCCGGTGCCACCGAGCGCGAGGTCGCTGAGGTCGACGGACACGCGACCGAGGCCTACCGTCGCGGCCTCGACATCGCGAGGATGAGCGCGTTCGTGGTCCCCGTCGCGAGCATCGTCATGCAGGTCGCGTTCATCGCGGTGCTCGGCGTCGGTGGAGCACAGGTCGCCGCCGGGACGATCACGATCGCCACCCTCATCACGTTCATCCTGCTGCTCTTCATGATGATCATGCCGCTCGGCCAGGCGATGGGCGCCGCAGTGGCAGTCGCACAGGCGCTCGGCGCGCTCGGCCGGATCGAGGAGATCCTGCACCTCCCGACGGAGGACCAGGACGACCGCGCCGTCCGCGTCGCGGCCGCCGTGCCGAGCGACGACGCCATCGCGTTCGAGCACGTGTCGTTCCGCTACGCGGCCGGGGCGCAGGCGTCCGGTCCCGACGGGGCGACGGACCGCCCTGGAGGCACGGATCACCCCGACGACGCAGCCGCCGTCGACGACGTGGTGCTGCACGACGTCTCCTTCCGGGTCCCCCGCGGGTCGCGCGTCGCCCTCGTGGGCCCCTCGGGTGCCGGCAAGTCGACGACCCTGGCGCTCATCGAGCGCTTCTACGACCCGACCGACGGCGTGATCCGGCTCGGCGGCGTCGACGTCCGCGGGCTCGACCGCGACGAGCTCCGCGCCCAGATCGGCTACGTCGAACAGGACGCCCCGGTGCTCGCCGGCACGATCCGCGCCAACCTGCTGCTCGGGTCGCCGGACGCCACCGAGGACGACTGCGTCCGCGTGCTCGAGGCCGTGAACCTCGGCGAGGTCCTGCACCGCGACCCCCGCGGCCTCGACGCCCAGGTCGGTGAGGACGGCGTCATGCTCTCCGGCGGTGAGCGACAGCGGCTCGCGATCGCCCGGGCGCTCCTCGCGGCACCGCCGATCCTGCTGCTCGACGAGTCGACGTCGTCGCTCGACGGGGTGAACGAGCAGAAGATGCGGCTCGCGATCGACGCCGTGGCCGAGGACCGCACGCTGCTCGTCATCGCCCACCGGTTGTCCACCGTGGTGGACTCGGACGTCATCGTCGTGCTGGAGCACGGACGGGTCGTCGGGGTCGGGACACACTCGGAGCTCGTCGAGTCGACGCCGCTCTACCGCGACCTGGCGAAGCACCAGCTCCTGGTCTGACGCGCGGGCGCGCGCGTCGCACCTGCTCCGGCGTCAGATGCGCGCGCCGCCGGGCCGGTGCAGGCCCTCGTCGGTGTCGCTGTGGTCGACCAGTCCGCCGGCTGCCCGCACCTCGTCGAGGGCCGCGGCGCTGCGCTCCGGGTCGACCCCGACGACGAGGTCCTCGTACACCGTGACGGCTGCTCCACCCTCGAGCGCGTCGAGCGCACTGGCCCGGAAGCAGTGGTCGGTGGCGATGCCGACGATGTCGACCTCGCGGACGTCGTGCTGTTCGAACACCTGCCCGAGCGGGACCCCGTCGGCCGTTCGTCCCTGGAACGCCGAGTACGCCGGAGCCCCCTGCCCCTTGTAGACGTGGACGTCCACCGGCTCGGTGTCGAACGCCGGGTGGTACTCCGCGCCCGGGGTGTCCTGCACGCAGTGCACGGGCCACGTGTCGACGAAGTCGGGACCCTCGACGCTGGCGAAGTGCCCGCCGTTGTCGTCGTCGCCGTGGTGCCAGTCGCGCGAGCCGACGATGAGGTCGTACTCCCCCGCGTGCTGCCCGAGGAACACCGAGATGCGCTCCGCGACGGCGTCACCACCGGTCACCCCGAGCGCACCGCCCTCGGTGAAGTCGTTCTGGACGTCGACGACGAGCAGTGCCCTGGCCATGCGTCCATCCTGCACCAGCGCGGCTAGGAGCTGGTGAGCTTCGCCCCGCAGGAGTACGTCGCGGCCGTCACGGCGTCGAGTGCCGGGAGCGCCGCCGCCCGCGACGAGCCGATCGCGTAGAACGCGAACGTCAGTCGGGTGCCGTCGGCCGCGTCCATCCAGCCACCGAGCGTGTTCGCGCTGTCGATCCAGCCGGTCTTCGCGTGCACCTTGCCCCGGGCGACGGCGTTCGCGCCCGTGAACCGGCTCGACAGCGTGCCCGAGACACCCGCGACCGGCAGGGCGTTCGACAGCGTGCCGAGGCCCTTCGCACCGGCCTGCACGGGCACCATGAGCTTCGCGACGAACTCGGGCGACACCGCGTTCGCCGCACTCTCGCCCGAGCCGTCCTTGATCACGATGCCGGACGGGTCGACCCCGTAGGTCTTCAGCGCCGCCTGGTACACCCCGGTCAGCGATGCAGCGGAGCCGTTCGACCCGGACTCCTTCGACGAGATGCGCGCGAGCATCTCCGCGAGCGTGTTGTCCGAGTTCGGGATCATCTGGCCGATCAGGGTCGACACCGGCTGCGACGACACCGTGGCGATGGTGTCCGTCGACGTGGTGGCGCGCTTCACGATCTGCGCGTTCGCGGCGCCGACGACCCCGGCGTTCGCGAGGGCCGTGCGGAACGCCGCCCCGGCACGGCCGACGGGGTCGGTGGACCGCGGTGACGTCGCCGCTCCGGGGTTCGCCCGGTCGCCGTCGACCATGAGCGCGGTGACCTCCGGCTGGTAGCCGATCGTCCGCTCGGACACGGGCCACGTCGGGTCCCAGGCGTCGGCGTCGCTCCAGTACGTGTCGTCCGTGACGATCGTCGAGACCGGGGAGCTGCCGAGCTTCGCCTTGACCTGCTGCGCGAGCTGCCCGAGCGTCGGAGCGCCCGGGTAGACCGTCGCACCGCCGGCGGAGAGCGTCGCGTCGCCGTGCCCGACGAGCGCGATCGTGCCGTCGCTCTCCTTCGTGACCGTCGTGGGGATGCGGTAGCTGCCACCGAGGTCGGCCAGCGCGGTCGCGGTCGTCAGGGTCTTCATGACACTGCCGGTCTGCTTCGGCTGGTCGCCCGCGTGCGAGTACAGGACCTCGCCCGTCTCCGCGTTGATCACGGCTCCCTCGAACGACCCGAGTCCGGCCGCTCCCGCAGCCTGGTCGATGGTGCAGGTCCGGAGGGCGGTCGGTCCGGCGGGGTCCTCCGGCACGGCGCGCCCGGTCTCGGTCGGCGTCGCCG
>NZ_JBPUGH010000213.1:0-4416 GCF_051548005.1 Curtobacterium flaccumfaciens | reverse complement strand
CGCCTCGGGCCTCCCGTCCGTCGTGTGGTGCGTCAGGCGATCGGGGCGGCCGTCGAAGCGAACTCGCGCCCCAGGACCGCTGCGCGGTACCGGTCCAGCGCGTCCGGCCCGGCCCCGACCGACTCGAGCGCCGCGAGCCCCGCGCCGAGGACCGGGGGAGCGGTGACCCACGTCGGTACCGCACCGGGCACACGCGCCGCGAACCCGGCGACGACCGGCTCGACGAGGAGCGGGTGTCGTGCCGCGAGGACCCCGCCACCGAGCACGATCGGCACCGGGGAGCCCGCGCCGCCGAGGCCGAGCCGTTCGAGGGCGACCGAGGCCATGAGGACGATCTCCTCCGCTTGGCGCTCGACCACCGAACGGGCGACCGCGTCCCCGGCCCCGGCCACGTCGAACAGCACCGGGCAGAGCCGACCGACGGCACCGGGGTCGAGGCGTCCGAAGTGGAGGGCCTCGGTGACCTCGCGGACGGACCGGAACCCCAGCGACCGCGGGACCGCGTCGACGAGGGCGGTCGCCGGGCCACGGCCGTCGTCGGCTCGGGCAGCGTGCCAGAGCGCACGGTTGCCGAGGTAGGCGCCGCCACCCCAGTCGCCCGAGACGTCGCCGATCGCCGGGTAGCGGATCGTCGCGCCGTCGGCCCGGACCGCGAGGGCGTTGATGCCCGTGCCGCACACGAGCGCCGCCGCGTCCGGCGAGAGCGTCCCGGCCCGGAGCAGGGCGAACAGGTCGTTGTCGAGGACGTCGGGCGCGCCGCCGTCCTCCGACCAGTGGGCGAGCGCCGCCTCGGCCGCGACGAGTTCGTCGTGCAGGTCGAGCCCGGCGAGGTAGACGTGGGTGGTCCGGACCGCACGCGTGCCGATCTCGTCGAGCACCCGAGCACGGATCTCGTCGAGGACCGGCTGCACCGCAGCCCAGCCGCGGGTCTGCGGGTTCGTCCCCGGACCACGCGCGTGGGCGACGAGCGAGCCGTCGAGACCGATCGCGACGACGTCGGTCTTGCTGCCGCCGCCGTCCACAGCGAGCACGACGTCGTCCGGTCCGTACCCGGAACCGGTCGGCGTGCGGACCACGCCGTCCGCGGTCGTCACCGTGCCCCCGCGAGCGCACCGCCGTGCGCCCCGCCGCTGCCCGCAGCGGTGCCGCCGGCCCACGGGATGAGGTCGGCGTTGGCGGCGAGCAGCAGGTCGGTCAGGCGCTCGGCCTTGTCGACCTGCCCGACGAGCGGGTGCGCCCACATCGCACGGAGCACCCGGTCGCGTCCGCCGTGCACCGCCGCCTCCAGCGCGAGGCGCTCGTAGCCGGCGACGTGCGACACGAGCCCGACCATGTCCGGCGCGAGGGGCTCCACCGGCAGCGGGGTGATCGCCTGTCGGGTGACGCGTGCGGGGACCTCGATGACGTGGTCGTCGGGGAGGAACGGGAAGGTGCCGTCGTTCCGCACGTTGAGGACCTGCACGTCGCCGCGGTCGCCGAGGATTGAGGAGAGCACGTCGATCGCGGCCTCGGAGTAGTACGCCCCGCCGCGCTGCTCGAGTTCGGCGGGCTTGGTCACGACGGCCTCGTCGGCGTACTTCGCGAGCAGCGCCCGCTCGGTGTCCATCACGGCCTCGGCGCGGGTGCGCTCGTGGAGCTGTTCCTCGAGCACGACGTCGTGGGCGTAGAAGTAGCGGAGGTAGTACGAGGGCACGGCGTGCTGCAATCGGATGAGGTCGGCGGGCATGTGCACGCTCTCCGCCATCCGGTCGAGGGCCCCGGTGTCGGCGGCGAGCAGCTCGGGCAGGACGTCGCGCTCCGTTCCGTCGGCGGACCGGACGTGTACCCCGCGCTCCCACGTCAGGTGGTTGAGACCGACGTGGTCGAGCCGGACCGCCTCGGGAGCGACGTCGAACTCGCGGGCGAACCGGCGCTGGAACCCGATCGCGACGTTGCAGAGCCCGACCGCGCGGTGCCCCGCTCCGAGCAGCGCACGGGTGACGATGCCGACGGGGTTCGTGAAGTCCACGATCCAGGCGTCGGGCTTGGCGTGCTTCCGAACCAGCTCGGCGTACTCGAGGACGACGGGCACGGTCCGGAGTGCCTTGGCGAACCCACCGGGCCCCGTGGTCTCCTGCCCGATGCAGCACGCGTCGTGCGGCCAGGTCTCGTCCTGCTGTCGTGCCGCCTGTCCGCCGATGCGGAGCTGGAACATGACGGCATCGGCGTCCGACACCCCGGCGACCACGTCGTCCGTGACGTGGACGGTGCCCGGGTGCCCGGCGTGCGCGAACATGCGCTGTGCGACCCCGCCGACGAGACGCCGGCGCTCGGGGTCGGGGTCGACGAGCCAGAGCTCGTCGATCGGCAGCTGGTCGCGGAGCCGGGCGAAGCCGTCCACGAGTTCGGGGGTGTAGGTGGATCCGCCACCGATGACCGTGAGTTTCACTGTGGTGCTATCCCTTCACGCCGGTGAGCGCGATGCCCTCGACGAATGCCTTCTGTGCGAAGAAGAAGATGACGACGACCGGGACCATGACGACGACGGTCATCGCCATCGTCATCGACCAGTCGGTGCCGTGCTGCCCGCGGAAGGTGGCGAGGCCGTACGCCACCGGCCAGGCGGCCTGGTTCTCGGACGCGTAGAGCAACGGTCCGTAGTAGTCGTTCCAGGAGTGGAAGAACATGAAGATCGCCGCCGACGCGATGCCCGGCCGTGCCATCGGCACGACGACCCGGGCGAGCACGCCCCACTCGCTGCAGCCGTCCATGCGCGCGGCGTCCCCGTACTCCTTCGGGATCGTCAGGAAGAACTGGCGGAGCAGGAAGATGCTGAACGCGTCGCCGAGCAGGTTCGGCAGGATCAGCGGCCACAGCGTCCCGGTGAGGTGCAGCTCGGACCACATGACGTAGACGGGCACGGCGGTGACCTGCGGGGGCAGGAGCATCGCCACGATGATGATCGTGAAGATGGCGTTCGCACCGCGGAACCGGATCTGCGCGAGGGCGTACGCGGCCGGGACCGAGCTGACGAGCATGAACGCGGTGGCGAGCACGGCGTACAGCGCCGAGTTGCCGAACCACTGCGCGAGGGGCAGCTCGGTGAACACCCGGCCGTAGTTCGCGAAGTCGAGCGGCTTCGGGATGATCGACGCCGTCAGGGCCTGGTTGCTCGACATGAGCGAGGTCAGCACGACGAACACGATCGGGGCGATCGTGATCACCCCGAGGGCGACGAGCGCGGCGTGCTCGGCGATCCACACGAGCAGGCTCCGGCGCGGGCCACGGGCGGTGCTGGGCGCGGTACCGCCGGGGGCTGCTCCGCGGGGAGCCCGGGCGAGCGGGGACTGGGACACGGCGGTCATCAGGACTCCTCGGGTCGGAACACGGAGATGCGGCGCATCGTGAACACGAGGACGATCGCGGTGATCACGAACAGCACCACGGCCATCGCGGAGGCGTAGCCGAACTGGAAGTTCGCGAACCCGTGCTGGTACAGCAGCTCGGTGTAGGTCAGCAGCGACGTGCCCGGGTACCCGAGCTGCGCCGCCGTCCCGCCGCCGATCGTGGCCTTGCCGGAGGCGACGCCCGAGGCGACCGCCGCCTCGGTGAAGTACTGCAGCGCCGCGATCACCCCCGTGACGACCGCGAACCCGATCACCGGCGCGATCGTCGGCAGCGTGATGTGCCGCACCTGCTGGGGGCCGTTGGCGCCGTCCAGCGACGCGGCCTCGTACAGGTCACGAGGGACGTCGAGCAGCGCCGCGAGGAAGATGATCATGATGTCGCCCATGACCCAGACGCCCATGATCACGAGCGACGGCTTCGACCACGCCGGGTCGTTGAACCACAGCGGACCGTCGATGCCGAAGACCCGCAGGATCTGGTTCACCGGCCCGGTGCCCGGGTTGAACAGGAACACGAACGCGACGACGCTCGCCACCGGCGGCACGAGGGCGGGCAGGTAGAAGAGCGTCCGCCAGAACCCCGTCGCGGCCTTCGCCCGGCTGAGCAGCCCGGCGACGAGCAGCGCGCACACGATCCGCACCGGCACGAGGATCACCACGAACCAGATCGTGTTGACGACCGCGGCCCCGATCTGCGGGTCCTGCGTGAACAGGAACCGGTAGTTGAGCAGCCCGACGAACTGCGGCTCCTGCAGCTGGTTGTACCGCGTGAACGAGTAGACGATCGACGCGACGAGGGGGTAGGCGAAGAAGACGACGAGTCCGAGCAGCGCCGGCGCGAGCATCGTCAGGGCGACGACGCGGCGCCGCGACTCGGCGCTGCGCCGCCGACCCGGCCCGCCCCCGCGCGACGAGCGCGTGGTGCGGCCGGTGGGGTCGGGAGCCGACCCCTTCGGGGAGGTCGGCCGGGAGGCGCGGGTGGGCCGCGCCTCCAGGCTGTCCGGTCCGGGGGGGGTGACGTCGGTCATCC
>NZ_JBPUGH010000212.1:0-4491 GCF_051548005.1 Curtobacterium flaccumfaciens | reverse complement strand
CGAAGGTGTTCCGGTGGTCATAGCGAGAGGGAAACGCCCGGTCACATTCCGAACCCGGAAGCTAAGCCTCTCAGCGCCGATGGTACTGCAAGGGGGACCTTGTGGGAGAGTAGGACGCCGCCGGACTCAACGTTGCAACACCAGGGAACCCCTGACCACCACGTGGTCAGGGGTTTTCTGCGTTCCCGGGGCGTTCGTGCAGCTCCTGTTACCGTCGGTGGCGGGGGTGTCACTTGGCGAACACGCGGCGTGCTGGTGCGGGATCGGACGCGAATCGTCGGTCTGCGTGGACGGCGGTGACCGTGGCGGCCGTGCTGACGCTCAATGCCGTGCTGTTCCCGCTCCTCCTGCCGTTCGGTCTGGTCGGAACGCTTTCGTTCGCCCTGCTGCTCCCGGGCATCGTGGGGGCGGTCGGCTGTCTTGCGTGGGCCGGGCGCCAGGGGCACGAGCGCGTGGGTGGGGCCGCGGTGGTCGTCGGGTTGGTGTTGCTCGCGTCGCCACTGTTGTCGTTCGGCGTGTGGCAGTTGGCGCCGTGGCTCGGGTCGTGACCAGCTGAGCGGGTAGAGGGCGTGCGAGGTCAGGGGAGGAGTCCGAGCTCCATGGCGCGGGTGACCGCTCGGGTGCGGTCGTTGACGCCGAGTTTCTCGAACACGTGCCCGAGGTGGGTCTTGACGGTGGTCTCGCTGAGGAAGAGTGCGCGGCCGATGGCGGGGTTCGAGTTGCCCTGTGCGACGAGCTGCAGCACGTCGAGCTCGCGTGGGGAGAGCGATGGTCCGGTCGCCGGGGCGCCGGTGGTTCGCCGGACGAGGGCGGCGACGGCCGAGGGTGCGAGGGCGGTCTCTCCGCGTGCGGTGGCTCGGACGCCGGCGAGGATCTCCGATTCGGGGGCGGCTTTCAGCAGGTAGCCCGCGGCTCCGGCTTCGATCGCGGCGAGGATCTGGTCGTCGGACTCGTAGGTGGTGAGGATGAGGACGCGCACGCCGGGCTCCTGCGCGAGGATCTGCGCCGTGGCGGCGTCGCCGTTCATGCCCGGCATCCTGAGGTCCATCAGCACGACGTCAGGGCGCTCAGCGAGGGTCACAGCCACGACAGCGTCGCCGTCGCTTGCCTGTCCCACGACCTCGATGTCGTCGGCTTCCTGCAGGAGGGAAACGATGCCGCTGCGGACGATCGGGTGGTCGTCGGCGACGACGACGCGGATCACTGCGCGGCTCCGGTGATCGGGTTCGGCGCGAGGTCCGCACCCACCACGGCGCTGAACGCTGACCCGACCGGTAGGTCCGCGCTGGGAATGCCGGGCACGTTCGGGGCGACTCCGGTGGGCAGCTCGACCACGACGACCGTGCCGTGTCCGGGTGCGCTGACGATCGTGCAGGTCCCTCCTGCGAGGGCGAGGCGCTCCCGGAGTCCGCGCAGGCCGTGACCGGGGGACGGGACTGCCGGGTCGAAGCCGACGCCGTCGTCCTCGACGCGGAGGGTGGCCCGGTCAGCCGCCACGTGGAGTGCGACGTGCACCGAGGCTGCGTCGGCGTGTGCGCGGAAGTTGGCCAGTGCCTCCTGGGCGGTGCGCAGCAGCACCACCTGCGTGTCGCGGTCGAGCACGCAGTCCGCGGCGGTGACCGCGACCGGGACACCGGTCTCGCGGGTGAAGCGTTCGCCGAGGCGGTGCAGGGCGGCGGCCAGTCCGTCTCCGGCGATGCCGGCGGAGCCCGCGGCGACGAGGGTGCGGGATTCCTCGAGGGCGGCGCGGGCGGACTCCTCGAGGATCGTGAGGCGTTCGTCGAGGCGGTCGACGCGGTCGGCAGCGAGGTCGCCACGAGCACGTTCGGTGAGCATGACGATGCCCGCGAGGTTCTGGGCGACGGTGTCGTGCAGTTCGCGGGCGAGCCGTTCTCGTTCGCTCGTCACGCCGGCGCGACGGTGCGCCTCGGCGAGGGAGTCCTGCGTCGCACGGAGCTCGTCGATGAGCTGTCGTCGTTCGTCGGACAGCTCCGCGATGCGCGTGATCCACAGGCCGAGGGCGCAGGCGCCGACGACGCTGACCGCCTCGACGAGGAGGGTGCTGACGAGGCCGGTCGGACCGGTGGCGATCTGCAGTCCGACCCCGGATGCGACGCCGATGGCGAGTGACACGAGGATCGCGGGCCGGACGCGGTCGAGCTGGCACCACGCGACCGGGAAGAGCATGCACTGGACGAACGCCGTGGTGGGCACGACCGCCGGGAGGACGAGCGCCGCGACGACGAGCAGCGGGACGAAACCGGCGGCAGCGCGCGGTGACTCGTACCCCCGCCATCCGTACGCGAGGTAGGCGGCGGCGAGGACGGCGAGCATCGCGAACGCCGGCCAGCGGGTGCTCCAGGGTGACCAGGCGAGGACGGCGATGACTGCGACGAGGGCGATCGTGACCGCGACGGCCACGTGGAGACCCCAGTTGCGGTGCGCCGTGATCCGGTCCATCGGCCCAGCATCCCACCTGCCGGTGGCGCCGCGGGAGTTCTCCACGGTCGGCATCAGGCGTCCTTGCGGTTCCACCGGAACGTCAGGAGGCACACGACGACTCCCACGACCAGCCATGCTGCCAGCATGAGTGCTCCCCATCCGAGGTGCCACGCGCCTCCCGGCTCTGCCGAAGCGAACTGCGACGGCAGGAACACCGACCGCATGCCCGATGCCATCCAGCGCAGCGGGAACACGCTCGCGACGTCCTGCAGCCAGTCGGGCAGCTGGGTGAAGGGAAGGTACACGCCGGAGATGAACTGCAGGACGAGCACGACGGGGACGATCGTCGCCGTGGCGCGTCGGCCCTCCCGGGGCAGCGCCGAGATCGCGATGCCGAGGACGCTGCTCACGGCGATGCCGAGGAGCACGATCCACGCGAACGTCCACCAGCGCCCGCCGTCCGTGGGCAGGTCGACGCCGAAGACGAGCCGTGCCACCGCGAGGAGGATCGCGGTCTGCAGGACGCTGGTGACGAGCACCATCCCGATCTTCCCGGCGAAGTACGAGAGCACGGGGAGCGGCGTTCCGCCGAGGCGCTTGAGGGTGCCGTCGCTGCGCTCCCCGGCGATGTCGACGCCGAGCGACTGGGTCCCGGAGAGCAGGAGGCCCGTCGCCACCAGACCGGGGAGGTAGTACGTGGCGTAGTCGACGCTGACGCCGGGACCCGCCTGGATGTCCGGCGCGCTGCTGAACGCGACCGAGAAGAGCGCGAGCATGACGATCGGGAACAGGAAGGTGAAGAACACCGAGTCCGGTGCACGGAAGTACGAGCGGACCTCGTAGCCGACGCGGTGGGCGCTGATCGTCACGGGGTTCATCGGGTACCGACCATTCCGAGGTAGACGTCCTCGAGGGACGGGCGGATGACTTCGAGCTCGTGCATGGCGTCCGGACTGGTCCGGATGTGGCGGGCCGCGTCGTGCGTGCGTACTTCGTGCCGCGTACCGGCTTCGTCGCGCCACCGGACGACCGGGGTCCGTGCCTCGGCACCGCCGATCTCGTCGATCGGGGCGATGTCGAGGAGCTTCCCGTCGGCGATCACCGCGGCACGGTCGGCGAGGTGTGCGGCCTCGTCGAGGTAGTGCGTGGTGAGGAGGATGGTGGTGCCCTCGGCCTGCACACGTCGGAGGAGATCCCAGAACGTGCGCCGGGCCTCGGGGTCGAAGCCGGTCGTGGGCTCGTCGAGGAAGAGGACCTCGGGTCGGCCGATGATCCCGAGTGCCACGTCGACGCGTCGGCGCTGGCCCCCGCTCAGTCGGCTGATCCGCGTGTTGCGCTGCGCCTCGAGCCCGGTCGCGTCGAGCAGCTCGTCGACACTGCGATGCCGCGGGTAGAGCGTGGCGAAGTGGCGCAGCTGCTCCGCCACGGTGACGTTCGGCGACTCCGCGCTCGTCTGCAGCACGATGCCGACGCGGGCGTTGTGGCTGCGACTCGCACGCGCCGGGTCGTGGCCGAGGACCCGGACGTCGCCTCCGGTGCGGGAGCGGTAGCCCTCGAGGACCTCGACCGTGGTCGTCTTGCCGGCACCGTTCGGGCCGAGGAGGGCGAAGGTCTCTCCCCGAGCGATCGTGAAGGACACGTCGTCGACGGCGCGCTTGCCGGTGGCGTACTGCTTCTCGAGGTGGCTGACCTCGATGGCTGGGGTGTCGGGCATGGGTCCAGCCTGACGGGTGGCGGCGCCCGGCGGTTCGACCGGTCCGGCGGAACGGCATCCTCCGATCGGAGGATGCCGCTCCGTTTGATCGGTGGCCGATCCGGTGCCCGGCTGCCGGGGTTCGTGCACCGGATCGGCCATCGGCTGATCGGAACACCTGCGCCGGCGCTCCGGACGCCGTCACTGCGGCAGGCGGTAGACGGGGGACGCACGACACACGGGACCGTGCAGCCGATCATCCGGATGAGCGGGTGGCGGACGGGAGGCGCGTGGCGGGCTGGTGTCGTGTCTTCAGGCTGGCGGGTGGCGGACGGGAGGCACGTGGCGGGCTGGTG
>NZ_JBPUGH010000211.1:0-4509 GCF_051548005.1 Curtobacterium flaccumfaciens | reverse complement strand
GGCCCGACCCGCGCCTCCAGGCCGCCTCGGGAGGACCCCGACGGACGTGTGCGGACATCCGCAACAGGACGCGGAAGTACCCCACACCGGGGGGCGCAGACCGGCGCGTCGCACCGGATGGCGCGGGCCGTTACACAAACGCGACAATCCCGAATTGACAGCATCCGCACACCTGTGCGTAGGATTGCCCCCGTTCCAGCCGATGTGACCGTTCACATGGACCGTCACAGGGCCGGGGCACCGGACGCGACAACGAGGTCCACGCAGGTGACTGCGCCCCCGCTGCCGCAGTGTCAACCCGAATGACTGCCGCGCTGGAGCGGCAGAAGGAGATGCACCGTGGCGTCAACCCCACAGGGCCCCGACCTGGCCACCAGGTCGGTGACCGCAGCCGAGACCATCCTCGAGATGCGGTCCATCACCAAGGAGTTCCCGGGCGTGAAGGCCCTCTCCGAGGTGTCGCTCGACGTCCGCGCCGGCGAGATCCACGCGATCTGCGGCGAGAACGGCGCGGGCAAGTCGACCCTCATGAAGGTGCTGTCGGGCGTGTACCCGTACGGCACCTACGAGGGCGAGATCGTCTTCGAGGGCGAAGAGGTCCGCTTCAAGGACATCAAGCAGTCCGAGCAGGCCGGCATCGTGATCATCCACCAGGAGCTCGCGCTGATCCCGGAGCTCTCGATCACCGAGAACCTGTTCCTCGGCAACGAGCCCTCGAAGTACGGCGTGATCGACTGGACGAGCGCCCAGCTCCGCGCGCAGGACCTGCTCGCCCGCGTCGGCCTCTCCGAGGACCCGGACACGCAGATCAAGAACATCGGCGTCGGCAAGCAGCAGCTCGTGGAGATCGCCAAGGCCCTGCACAAGGACGTCAAGCTCCTCATCCTCGACGAGCCCACCGCCGCGCTGAACGAGAACGACTCCCAGCACCTGCTCGACCTCATCGTCGGGCTGAAGGCCAAGGGCATCTCGAGCATCATCATCAGTCACAAGCTCAACGAGATCGAACAGATCGCGGACAGCATCACGATCATCCGCGACGGCAAGACGATCGAGACCCTCAACGTGAAGGGCGACGGCGTCAACGAGGACCGCATCATCCGCGGGATGGTCGGCCGTTCGCTCGAGAGCCGGTTCCCGGACCGCACCCCGAAGATCGGCGAGACGTTCTTCGAGGTCCGCAACTGGACCGTGCAGCACCCGCTCGACCCGTCGCGCCTGGTCTGCAAGGGCTCGAACTTCCACGTCCGCCGCGGCGAGATCGTCGGCTTCGCGGGCCTCATGGGCGCCGGCCGCACCGAGCTCGCGATGAGCATCTTCGGTCGCTCGTACGGCACCTGGCTCGGCGGCGAGATCATCAAGGACGGCCGCGAGATCGAGGTCAAGAACGTCCAGCAGGCCATCGAGCACGGCATCGGCTACGTCTCCGAGGACCGCAAGGCACTCGGTCTGAACCTGCTCGACACCGTCAAGCGCAGCACGGTCTCGGCCGACCTGCAGAAGATCTCGAAGGCCGGCGTCGTCGACTCCCTCGAGGAGTACAACGTCGCGGACAAGTACCGGAAGATGCTCCGCACGAAGGTGCCGACCGTCGAGGAGAACGTCGGGAAGCTCTCCGGCGGGAACCAGCAGAAGGTCGTCCTGTCGAAGTGGATGTTCACCGACCCGGACATCCTGATCCTCGACGAGCCGACCCGTGGCATCGACGTGGGCGCCAAGTTCGAGATCTACGGCATCATCCAGCAGCTCGCGGCGGAGGGGAAGGGCATCATCCTCATCTCGTCCGAGCTCCCCGAGCTCCTCGGCCTCTCGGACCGGATCTACACGATCTTCGAGGGCCAGATCACCGCTGACCTCCCGGCCGACCAGGCCGATCCCGAAACCCTCATGCGCAGCATGACCTCCGCGCGGAAGGGCGCCACCGTCTCATGAACAACCTGAAACTGCTCTTCGGCAAGGGCAACAGCATCGGCCAGTACGGCATGATCATCGCGCTCGTCGTGATCGTCGCCTTCTTCTGGTTCACCACGGACGGGCTCATCCTCGAGCCCACCAACGTGATCAACCTGTTCCTGCAGTACTCCTACATCCTCATCCTCGCGCTCGGCATGGTGATGGTGATCATCGCGGGCCACATCGACCTGTCCGTCGGTTCGGTCGCGGCGTTCGTCGGCATCATCGTCGCGCAGTCGATGTCGGTCTGGCACTGGCCGGCCTGGGCCGCGATCATCCTCGGCCTCGCCGTCGGTGCGCTCGTCGGTGCCTGGCAGGGCTTCTGGGTGGCGTTCGTCCGGGTCCCCGCGTTCATCGTGACGCTGGCCGGGCAGCTCATCTTCCGCGGTGCGAACCAGATCATCGGTCAGTCGACCTCCGTGCCGACCCCGGACGACTACAACCAGATCGGTGCCGGGTACATCCCCGACTTCGGCCCGAACACGAACTACTCGAACGGCACGCTCCTCATCGGCCTCGTGACGATCGCGGCACTCATCATCATCGAGGTGCGCGGCCGTCGCCGTCGCCGCAAGATGCAGGCCGAGGTCCCGCCGCTGTGGGTCTCCGTCGTCCGTACGGGCATCCTCGTCGCCGTCACGCTCGTCGCGACCTACCTGTTCGGCGCCGGCCCGGTCGGCACCTCGGTCCCGATCGTCGCGATCATCCTCGGCGTCCTCACGATCATCTACGGCTTCATCACGAAGAACACGATCTTCGGCCGCCAGGTCTACGCCGTCGGTGGCAACGCCAGCGCCGCGGTCCTCTCCGGCGTCAGCGCCCGCAAGGTCAACTTCTTCGTCATGGCGAACATGTCGGTCCTGGCCGCCGTCGCGGGCATGGTCTTCGTCGGCTACTCGAACGCCTCGGGTCCCGCCGACGGCACCGGCTGGGAGCTCGACGCGATCGCGGCCGTGTTCGTCGGTGGCGCCGCGGTCGCCGGCGGCATCGGCACCATCTCCGGGTCGATCATCGGTGGCCTCGTGATGGCGCTCCTGTCGAACGGTCTCCAGCTCATGGGCATCGAGTCGAACAAGGTCCAGATCATCCGTGGTCTCGTCCTCCTCGTCGCGGTCGCCTTCGACGTCTACTCGAAGTCCCAGGGACGCCCGTCGCTGATCGGCGGAATGATGCGGCAGTTCCAGCGCAAGGACACCGAGCAGAACACGGTGGCGGCCCAGCAGCCGCGGTCCATCGAGGACCAGCCGGACAAGGTCAACACCCAGTAGAACGTGGCGCCGGGCGGCCCGTCCGCCCGGCGCACGAACCCCACCACCACAGCACCACCCCTCAACGAAGAGAAAGCAATCTCATGCGCAAGAAGCTCATCGCCGGCATCGGCCTGGCCCTCGTCGCGGGCCTCGCCCTCAGCGGCTGCTCCGCACGCGGGACCTCCGGCTCGGACTCCAGCACGGAGATCAAGAAGGGTGACCTCATCGGTGTCGCCCTGCCCGCCAAGACCTCGCAGAACTGGGTGCTCGCGGGCGCCGCGTTCGAGAAGTCGATCGAGGACGCCGGCTTCAAGGCCGACATCCAGTACGCCAACGCCGGCAACCCGGTCCCGGACCAGCAGTCGCAGATCTCGGGCATGGTCACCAAGGGCGCGAAGGTCGTCATCATCGGCGCCGCCGACGGTTCGCAGCTCGGCTCGCAGGTGAAGGCCGCCAAGGCGAAGGGCGTCACCGTCATCGCCTGGGACCGCAACATCCTGAACACCAAGGACGTCGACTACTACGTGGCGTTCAACAACTACAAGGTCGGCCAGCTGCAGGCCCAGGCGCTCCTCGACGGCCTCAAGGCCGAGAAGGGTGACGGCCCCTACAACATCGAGCTCTTCGCCGGTTCGGCGGACGACGCCAACGCCACCGTGTTCTTCAACGGTGCGATGAGCGTCCTCGAGCCGAAGATCAAGGACGGCACCCTCAAGGTCACGTCCGGCCAGGAGACCTTCCAGAAGGTCCAGACCAAGGGCTGGCTCGCGCAGAACGCCCAGTCGCGCATGACCGACCTGCTGTCGCAGTACTACTCGGGTGACACCAAGCTCGACGGCGTCCTGTCGCCGAACGACACCCTCGCCCGTGCGATCCTCACCGCGACGAAGGCGGCCGGCAAGCCGAACCCCGTCGTCACCGGTCAGGACTCCGAGACCGCGTCGATCCCGCTCATCATGAAGGGCACGCAGTACTCGACCATCTACAAGAACACCACCGAGGAGGCCCAGGCCGCCATCGACCTGGTCACCGACCTCTCGAAGGGCAACAAGCCCGACACCAAGATCGACAAGACGAACAACTACAACGGCGTCAAGACGGTCCCGGCGATCGAGCTCACCCCGATCCTCGTCACCAAGGAGAACGCGGTCGAGGCGTACAAGGGCAACGACACCCTCGAGCAGCTCGCCAAGCAGGGCTGAGTCCGCTCGGCACACAGCACACGGACGGCCCCGTCTCGCACCTGCGAGACGGGGCCGTCCCGCGTTGCGCGTCGAGACGGGAGGACGGCCTGGAGTCTCGTTTC
>NZ_JBPUGH010000210.1:0-4534 GCF_051548005.1 Curtobacterium flaccumfaciens | reverse complement strand
TCCCGGTCCTGTTCATCGTGCGGCGGATGCCGTCGCAACGGCTGGCGGCGCAGCCCCGCTCCGTGGACTGAGCGCGGCCGGGGCAGACGCAGCCCCGCTCTGTGGAGTGAGCGCAGCCGGGGTCAGACGGAGGCGCTTTCCTGGCCGCGGAGGGGCCCACTCCACGGCTGAGCTCGAAACGTTACGTCCACGCGTGCGGGCTCGTTCCAGGCACCAGGATGGCCGTGGAAGAGAATCCCGGAACCCGTGGAATGTCCGTCAGCATCGGGATCCGCGATTCGCACCACCACTGGTATCCGCGAACAGACCGAACACCTCTCGATCCAGCCAGGTGCGCACCGCGGTCCGGCCGCCCCTGGCGGAGCGTCGTCCCAGGTGCTGCACTGTCCTGCATGACCATCACCGTCGACGTCCCGGACACCACCGCCCTCGGGGCCGTCGTCACGACCCTGACATCGTGGCAGCGCGACGTCCCGCTCGTGCAACTGCACCCCGGTGACCTCGGGTGGGCCTGGCGGTACGGAGCCGCATCGGTGGCGGCCGCCCTGCGGGTGTGGTCCGAAGACGGCGTGGTCGTGGCGATCGGGTTCCTCGACGGTCCGTCGGTCCTCCGCATGTCGGTCGCACCCGCGTACTGGACCGACCCTGGACCCGCTCGGGTCATCCGGGAGGACCTCTCCCGCACGGATGACGAACGCTTCCCGGTGGGCGAGCTGTCGGTCGAGGTGCCCACCACGACAGCGGTCCACGAGCACCTCGCATCGGGAGGTTGGGGCCCGGGCGAGGCCTGGACACCCCTTGCCCGCGACCTCTCCGATCCGGTCGAACCGACGCCGTCCGGCTTCCGCTCCGAGGTCGTGGATGCGTCCAACGTCGCCGACTTCACGGCCGTGCACCGGTCCGCATGGGGCAACGCGAGCTTCACCGACGAGCGCTGGCGGACGATGGTCGGTGGGGCGCCCTTCGACGCGGGTGTCTGCCTGCTGGGACGGGACGGCTCGGGCGCCCCCGTGGCCGGTGTCACGGTGTGGGGCGCGGGGGACGGTCGGCCCGCGATCCTCGAGCCGATGGGGGTGCACGCGGACCACCGTGGCCGCGGGTTCGGACGGGCGATCTGCACCGCGGCCGCCGCGGTGCTGCAGGAGTGCGGGGCGTCGACCGCATGGGTCTGCACCCCGAGCTCGCTGCGGAGTGCGGTGGCGACCTACCGGTCCGCCGGGTTCTCGCCGCTGGAGAAGCGGCCCGATCGGGTACGGCCGGTGTGACCGTCCCGTCGGTCGGTCGCCCACACCTCGGCAGCACGCAGACCGCAGATCATCGCGCCGCCGCCCGCAGCGCCAGCACTTCCTCGTCCACGAACGGCCCGAGCGCTGCGCCGGCCTCGGCGGCCGTCCACCGCTCGAACCCGTCCGAGTACCCCCGCACGGCCGTCCCGGCGAGCACGGTCGCCCGGTGCGCCGGCACGCCACGCTCCCGCAGTGCCGCCGCGAGTGCCTCGGTGACGACGAATCGCTTGTAGACGTACCGCTCCCGGAGCGCCTCGTGCTCGGCGGTCAGGGCGGTGATCGCGGCGCCGATCGCCTGCTGCTCGGGAACGTGTGCCGTCACGAGGGCGTCGAGCACGTCGTCGACCACGTCCAGGTCGCCCCGGTCCGCGGCCGCGTCCCCGGCGACGCGCCGAACGATCTCGACCATGGCTGTCTGCCCCTGGAACAGGATCTCCCGCTTGTCGGGGAACTGCCGGAAGAGCGTCGCCTTCGTGAGCCCGGCCCGTTCGGCGATCTGTGCCGCGGTGGTGTCGTCGTAGCCCTGCTCCGCGAAGAGTTCGAGCGCCGCTCGGAGGAGTCGTCCGCGGGGGTCCGGTTGCCATCGTGCCACCGGCCCATGCTACTCAATGCGACTCAGTCTCATGGCGTGTACGGTGACGATACCGAGTCTCATCAAAGGAGTCATCATGCAGGTCTTGATCACTGGAGCGTCCGGGTGGATCGGGAGCGCCCTCACTCGCGACCTCGTCTCTCGAGGGCACGACGTCGTCGGACTCGCCCGCTCCGACGCGTCCGCCGAGCGCATCCGCGCGGCGGGAGCCCGCCCGGTCCGAGGCGACGTGTCCGACCACGCCCTGATCGTCGAGCAGGCCCAGCGTGCGGACGCGACGGCGCACCTGGCGTTCACGCTCGACTTCGACGCCTTCGACGAGACGATCGACAACGAGGTCACCTTGGTCGCCGCCCTCGCCGATGCGCTCGCGGACAGCGGGAAGGCGTTCTTCGCTGCGTCCGGCACACCGACGAACCCCACCGGGGTCGCCACGGAGGACGATGCGCTCGACCCCGACGGTCCCGCCGGGGCTCGGTCGCGCACCGCCTCTGCGGTCCTCGCACTCGCCGACCGCGGGATCCGTTCAGGGCTCGTCCGGATGCCGCGGACGGTGCACGGCGCGGGGGATCGGAACGGGCTCATCGCCTCGCTCGTGCAGCTGGACCGGCAGCTCGGTGTCGCCGCGTACGTCGGCGACGGCACGAACCGGTGGCCGGCCGTGCACGTCGCCGACGCGGCGCGACTCTTCCGCCTCGCGCTCGAGGCCGCGCCGGCGGGTTCCGTCCTGCACGCCGTCGCGGAGGAGGGGGTGCCGATGCGCGCGGTCGCCGAGGCCCTCAGCCGCCAGACCGGCCTGCCCGCGCAGGCGGTCGACCCCGCGACACTCGGGGTGTTCGGCGCGCTCCTCGGCGGCGACCAGCCGGCGTCGAGCGCACGGACGCGCGCCCTCCTCGGGTGGGAGCCGGCGGGGCCGACGCTCCTCGAGGACCTGGATGCCGGGTACTACACGACGTCGGCCGACTGACCGAGGTCGGGGCCGGGGGCACCAGCCTGGAGGCGCGGATCACCGCAGCAGGTCTGCGTACGGTGCGCCGCGCCTCCAGGCTGGTCGCCTCCGGGACGGCGTCCGCGGGTTCCGGACCGACCGCATCACCGACCTGCAGGTGCTCGACGAGGTGGCGCCGCTGCGTGACCCGGCACTGTGGGAGCGCGACCTCGCGCAGTGGCCGACGCGGGGGCTCGGCGCGCGCTACTGCGACGACTAGGCCCGGCGACGATCCGGCGCGCCCGCGACCCGCGCCACGACCCCGGCGGTCGCGAGGTCGACGCGCTCGCGGGCACGTCGTTCGTCGTCCCCGAACCGGTCCACAGCCCACGACACCGCCGTCAGCAGCTCGAAGACCTCGGTCGCGGGCACTCCCGGTGATCCTGCGTCGGCCCCGGAAGCGGCGCGGAGGAAGTCGGCCGTCCGGGCGGTGAGCCGCTCGCTGACCGGCTGCACCGGGTTGCCGTCGTCGTCCTTCGTGCGGGCGATGCAGGTCGGGAGGTCCTGCCAGATCCGCAACCGCCACGTCAGCTGGAACATCCACTCGCGCAGCGCCACCACCGGCTCACGGCACTCGAGCGCGAGCGACTCCGTGAGCAGTGCGTCGACACTGTCCTCGACGACGGCGGCGAGGAGGTCGTCACGCGTCGGGAAGTTCCGGTACAGCGTCGCGTTCCCCACGCCCGCGCGCATGGCGATGCCGTCCGTCGGCGCGTTGATCCCCTCGGACTCGAAGCAGGTCCGAGCCGCGTCGAGGATCGCGTCCCGGTTGCGTTTCGCGTCGGCGCGCACGAGGACCTCCGAAATCGGTGTCGACAAAGTGGGGACTGTCCCCACATACTGGAACGGGGAGCTTCCCCACTTCGACCAGACTACCGCAGGAGCACCATGGCCCAGCAGCTCGACCACCGCACCGTCCTCGTCACCGGAGCGAACGGAGGGCTCGGCGCCGAGTTCGTCCGCCAGGCCCTGGACCGGGGCGCTCGCCGCGTCTACGCGGCAGCGCGCACACCGAAGGACTGGGGCGACGAGCGGGTCGTCCCGCTCCGCCTCGACGTCACCGACCCGGACTCGATCGCCGCAGCGGTCACCGCGGCACCGGACGTGGACCTCGTGGTCAACAACGCCGGCATCGCCCCCGCATCCGACGCGAGCATCGCGAACCCGGCGGAGGAGTCGCTCGACGCCGTCTTCGCGACGAACACGCTCGGGCCGATCCGCGTCGCCGGGGCGTTCGCCCCCGTGCTCGCCGCGAACGGTGGCGGTGCCGTGCTCAACGTGCTGTCGCTCGCCGCGTGGATCCCCCTGCCGACCGTCTACGCGGCGTCGAAGGCCGCGGCGTGGTCCGCCACGAACGGGCTGCGCGTCGAACTCGCCGACCAGGGCACGACCGTCACCGGGCTCGTCGTCGGCATGGTCGACACCGCGATGGGTGCCCGGTTCGACGTCCCGAAGTCCGACCCCGCCGACGTCGTCGCGCAGGCCTACGACGGCGTGGTGTCGGGAGCGCACGAGGTGCTGGCCGACGAGGACTCCCGCATGGTCAAGTCGCTGCTCTCGCGTCCGGCGGAGGAGCTCGCCGCCGTCACGGAGGCCGCGGCCCGCGCGGTGGTGAGTGGCTGACAGCGCGACCCGGCCACGGCCTGGAGGCACGACACGCGTCCGACG
>NZ_JBPUGH010000209.1:0-4584 GCF_051548005.1 Curtobacterium flaccumfaciens | reverse complement strand
CTGCAAGGGCGGTTCGATGTCGGTTTCGTGGTTCTACACGACGCGACGCGCAGCGCGGGCTACGCGGACTTCTCGATGCGCTTCGCGCGCGGCCGCGGCACGATCGTCGGCGCCGCGTTCTCGAGCACGGACTCCCGGGTGATCACCACTCGGGCGACGTCGTCGTCCGAGGGGACGTCGAACATCACCGGGCCGAGGACCTCTTCGAGGATCGCGCGGAGGCCTCGGGCACCCGTCTGGCGCAGCACGGCGAGGTCAGCGATCGCCTCGAGCGCGCCCCGCTCGAACTCCAGCTCGACGCCGTCGATCTCGAACATCCGCTGGTACTGCTTCACGAGCGCGTTCTTCGGCTCGGTGAGGATCTGCATGAGCGCGGCCTGGTCGAGCTGCGACACCGTGGTCACCACTGGCAGACGACCGATGAACTCCGGGATGAGGCCGAACTTGTGGAGGTCTTCCGGCAGGACGTCCGCGTAGAGGTCCTGCTGGTCGAGCGGGCTGTGCAGCGGAGCGCCGAAGCCGATGCCGCGCTTGCCGACCCGGGAGGACACGATGTCCTCGAGCCCGGCGAACGCCCCCGCCACGATGAACAGCACGTTCGTCGTGTCGATCTGGATGAACTCCTGGTGCGGGTGCTTCCGGCCGCCCTGCGGCGGGACCGAGGCCGTCGTGCCCTCGAGGATCTTGAGCAGGGCCTGCTGGACGCCCTCGCCCGAGACGTCGCGGGTGATCGACGGGTTCTCGGCCTTGCGGGCGATCTTGTCGACCTCGTCGATGTAGATGATGCCGGTCTCGGCGCGCTTGACGTCGTAGTCGGCCGCCTGGATGAGCTTGAGGAGGATGTTCTCGACGTCCTCGCCCACGTAGCCGGCCTCGGTCAGGGCCGTGGCGTCGGCGACGGCGAACGGCACGTTGAGGCGCTTCGCGAGCGTCTGTGCAAGGTAGGTCTTGCCGCAGCCGGTCGGGCCGATGAGCAGGATGTTCGACTTCGCGATCTCGATGTCGTCGCGATCCTCGGCGGCGGTGATCTGCCCCTGCGCGCGGATGCGCTTGTAGTGGTTGTAGACGGCCACGGCCAGCGCACGCTTCGCCGGGTCCTGCCCGATCACGTACTCCTGCAGGAAGTCGAAGATCTCGCGGGGCTTGGGGAGCTCGAAGTCACCGCTCGTGGTGTCCTCACCGGCTTCGGCGAGACGCTCCTCGATGATCTCGTTGCAGAGCTCGACACACTCGTCACAGATGTAGACGCCGGGTCCGGCGATGAGCTGCTGGACCTGCTTCTGGCTCTTGCCGCAGAAGGAGCACTTGAGCAGGTCAGCGCTCTCTCCGATGCGTGCCATGTGCGTGCCCTCCCTCGGCCGTGCGACGACTCCGTCGGAACCGACGCCTGACGATCCTCCCGGTGCTGATCCACCGGCTGTGTCCGAGCCTAACCGCAACCGACGACAGCCATCGCGACGCCCGGCCGGTTTCGCGTCGCGCGTTCGCCCAGGGCGTTCGATCCTGCTACCGTGTCCGAGTCTTCTCTACAAGTTGTAGAAGTCCCGGAAGGAACACCATGCCCAAGCGCGTCGCCGTCCTCGGTGCGGCAACCCTCGGCGTCACCGCCGCCATCGTCCTCGGCACCGCCGCGGCCGCGAGCGCCCACGTCGAGGCCACCGCGACGTCCACCGCCGCCGACTCGTACACGACCGCGACGTTCTCGGTGCCGCACGGCTGCGACGGCTCCCCCACCACGAAGCTGACCTTCCACGTGCCGGAGAGCATCATCGAGGTCACCCCGACCGTCAACCCGAACTGGACCATCACGAAGACCACCGAGCCGTACACGAGCCCCTCGGCCTCCGCGGACGACGAGTCCGCCGAGGACGCCGGCCAGCGCGTGACCGCCGTCACCTACACCGCGAAGACCCCGCTGCCCGCGGACGAGCGCGACACGTTCTCCCTGTCGTTCTCGCTGCCGGACGGCAAGGCCGGCGACCGCGTCGAGCTCCCCGTCACGCAGACCTGCGAGAAGGGGTCCACCGAGTGGGACCAGCACCAGCAGGACGGGCAGGCCGAGCCGGAGCACCCCGCCCCCTCGATCGTCCTGACGAAGGCGGTCGCGACCGAGGCCGACGGCGACCCGGTGGAGTCGACCGCGACGGCCGACTCCTCGGACGCGAGCACTGGCCCGGACCTCGTCGGGCGCTTCCTCGGGCTCGGCGGGCTCGTCCTCGGCGCCGCGGCACTGGTCGTCGCCGTGGCCTCGACCCGTCGGCGGACCGGCAAGTGAGCACTCGCCTCCACGGACCGGCTGCGCGTGCATCGCGCGGCCGCTTCCGTGCTGCCGGGAGGCTCGTGGCCGCGTCCGCCACCACCCTCGCGGTCGTGGGCGGTGCGGTCCTCGGGCTCGCCGCGCCCGCGAGCGCGCACAACTACATGATCGCCTCGACGCCGAAGGTCGACGGGACGCTCACGTCCCTGCCGAAGGCGTTCGAGATCACGACGAACGACAAGCTCCTCGACATCGGCGGGTCGAACGCGGGCTTCGCGTACCGGATCGTCGGTCCGGACGGGAAGTACTACGAGGACGGCTGCCTCGACGTCGACGGCCCCTCGATGACCACGAAGGCCGCGCTCGGCGCCTCGGGGAAGTACACGGTCGAGTGGCAGATCGTCTCCGCCGACGGGCACACCGTCTCGGACGAGTACACGTTCACGTGGAAGGCGCCGTCGGGCTTCACCCCGGCGACGGGGTCCACCGAGCCGCCGACGTGTGCGACCGCCTCGAACGGTTCGACCACGGCAGCGACGACGAACGGCACGGTCTCGGGCTCGACCGACTCGGCGACCACCGACGCGCTCTTCATCGGCGCCGGCGGGGTCGTCGTCGTGGGCGCGGTCGTCGCGGTGCTGCTCCTCCTCCGTCGACGCCCGGCAGCGCCGTCGCCGGACGAGCCCGACGAGGACTGACGCCGACCTGCCGGAACCGCACCGTGCCTCCCGGCCGGCCGTCCGGAACCACGTTCCGGGCACGGCACCGTGGAAGAACGCGGTGTGGTGTCCGGAACCTGGTTCCGCACGCCGACACGACGCACGCGCGCACCCGCAAGGCACGAAGGCCCCGCACCGGACGGTGCGGGGCCTTCGTCGTGAGCGCTACTTGACGAGCGCCGGCACGTTCTTGCGGCTGGTGAGGACCTGGTCGATCAGGCCGTACTCCAGCGCCTCGTCCGCGGACATGATCTTGTCGCGTTCGATGTCGTTGTTGACCTGCTCCGGCGTGCGGTTCGAGTGCTTCGAGAGCGTCTCCTCGAGCCAGGTGCGCATGCGGAGGATCTCCGCCGCCTGGATCTCGATGTCGGACGCCTGACCGCCACCCTGCTGGGTCGCCGGCTGGTGGATGAGCACGCGCGCGTTCGGGAGCGCCAGACGCTTGCCGGGGGTACCGGCAGCGAGGAGCACCGACGCGGCCGAGGCAGCCTGACCGAGGCAGACCGTCTGGATCTGCGGGCGGATGTACTGCATCGTGTCGTAGATCGCCGTCATCGCCGTGAACGAGCCACCGGGCGAGTTGATGTACATGACGATGTCGCGGTCCGGGTCCATCGACTCGAGTACGAGCAGCTGCGCCATGATGTCGTCGGCCGACGCGTCGTCGACCTGGACGCCGAGGAACACGATGCGGTCCTCGAAGAGCTTCGCGTACGGGTCCTGCCGCTTGTAGCCGTAGGCCGTGCGCTCCTCGAAGCTCGGGAGGATGTAACGGTTTGACGGAGCCGGGACGTTCTGCGCGCCACCGAGCATGGGGAGATGCATTCTCGTTTCCTTTTCTTCGGTGGGTCGGGTCAGGACTGGGCGCCGGGCTCGGCCGCGTCGGTGGGGGTCTCGCCGTCGCCGACGGTTCCGCCGCCGCCGACGACCTCGGCGGCCGAACCACGGAGGTGGTCGACGAAGCCGTACTCGAGGGCCTCCTGTGCCGTGAACCAGTTGTCGCGGTCGTTGTCCTTGAGGATCTGCTCGATCGACTTGCCGGTCTGCTCCGCCGTGAGCTCGGCCATCCGCTGCTTCATGTCGAGGATGACCTTCGCCTGCGTCTGGATGTCGGCAGCGGTACCGCCGAAGCCGCCGGACGGCTGGTGCAGCAGCACCCGCGCGTTCGGGGTGATGTAGCGCTTGCCCGGGGTGCCCGACGAGAGCAGGAACTGCCCCATCGAGGCCGCGAGGCCGATGCCCACCGTGACGATGTCGTTCGGCACGAACTGCATCGTGTCGTAGATCGCCATGCCGGCGGTGATCGAGCCACCGGGCGAGTTGATGTAGAGGTAGATGTCCTTCTCAGGGTCCTCGGCCGCGAGCATCAGCAGCTTCGCTGCGATCTCGTTCGAGTTGTCGTCGCGGACCTCGGAGCCGAGCCACACGATCCGGTCTCTCAGAAGGCGGTCAAAAACACTGGGGTTCAGTGTCGCTTCGGCCATGGAAAAGCTCCCGTTCAGTTGTCGCTTGATGTCGAACTTATCGGGTGCAACGCACCACTTCGCGTCTGTTCGCTCTGGGCGGTCGGATCGTGCCCGCCAACGGACGGGAGGCGCGGTGCCAGCT
>NZ_JBPUGH010000208.1:0-4662 GCF_051548005.1 Curtobacterium flaccumfaciens | reverse complement strand
GGCGACGGCTGGTCCGTGCGTGCCGTGCACCGCGGCCGGGACGTGTTCTTCGCCGCCCGCGAGTTCCAGCCCGACGTCATCGTGCTCGACGTCATGCTGCCGGACATCGACGGGTTCGAGGTGCTCGAACGGCTCCGCGACGCCCGTGACGACGTCCGCGTGCTGTTCCTCACCGCGCGGGACGCCCCCGCGGACCGGCTCGCCGGACTCACCGGCGGCGGTGACGACTACCTGACCAAGCCGTTCGGGATCGAGGAGCTGCTCGTCCGGGCGCGCATCCTCGTCCGGACCTCCGTCCGGGTCGCCTCGACGGGGCCGGCGGGCATCGTCGTCGGCGACCTGCACCTCGACGAGGACGCCCGTACCGTGGCCCGGGCCGGCGACCCGCTCGAACTCACGCTGACCGAGTACGAGCTGCTGCGGCACCTCGCCCGGAACGCGAACCGGGTGCTGTCGCGGGAGCAGATCCTCGCGAGCGTGTGGGGCATGGACTTCGGCGCGTCGTCGAACCTCGTGGACATGTACGTGTCGTACCTCCGCAAGAAGCTCGACGCCGGCCGGGAGCCCATGCTGCAGACCGTCCGCGGGGCCGGCTACGTGCTCCGCCCGACGACGTGAGCGGGATGCGGCGGGCGGGAGCCGACCGGGCGGGCCCCGCGCGGGCGCCCTCGCTGCGGTGGCGGATCGTCGGGGCGGTCGCGCTGCTCCTCGTCGTCACGAACGTCGTCGTCGGGGCGGTCACCGTCGTGGCGTTCCGGGAGTACCTCGTGGGGCGGCTGGACGCGGAGCTCGCCACGGCCGCGGGGCGGGTCGTCGGGGACGGGAGACCGCCGGGGTCGGGGTCGGGGTCGGTGCCGTCGTCTGGCTCCGCTGCCGGGCAGCCAGACCCGGACAACGAGTTCATCGGTGCGCCGGGGCAGGCCGCCGGGACCGTCGTGGCCGTCCTCCGCTCCGGCTCCACCGTGCTCGCCGGGTACACCGACAGCGAGGGTCGGCAGCACGGACTCACCGCAGCGCAGGAGCGCACGCTCTCCGCGATCGACCGCGACGGCACGCCCGTCACGGTCCGGCTCGGAGCGCTCGGCGCGTACCGGGCGCAGGCCGTCGGCAGCGGCGGGGACGTCTTCGTCACCGCGCTCCCCCTCGGGGCGCTCGACTCGACCATCACCCGGCTCGCCCTGGTCTTCGGCGGCGTCACCCTGCTCGGTCTCCTCGTCGCCGCATGGGCCCTGGCCCTCACCGTGCGACGGGCACTCCGACCGCTCGAGCACGTCGCCGGCGTCGCGACCGACGTCGCCGCGCTCGACCTCGAACGTGGCGACACGGACATCACCGCCCGTGTGGCCGTGGCCGACCTCACCGCGAACCGCGAGGTCGGGCAGGTCGGCACCGCGCTGAACCGCCTGCTCGGCCACGTCGGCCGGGCGCTCACCGTCCGCCGGGAGGCCGAGGCCGGCATGCGGACCTTCGTCGCCGACGCCTCGCACGAGCTCCGGACGCCGATCGCCACCGTCCGGGCCTACGCCGAGCTCTCGACGACCTCGACCGACATCGACGCGGTGCACGCGAACGTCGGGCGGATCGTGACCGAGGCCGTCCGCATGGGTGACCTCGTCGAGGAACTGCTGCTGCTCGCCCGGCTCGACGCCCGCGCGCTCGCCGGGACCCCGCCGCTCGCCGTCGACGCGATCGACCTGACCTCGATCGTGGTCGAGGCGGCGATGGACGCCCGCACGACGGCCCCGGACCACCGCTGGGCGCTCGACGTCGACGACGATCCCGTGATCATGGACGGCGACGCGCCACAGCTGCGTCGACTCGTGCGGAACCTGCTCTCGAACGCCGCGCAGCACACCCCGAACGAATCGGCCGTCGTGGTGTCCTTGCGTCGCGTACCGGGAGCAGCACAGCCCTCCGTACGACTCGTCGTCGCGAACGACGGCCCGACGATCGACCCCGCCCTCCTACCGAGCCTGTTCGACCGCTTCACCCGCGGCGAGGCGTCGCGGTCTCGGGAGCACGGGACGAGCGGCCTCGGGCTGGCGATCGTGCAGGCCGTGGCCTCGGCGCACGGCGGAACGGTCAGGGTGGCCTCCGGACCGGGGCGCACCGCGTTCACGGTCGAGCTACCCGCGTCCTCCTGAGCCGTTCGGGTACGCTGCGGACAACGGACGGGGGAACCATGACGAACGACTTCACGCGACTGCCCCGTCGCGCTCGTGCCGAAGACCTCGTCGTCGAGGTCCCGGCGTTCGAGGACGACCGACCCCAGCCCGAGCCCGAGCCGCCCGCGGCAGCTCCGGAGCTCGTCGCCGCGACCCGGTTCGCGCAGACCTCGCACGCGGCACCGACGATCCGGCGGACACAGATGCGCGCCGGGCTGTGGATCGCGGGCGTCCCGATCGTCGTACTCGCCCTGATCGCCGTGGTGCAGGTGCTGATCACCGATATGTAGTGTTGTACGCCGTGGAGGGGCGGCGATGAACACGACCGGCAGGACGCGACGCCACGCGTACGTGGACGAGTCGAAGGCGAAGGACTACCTCCTCGTCTCCGTCGCACTCGACTCGGGTTCGTTGCACCACGCCCGGGGCACCGTGCGTTCCATGATCCTCCCGGGCCAGAGTCGACTGCACATGCGGAAGGAGAGCGATCGCAGACGACGGTACGTGCTGGATGCACTGTCCGACTTCACCACCTCGACGGTGATCGTCAGGGCACCGAAGGACGGACGGTCGGACCGAGAGCGTCGAAGTCGATGCGTCGCTGGCCTGATCCGGTGGTCGGTGGACAACGGCATCGACGAGATCTGCTTCGAGCTCGATGAAACCCTCCAGCGCCAGGATCGGCAATGCATCGTCGAGACCTTGCACGCCGTCCGACCGAAGGCCGTGAACCACCGCCACGAACGTGCTGCGGTCGAACCGCTGCTCGCGCTGCCTGATGCGATCGGCTGGGCCTGGGCGAAAGGGGGTGAGTGGCGACGCCGAGCCGGAGCGGTGACGATCGAAGACGTGTGATGACGCGCAGCGATCGGGAGCGGCTGGGTGCCCCGAAAGCGCGAAACCCGAGCGCCCAACCGTCCGGATGGGTCTCGGGTCCACTTCTCGAAGCTCAACGCAGCGAGCGGAAGTAGCATATCAGCCCCGAACAGGCTTCACCAGCGGGGCCTGACCGTCGTTCTTAGGGCCGCCACAGGGTCCTGCTGCGGTGCGCATGAGCCGGCTGCCGAACCTGATCGGCATGACGGAGACGAACCAGACCCTCGACATCGACATCGTCGTCCCCTGCTACAACGAGCAGGACACGCTCGCGACGCACGTCCGGCGGCTGCACACCTTCTGCCGCACCTCGCTGCACCACACCTGGCGGATCACGATCGCGGACAACGCGTCGAGCGACGACACCGAGCGCATCGCCGACGACCTCGCGGCCATGCTCCCGGAGGTCCGGGCCGTGCACTTGCCGCTCAAGGGACGCGGCCGCGCGCTCAAGGCGGTCTGGGGCGCATCGGAGGCGCAGGTGCTCGTGTACGTGGACGAGGACCTGTCCACGGACCTCGCCGCCCTCGAACCGCTCGTCGCACCCCTGCTGTCCGGGCACTCGGACCTCGCCATCGGCACGCGTCTCGCGGGGTCGTCCCGGGTGGTCCGTGGCGGGAAGCGCGAGTTCATCTCCCGCTCGTACAACCTGCTGCTCCGGACGACGATGGGCGTCGACTTCTCCGACGCGCAGTGCGGGTTCAAGGCCGTGACCCGCGAGGCCGCACAGCACCTCCTGCCGCTCTGCGAGGACGACGCGTGGTTCTTCGACACGGAGCTGCTCGTGCTGGCCGAGCACGCCGGACTCCGGGTGCACGAGGTCCCGGTCGACTGGGTCGACGACGTCAACTCGTCGGTGCACATCGCCTCGACCGCGACCGAGGACCTCAAGGGCATGTGGCGGGTGTCGCGCGGACTCGCGACCGGACGCATCGCGATCACCCCGGTCTACGACGCGATCGGACGCCGGCCGTTCACCCCGCCGCACGTCGGGATCGTCGGGCAGGTCCTGCGGTTCGGCGCGATCGGCGTGCTGTCCACGATCGCCTTCGCTGTGCTGTACGCCCTGTTGCGGCCGGCCATCGGGGCGCAGACGGCGGACTTCCTCGCGCTGCTGCTCACTGCGATCGGGAACACGGCGCTCAACCGTCGCTTCACCTTCGGCGTGCGAGGGCGCTCCGGAGCCGGGAAGCACCACGTGCAGGGGCTCGTCGTGTTCGGCATCGCCTGGGCGATCACCGCCGGGTCGCTCGTCGTCCTGCACGCGACGACCCCCGGCGCCACGCACGGAACGGAGATCGTCGTGCTCACGGGTGCGAACCTGCTCGCGACCCTGGTCCGGTTCGTGTTGTTCAAGGCCTGGGTGTTCCGCTCCCGGCGACGTCCGGAGCTGATCCGGCCCGGCACGACCCCGGCGGCCGACGCGAGCACGGCATCGAACCCGGCCGCGGACACCGAGCAAATCCCGGTCGAGGAGCACCGCGCGGCCTGACGTCGCCGGGTCGCATCCGCCCGAGCCCCTCGCACGGTGCGAGGGGCTCACCCGATGGTGCGAGGTCCCGCACATGGTGGGGCGGCGTGCACCTCCCACCGTGCGTGCAACCTCGCACCGAGCGGGCGG
>NZ_JBPUGH010000207.1:0-4673 GCF_051548005.1 Curtobacterium flaccumfaciens | reverse complement strand
CGAAACGGGCGCACGTGCCCGCGCTCGTGACCGACGCCGACGCCGGCGGCAGCGACGGCCGCACGGCGCGCGCCGTGGCCCGCGAACTCGACCGCCTCGGCGCCCATTGGTACCAGGCCGAGGGCGACGTGTCCCTCGACACGGACGTCGAACGGCGGCAGGCGCCCGAGGGGACGCGCGCGCCGGGGTCGACCCGTGCCTCCCGGCCGGCGACCGTGGTGGTGGCGGACCGCAGTGCGGACGCAGCGGTCGTCGCGACCGCGCGCGCTGCCGGTGCGCAGGTCGTGGCGATGCCGAAGGGGGTGACCGACCCGGCGGCGGCACCGGACGTCGTGACGGCGCTGCACGAGCGGAAGGACCACCCGACCGTGCTCGTGGGGACGACGTTCGACGCCCTGTCCGACCCGGACTGGACGGTCCGCGCCGCGCGCAGCGGCTGGCAGCTGCCGCACGGCGGCCAGCGTCCGTTCGACGGGCACCGGTACGTCGCCCTCTACGGCGCGCCCGGAGCGCCGGTGCTCGGTGTCCTCGGCGAGCAGGACCCACAGGCGACGGTCGAGCGCGCCGAGGCGCTCGCGCACCGGTACGACGACGTCTCGGACGAGCCGGTCACGCCCGCGATGGAGGTCATCGCGACGGTCGCCGCGGGTGACGCCGGCGCGGACGGGGACTACTCGACCGAGCTGCCCGCGTCCACGCTCGAACCGTACGTCGACGCCGCGCACGACGCGGGGATGCCGGTGATCCTCGACCTCCAGCCCGGCCGGTCGGACTTCCTCAGCCAGGCGAAGCGGTACGAGTCCCTCCTCGCGAAGCCGGGCGTGTGGCTGGCGCTCGACCCGGAGTGGCGGCTCGCGGAGGACCAGGTGCCGCTGCGCCAGATCGGCACCGTGAGCGCCGACGAGGTGAACCGCGTGTCCGACTGGCTCGCCGACCTCGTGCGGGAGGAGGGGCTGCCGCCGAAGGCGTTCGTGCTGCACCAGTTCCGCTCGGCGATGATCCAGGACCGCTCGTCGCTCGTGCAGCATCCGGAGCTCGACGTGCTCGTCCACGTGGACGGGCAGGGGTCGCAGCCGGAGAAGCAGGCGACGTGGAAGGCACTGCACGAGGCCGCTCCGGCGGGCGTGCACTGGGGCTGGAAGAACTTCATCGACGAGGACCAGCCGATGCTGTCCCCGGAGCAGACGATGCGGGACGTGCTGCCGAGTCCGTCGCTCATCACCTACCAGTGAGGCTCGCTGTGGACGGGGATCGCTCGTCCACAGCCGGGAGGCGCGGGTCGGGTTCCGTCGGTCGCTCCTGACACGATGGGGTCATGGACTCCTCCGACACGGCTCCGACCGTCGACTCGCCCGGTTCCGGTGATGCGCTGGCCGGTGATGCGCTGGCCGGCGGCGCGCTGCCCGTCGGCATCGCCCCGCCCTCCGCGGATCTCGCCGCCGAGGCGCAGCAGGCCCTCGCTGCGCTCACGGGTCGCCCCGACGCGGTGTTCCACCCCGGGCAGCTCGAGGCGATCTCGGCGCTCGTCGAGCACCGGCAGCGCGCCCTCGTCGTCCAGCGCACCGGGTGGGGCAAGTCCGCGGTGTACTTCCTGGCGACGCTGCTGCTCCGTCGGCGCGGTGGTGGGCCGACCGTGCTCGTGTCGCCGCTCCTCGCCCTGATGCGTGACCAGGTGGCTGCCGCCGCACGGGCCGGGGTGCGCGCGGTGTCGATCAACTCCGCGAACGCGCACGAGTGGGGCGAGACGCAGGCGGCGCTCGCCCGTGACGAGGTCGACGTGCTGCTCGTCTCCCCCGAGCGGCTCAACAACCCGCGGTTCCGTGACGAACAGCTGCCGACGCTGATCGCCCGCATGGGCATGCTCGTCGTGGACGAGGCGCACTGCATCTCCGACTGGGGCCACGACTTCCGCCCGGACTACCGCCGGCTCGCCGAGCTCATCCGTTCGTTGCCGCACGGCGTGCCGGTGCTCGCGACGACGGCCACCGCGAACGAGCGCGTGGTCGAGGACGTCGCCGAACAGCTGACGGCCGGCCCCGACGACCCCGTGTTCACGATCCGGGGGTCCCTGGCGCGCGCGTCGCTCCGGCTCGGGGTGCTCACGCTCCCGGACGCACGGCAGCGCCTCGGTTGGCTGCTCGCACACCTCGGAGACCTGCCCGGCAGCGGCATCATCTACACGCTGACGGTCTCCGCTGCCGAGGACGTCGCCCGGCTGCTGCGCGAGAACGGGTACGCCGTCCGCGCCTACACGGGGCGCACCGACACCGAGGAACGCGAGCAGCTCGAACAGCAGCTGAAGGGCAACGAGCTGAAGGCCCTGGTCGCGACGAGCGCGCTGGGCATGGGGTTCGACAAGCCCGACCTCGGGTTCGTCGTGCACGTCGGGGCGCCGTCCTCCCCCGTCGCGTACTACCAGCAGATCGGCCGCGCCGGGCGTGCGACGGACAACGCCGACGTGCTGCTCCTGCCCGGCCGCGAGGACACCGAGATCTGGCAGTACTTCGCGAGTGCCTCGATGCCGACCGAGGCGCGCGCCGCCGCGGTGCTCGACGCCCTGTCCGCGTCCGGTTCGGCACTCTCGACCGTCGCGTTGGAGGGGCTGGTCGACATCAAGCGGTCGACGCTCGAGCTCCTGCTCAAGGTCCTCGACGTCGACGGCGCCGTGCAGCGGGTCACCGGCGGCTGGATCGCGACCGGGCAGCGGTGGGAGTACGACGCAGCGCGGTACGAGCGGGTCGCCGCCGCCCGTGCGGCCGAGGCGGCCTCGATGCTCACGTACGAGTCGACCTCGGCGTGCCGGATGCAGCTCCTGCAGCAGGACCTCGACGACCCCTCGGCCGAGCCCTGCGGCCGCTGCGACAACTGCGCGGGCGTCTGGTACCCGACCGACGTGTCGTCCTCCGACGCCTCCGGTGCGGCCGCGGCGCTCGACAAGGTCGGGGTCGAGATCGCGCCGCGCGCCCAGTGGCCGTCGGGCATGAGCGCGCTCGGTGTCCCGGTCCGCGGCAAGATCGGCGCGGACGAGCTCGTCGAGCCCGGGCGTGCGGTCGCCCGCCTGACCGACCTCGGCTGGGGCGGTCCCCTTCGTGCGCTCTTCGCGGCGTCGACGCCCGACGGCCCGGTGTCGAAGGAGCTCGTCGACGGGTGCGTCCGGGCGCTCAAGGACTGGCCGTGGGCCGAGCGGCCGACGGGCGTCGTGGCGATGTCGTCGCGATCCCGCCCGGAGCTGGTCGCCTCGCTCGCGCAGGCGTTGTCCTCGATCGGGCGGCTGCAGTTCCTCGGCACGCTCGAACGGTCCGGCGGGACCCCGAGGGGCGACGGCGCGACGAACAGCGCGTACCGGCTCTCCGGCGTGTGGGACACCTTCGTGGTGGGTCCGGAGTTGGCAGCCGCGCTGCAGTCGCACCAGGGGCCGGTGCTCCTCGTGGACGACCTGGTCGACAGCCGGTGGACCGTGACGGTGGCCGGGCGGGAACTCCGGCGGGCGGGGGCGTCGGCCGTGCTGCCGTTCGCGCTCGCGACCGTGGGCTGAGGCGACGGCGATCGGGCGTGCATCGGCCGCGCGCGCCGTCACGCGGCGTGCGTCGGCCGCGCGTGCTGTCAGGCGGCGCCGAGGGCTTCGAGCTCGGCCACGGCGTCCGGCGGCAGGTCGAACCCCGCCGAGGCGATGTTCTCGTGCAGGTGCTCCACCGACGACGTCCCCGGGATGAGCAGGATGTTCGGCGAGCGCTTCAGCAGCCACGAGAGCGCGACGGTCGTCCGCGAGACGTGCAACCGGTCCGCCACGTGGTCGAGCGTGGCGTAGTCGATCGGCGAGAAGCCGCCGAGCGGGAAGTACGGCACGTAGGCGATGCCCTGCTCCGCCGTCGCCTCCACGAGTGCTTCGTCCTCCCGCCGCGCCACGTTGAACATGTTCTGGACGCACACCACCGGTGCGATGCCCTGCGCCTCCGCGAGCTGCTCGGCGGTGACCGTCGAGAGGCCGAGGTGCCGGATGAGCCCCTGCCGCTGCAGTTCGGCGAGCGCCTCGAACTGCGGCGCCAGGCTGCCGGGCTCCGGCGCGTCGAAGCCGCCCACCCGGAGGTTCACCACCTCGAGCTGCTCGAGCCCGAGGTTCCGGAGGTTGTCGTGCACCTGCTCGACGAGCTGCTCCGGCTCGCGGGCCTGCGGCCACCGGCCCTTGTCGTCGCGGCGCGTGCCGACCTTCGTCACGAGGTGGAGCTGCTCCGGGTAGGGGTGCAGGGCCTCGCGGATGAGCTCGTTGGTGACGTGCGGCCCGTAGAAGTCTGCCGTGTCGATGTGCGTGATCCCCGCGTCGACGACCGCTCGGAGGACCCGCACGGCTTCGTCGTGGTCCTTCGGCGGTCCGAAGACGTTCGGGCCGGCGAGCTGCATCGCGCCGTACCCGAACCGGGTGAGCTCGAGGTCGTCGGCGAGGCGGTAGGACCCGCCGGGGAACGAAGGGGCGTCGTCGTCGGTCATGCACCGAGGATGCGCCGTCCGGCCGCGCACGAGCCGAGGCCGCGCGTCCCCCGACCGCCCGGGCGCACCCGGGCATCCAGGGTGCCCGGGCATCGACGGCGGAGCAGGCGGGGCCACAGGACAGGACAGCGCGCAGCGCTCGTCGTGGGCGGCGCGCCCACTGGCGGCCGGGAGGCACGGTGCGGGCC
>NZ_JBPUGH010000206.1:0-4676 GCF_051548005.1 Curtobacterium flaccumfaciens | reverse complement strand
GTTCGATGCGGTGGTGACCTCGGCGAGGACGACCATCGCGACCTCGATCGTCACCGGCCCGAGCGGCGGAGCCTCGAACCGGTCCGGTGTCTTCGCGGTCGAGGGCGGGTGGACGGCAGCGCCGGGGACCACGATCGGGTGGGGATTCGACCACGTCGAGCCGCCGAGAGCCGAGGTGGACGTGAAGCAGACCGTGAAGCCGGTGATCCCCGAGCAGGAGTCGCGCTCGGCGTCGTTCACCTTCACGAACACCGGAACGACTGCACCGTCGGGGAGCTCCTTCGAGCTCCGCGCTCCGACGAACACCGTGTTCCCGTCGTCGGGCATCAGCATCGTCGGGCCAGACGGTACCGAGGCGCTCGACGGCACGGTCTCGGCCGACCGCCGAACGCTCACCGTGGACGCACCTGCGTTCCGGGTGCCCGTCGGCCAGTCCGTGACCCTCTCCGTCCAGGTCAGGAACCTCAAGGCCGGGTGGTCGCCGCAGCTGGTGGACGACGGCTTCCTCAAGGTCACCAGCGGTGCCGCCGTGCCGGTCGGCTCGACCGTGATGTCGGTCTTGAGTTACCCCGGCAAGGACAAGTGGTCGATCTGGGCGCAGAACTCATCCGGCATGATCGGTGAGGCACGGATCCGCACGTCGAAGACCGGCGGGAGGCTCAGCGCAACCGTGGAGGAGTACCGGATGCAGGTCCCTTCCGAGTACTCCCAACGGAGCAAGGCGAACGTCGACCTGACGGTCCGGTACCCGGGTGTGGCGCTGCAGACCTGGCGTTCGACGGACTCGCTGCGCCAGGACGGAGCCTGGCGGGCACTCGGCGGCACCGCGAGATCCGCAAGAGCGGCTCCGTTCCGCGGATGGAGGCTCTGGTCGACTTCACGTTCGACATGCCCGGTGCGGATCCGCACGCCGAGACGACGCTCTGGTTCTGACGCCGCCCGAGCGCTGCGGATGCCCCTGCCGGATCGGCAGGGGCATCCGCAGTTGCGCGGAGACCACGTGCCCGAAGGGCGGACGGGAGGCTCGGGGCGGGCCCGCCACGCGCCTCCAGGCCGCTGCAGGGTACGCCCGCATTCACCCTCCGTGCCACATCCGGGATACCGTTCTCCCCATGAGCACCGAGAACACCAGCACTGCCGAGACCGTCGACGAGGGGCCCGTGGTGACCTTCGCCGACCTCGGCCTGAGTGACCAGGTGCTCAAGGCCGTCAAGGACATTGGCTACGAGACGCCGTCCGCGATCCAGGAAGCCACCATCCCGACGCTGCTCGAGGGGCGCGACGTCGTCGGCCTCGCGCAGACCGGTACCGGCAAGACCGCCGCGTTCGCGCTGCCGATCCTGTCCCGCATGGAGTCGGGCAGCAAGGTGCCCCAGGCGCTCGTGCTGTCCCCGACCCGCGAGCTCGCGCTCCAGGTCTGCGAGGCGTTCGAGCAGTTCGCGTCGCACATGAAGCACGTGCACGTCCTGCCCGTGTACGGCGGTCAGGCGTACGGCGTGCAGCTCTCCGCCCTCCGTCGCGGCGTCGACGTCGTGGTCGGCACCCCCGGCCGCATCATGGACCACATCGCGAAGGGCACGCTCGACCTGTCCGAGCTGAAGTACCTCGTGCTCGACGAGGCCGACGAGATGCTCAAGATGGGCTTCGCCGAGGACGTCGAGACCATCCTCGCCGAGACCCCGGACGACAAGCAGGTCGCGCTGTTCTCGGCGACGATGCCCGCGCAGATCCGCCGCATCTCGCAGCAGTACCTCACGGACCCGGCCGAGATCACCGTCAAGACGAAGACGAAGACCGCGGCGAACATCACCCAGCGGTACCTCATGGTGTCGTACCCGCAGAAGGTCGACGCCCTCACCCGCATCCTCGAGGTCGAGGACTTCGAGGGCATGATCATCTTCGTCCGCACGAAGAGCGAGACCGAGACGCTCGCCGAGAAGCTCCGCGCCCGCGGGTACGCCGCGGCGGCCATCAGCGGCGACGTCGCCCAGGCGCAGCGCGAGCGGACCGTGAACCAGTTGAAGTCCGGCAAGCTCGACATCCTCGTCGCCACCGACGTCGCCGCCCGCGGCCTCGACGTCGACCGCATCACCCACGTGGTGAACTTCGACATCCCGGTCGACATCGAGTCCTACGTGCACCGCATCGGCCGCACCGGTCGTGCAGGCCGCAAGGGTGACTCGATCAGCTTCGTCACGCCGCGCGAGCGCCGACTGCTCTCCGCGATCGAGCGCCACACGAAGCAGCCGCTCACGCAGATGCAGCTCCCGACCATCGAGGACGTCAACGAGACGCGCCTGACCCGCTTCGACGACGCCATCACCGCGGCCCTCGAGCAGCAGGACCGCATCTCGGCGTTCCGCGACGTCATCGCCCACTACGTCCGCAACCACGACGTCCCCGCTGAGGACGTCTCCGCGGCCCTCGCGGTCGTGGCCCAGGGTGAGGACCCGCTGCTCCTCGACCCGAAGTCGGACGAGCTCAGCGCGCGGGTCGGTCGCGACGGCGCCTCGGGTGCCCGCCGTGACCGGGACGACCGCGGCGACCGTCCCGACCGCGAGGACCGGGGCCCGCGTCGCTCGCAGCCGATGACGGCCTACCGGATCGAGGTCGGGCGTCGTCACCGTGTCGAGCCGCGCCAGATCGTCGGTGCGCTCGCGAACGAGGGTGGGCTGCGTCGCGACGACTTCGGGGCCATCCAGATCCGGCCGGACTTCTCGATCGTGGAGCTCCCGACCGACATGGACGGCGGCGTGCTCGACCGGCTGTCCGACACCCGGATCAGCGGCAAGCTCATCGAGATCAAGCCGGACCGTCGTGGTGGTGGCGGTGGCCGTCGGTACGACCGCGACGACCGTGGCCCGCGCGGTGGAGGCCGCTACGACCGTGACCGCGACGACCGCGGCGGTCGGGACCGTGACGACCGCGGGACCCGTGGTGGCGGCCGGTACGACCGGGACCACGACGACCGCGGGGCGCGCAAGCCGCGCCACTGAGGCGCCCGGGCCGCGGCGCCCGCTGCCGCCCGTCCCCGCTGCCGCCCGTTGCCGCGGCGCGCCCACGAGACTCGTGCTGAGCGACGAGTCTCGCGCTCGTGAGCACGAGACCTGTCGCTGTGCACGAGACTCGGCGCAGCCCGCACGAGCCTCGCTGGGCCGTTGCGGAGTCCCGCCAATCCCGAGCCGACCCCGCACGGTCGGCCGCCGTGGCCCCGGGCCGCGGCCTGACGGTGCTTCGATGACCTTCAGTCGCGGCCACCCGAAGGCCGCGCTGACCATAGGGGATCGATCGTGTACAGAGCAGTGCTCACCGCCGCGGCTGCCGCGGCGCTGGTGATCGGTGGAGTGTCGCCCGCGATGGCGGCCACTCCCGCGTCGAGGCTCCCCGGGGCCCCGACGTCCGTCCACGTCAGCGGTGCGGGCGACGCCGCCACGCTGACCTGGAGCCCTCCGACTGCGGGTGCCGCGGTCAAGCATTGGCGCGTCTCGATCCGACCTGCAGCCGGACAGCCCGGCAGCGGGACCGACGTGGTCGCCGCCAACGTGCGGTCCGAGCGCTACGGCTGGATCCGCGCCGGCGTGCACTACACGTTCTCCGTCCGGGCCGTCGGCACGAAGGGTGACGGCCGTGCCGTCTCCGTCGGCTACACCGCCCCGGCGAGCACCACGGTCGCGCAGTCGCTCTACGGGCTCGACGCCGCTGGTTCGGTCGTCCGCTTCCCGACCGCGGGCACCGGCGCGCCGAAGACCGTCGCGGCGAACGGCACCGGTTACGCCGCGGACGACGTCGGCAACGTGTTCGTCCCCTCGAGCGACGGCACGAAGCTGCTCCAGTACCCCGCCGGCGGACGCACGGCGCGCGTGCTCGCGACGGGGCTCCACCTGACCAAGGACCTGCGCACCGACGTCGCCGGCAACGTGTACTGGGTCGACTCCGTGTCCGGCGGCATCGTGGAGCTGCCGATCGGCGCCGGCGTCCCGAAGACGATCCTCCCGTCGAGCGGCACCGCCTGGACCGTCGGACGCGACGGCACCGTGTCCACCTTCACGACCGCTCCGGGTTCCTCGAGCGGGCCGACCGTGGGTACCGTCGTCAGTCGCACCGCCCGCGGCACGGTGACCACCCGCAACGTCGGACTCGCCAGCGGACAGCCGATCGGGTACTTCGGGACCATCGTCGCCGACGGCAGCGGCACGCTGTACTTCGACTACCGGGCCTTCGGCGGCAGCGGGTACAACGGCTTCTGGTCGCTGGCCGCAGGGTCGTCGACGCTCGTGCAGGTGCCCGCGAAGGTCAAGTTCCAGTTCAGCGCGACCAACGACGACTCGCTCCTGCTCGGCCAGTCCGCAGGGTGGTGTGCCGCGATCTCCCCGACGTGCACGACGGACCGCTCGCTCGCGGACCTGGTCACGCAGGACGCGTCCGGCGTGACGCTCGACCGCGCGGTCACGGGTGGCCCGAACGTCCCGTCGAACGGGTACTACCCGGGTGCGGCCGACTCCGCCGGCGACCTCTTCGTCGGCGCCGACTCCGGTCTCTGGCGGATCCCCGCCGCGGGCGGTGCGGCACAGCAGCTGGCGACGGGGCAGTACGACCGGCTCACGTCCATCTGACGAGGCCGACGACGGACGGGAGGCGCGGTGCCCGCTGGCACCCCGCCTCCATTTTGTGGGGGT
>NZ_JBPUGH010000205.1:0-4749 GCF_051548005.1 Curtobacterium flaccumfaciens | reverse complement strand
ATGAGAAGCCAACCGCCCTGCGCCGGGAGAAACAACACTCCCTGAGCGGCGTTGATCAGTCCGCGACGACGCCGGTAGACGTCGCGCGGATCACCCGGGTAGATCGTCATAACGCCAAGCATGCCCCCGGCCCCGTATGGTCGCCTCGAAGACCTTCGTTGCGACGACTCCTTGAAAGCACCATCGACTATCGAGACAGCGCGGTGAAGAGCGCGATGGTGCGGTCTGCCGGTACGTGCCGAGCCGCGCCCGCCGACTACGTACTGGTGAGGGCTTTGAGAAGGACGTAGCTGACCGCGGTGAGGAGGAGGAGACCGCCGAGGCCGGCAACCGGGTACAGGGCGCCGCTCCTGCGGGCGTGGCTGCGGATGCCGATGGCCCCGCAGGCAATGACTGCTGCGAACCCTCCGAAGAGGGTGAGCCCCATGCTGCTGTACCAGCCGGCGTTACCACGGCAGCCCGCGTTGCGGACGCTGCACGTCGCGTACGAGGTCAGGCTTTCGTTCAGGATGAACCCGACGCAGACGATGGCTGCCAGCAGACCAACGACGATGACGACCCAGATGAGGACGAGGTTCCAGCGGGCGGCGCCGTTGCTGAGCAACGCGCGTCGGGCGTGATCCGTCAACGCTGGTCCCCTCGTCTGCGCGGGCAATGATGTGATCGTAGAGACCAGCTGCGAGCGTCCGCTGACCCATCGACCAGTGAGGCACCGCTTAGCGGCGGCGGCTCCTGAGGATGGTGACGACGATGATCACAGCCGCCAGTATGGCGACGATTGCCGTCGGGATCGGTGCGAAGCCCACCCCAGTGAACGCAGCAACCACGGTGTCCTCTCGTCGAGCGCGTACGTGAGCGCCTGACACAAAGGGTATGCCAACTTTGGCGGCCCGTCTCGAGAGCCGGTCCTTCAGCCGACACGGGCTTCCGCATTGCACGCACTACAGCTCGCTTGTCCCACGTACCCCGTCCGGTTCGAGTCGTTGAGGGCCCGCCAAGCGACCGCATCGCCAGTGCTCGTGAACCTAGAACGCCCCGCCGGCCGAAGCCAGCGGGGCGTTCCCACGAATCACACCGGGATCAGAAGTCCCAGTCCTCGTCCTCCGTCACGACCGCCTTGCCGATGACGTACGACGAACCCGACCCCGAGAAGAAGTCGTGGTTCTCGTCCGCGTTCGGGGAGAGCGCCGACAGGATCGCCGGGTTCACGTCCGTCGTCTCCTTCGGGAACATCGGCTCGTACCCGAGGTTCATCAGCGCCTTGTTCGCGTTGTAGTGCAGGAACTTCTTGACGTCCTCGCTCAGCCCGACCTCGTCGTAGAGGTCCTGCGTGTACTGCGTCTCGTTCTCGTACAGCTCGAACAGGAGCGAGAACGTGTAGTCCTTGAGCTCCTGGCGCTCGGCCTCGGTGACCTGCTCGAGACCCTTCTGGTACTTGTAGCCGATGTAGTACCCGTGCACGGCCTCGTCGCGGATGATGAGGCGGATGAGGTCCGCGGTGTTGGTCAGCTTCGCCCGCGACGACCAGTGCATCGGCAGGTAGAAGCCGGAGTAGAACAGGAACGACTCGAGCAGCGTCGAAGCGACCTTGCGCTTCAACGGCGATTCGCCCTGGTAGTAGTCCATGACGATCTGGGCCTTCTTCTGCAGGTTCGGGTTCTCCTCGGACCAGCGGAAGGCTTCGTCGATCTCGGGCGTCGACGCGAGGGTCGAGAAGATCGACGAGTAGCTCTTGGCGTGCACCGACTCCATGAACGCGATGTTCGTGTAGACGGCTTCTTCGTGCGGGGTGATCGCGTCGGGGATGAGCGACACGGCGCCGACGGTGCCCTGGATGGTGTCCAAGAGCGTCAGGCCGGTGAAGACGCGCATGGTCAGCTTCTGCTCGGCCGGCGTCAGCGTGTTCCACGACTGCACGTCGTTCGACAGCGGCACCTTCTCCGGCAGCCAGAAGTTGTTGACGAGGCGGTTCCAGACCTCCACGTCCTTGTCGTCCTGGATGCGGTTCCAGTTGATCGCCTGGACCCGATCAATGAGCTTCAGCTTCTCGACCAACGCACGTTTCCTTCAAGAGATGGTGACTGATTGACGGACTGGAGGCACGGCGCGCGCTGGCACCGCGCCTCCAGTCCAAGGGGTGATTGCGGAAGCAATCAGAGCATGCAGCTGACGCAGCCCTCGACCTCGGTGCCCTCGAGGGCGAGCTGACGCAGACGGATGTAGTAGATCGTCTTGATGCCCTTGCGCCATGCGTAGATCTGGGCCTTGTTGATGTCGCGCGTGGTCGCGGTGTCCTTGAAGAACAGCGTGAGCGACAGGCCCTGGTCGACGTGCTGCGTGGCAGCGGCGTAGGTGTCGATGATCTTCTCGGCACCGATCTCGTACGCGTCCTGGTAGTAGTCCAGGTTGTCGTTCGTCATGAACGGCGCCGGGTAGTAGACGCGGCCGAGCTTGCCTTCCTTGCGGATCTCGATCTTCGACGCGATCGGGTGGATCGACGACGTCGAGTGGTTGATGTACGAGATCGAACCGGTCGGCGGGACGGCCTGCAGGTTCTGGTTGTAGATGCCGTGCTCCTGGACGGACGCCTTCAGCGCCTTCCAGTCGTCCTGCGTCGGGATCGTCACGTTGGCGTTCGCGAAGAGCTCGCGGACACGCTCGGTCGCCGGCGCCCACTCCTGATCGGTGTACTTGTCGAAGAACTCACCCGACGCGTACTTCGAGTCGCGGAAGCCGTCGAAGGTCTCCCCCGTCTCGATGGCGATGTTGTTCGAGGCGCGCAGGGCGTGGAACAGCACCGTGTAGAAGTAGATGTTCGTGAAGTCGATGCCCTCTTCGGAGCCGTAGTACACGCGCTCACGAGCGAGGTAGCCGTGCAGGTTCATCTGCCCGAGGCCGATGGCGTGCGACTTGTCGTTGCCGTCCTCGACGGAACGCACCGACGAGATGTGCGACATCTGCGACACCGAGGTGAGGCCGCGGATGGCGGTCTCGATGGTCTTGCCGAAGTCCGGCGAGTCCATCGTCAGCGCGATGTTCAGCGAGCCGAGGTTGCAGGAGATGTCCTTGCCGATCTCCTTGTACGAGAGGTCCTCGTTGAAGGTGGTCGGGGTGTTGACCTGCAGGATCTCTGAGCACAGGTTGGACATGTTGATCCGGCCCTTGATCGGGTTGGCCTTGTTCACCGTGTCCTCGAACACGATGTACGGGTAGCCCGACTCGAACTGGATCTCGGCGATGGTCGTGAAGAAGTCACGCGCCTTGATCTTCGTCTTCTTGATGCGCGAGTCGTCGACCATCGCGCGGTAGTTCTCGGAGATCGGGACGTCGCCGAAGGGCATGCCGTAGACCTTCTCGACGTCGTACGGCGAGAAGAGGTACATGTCCTCGTTGTTCTTCGCGAGCTCGAACGTGATGTCCGGCACGACGACACCGAGCGACAGCGTCTTGATGCGGATCTTCTCGTCCGCGTTCTCGCGCTTGGTGTCGAGGAACTTCATGATGTCGGGGTGGTGCGCCGACAGGTAGACGGCACCGGCACCCTGACGCGCACCGAGCTGGTTCGCGTACGAGAACGAGTCTTCCAGCAGCTTCATCACGGGGATGATCCCGGAGGACTGGTTCTCGATCTGCTTGATCGGGGCGCCGGCCTCACGGATGTTGGAGAGCAGCAGGGCCACGCCGCCGCCGCGCTTCGAGAGCTGCAGCGAGGAGTTGATGCCGCGCGAGATCGACTCCATGTTGTCCTCGATCCGGAGGAGGAAGCAGGACACGAGCTCGCCGCGCTGTGCCTTCGCGGTGTTGAGGAACGTCGGGGTCGCGGGCTGGAAGCGGCCGGCGATGATCTCTTCCACGAGGTCGATCGCGAGCTGCTCGTTGCCCTGCGCGAGGCCCAGGGCCGTCATCACGACGCGGTCCTCGAAGCGCTCGAGGTAGCGCTTGCCGTCGAACGTCTTGAGCGTGTAGCTCGTGTAGTACTTGAACGCACCGAGGAACGTCTGGAACCGGAACTTCTTCGAGTACGCCAGGTCGTTGAGCTTCTGGATGAAGTCGAGCGAGTACTGCTCGATCGTCGCGGCTTCGTAGTACTCGTTCTCGACCAGGTAGTCGAGCCGCTCCTTCAGGTTGTGGAAGAAGACGGTGTTCTGGTTGACGTGCTGCAGGAAGAACTGCTTGGCAGCCTCACGGTCCTTGTCGAACTGGATGTTCCCGTTCGCGTCGTAGAGGTTGAGCATCGCGTTGAGGGAGTGGTAGTCCATCCCCGTCTGCGGCGACGTCAGATCGACGTCTGCAACTGCTGCGTCCAAAATGCTTCCAATCCAGTGGTGACTGCGTGCACGTCGTCAGGCGTGCCGAAGAGCTCGAAACGGTAGAGGACGGGGACGCCGCACTTCTGAGCGATGACGTCCCCCGCGAGACCGTAGGCCTCGCCGAAGTTCGTGTTGCCGCCGACGACCACACCGCGGATGAGGGAGCGGTTGCGTTCGTCGTTGAGGAACTTGATGACCTGCTTCGGGACCGCCCCCTGCCCGTTGCCGCCGCCGTAGGTCGGCAGCACGAGCACGTACGGCTCGTCCGCGTGGAGGAACGGGTCGTTCGGGTAGAGCGGGATCCGGTCTGCCGGCAGCCCCAGCTTCTCGATGAAGCGGGCCGTGTAGCCGGACACGCTCGAGAAGTAGACGAGGTTGCTCATGTGCGCTCCCTGGTCAGAGGTGCGGACAGCGGATCAGGAGGGGCGGTGTGGTGCTC
>NZ_JBPUGH010000204.1:0-4876 GCF_051548005.1 Curtobacterium flaccumfaciens | reverse complement strand
GCTCGACACCGTCCGGGCCGACGCCGAGGAACGGCTCGACGCGCAGGACGCCCAGTACCGGCGGCAGGTCGACTCGCTGGAGCGTCGGGCGGCGGAGCTCGAGCACCTCGTGCAACGGATGCACGGTGCCGATGCAGCACGGAGCCAGAACGAGTCGAAGGTCCTCTCGGCGCTGAGCCCGGTCGCGCAGACGCTCGACGTCATGCGCGCCAAGATCGCCGAGCTCGAACAGTCCAGGAGCGAGCAGTACGGGGCGCTGTCGGCGCAGCTGCGCTCGGCGGCGGAGTCCGAGGAACGCCTGCGCGCCACGGCGGACACCCTCGCGAGCGCGCTGTCCTCGAACAGCACGCGCGGTGTCTGGGGCGAGACGCAGCTGCGCAACGTGGTCGAGGCAGCCGGCCTCCTCGAACGCGTCGACTTCGACGTGCAGTCCTCGGTCACGACGTCCGCGGGAGCTGCCCGGCCGGACATGATCGTGCACCTGCCGGGCGGCAAGACCATCGCCGTCGACGCGAAGGTGCCGTTCAGCGCCTACCTCCAGGCGGCCGAGATCCCCGCGACCGCCACCGGCGCGGAGGGTGCGCGTCGCGACCAGCTCCTGCAGCAGCACGTACGGGCGCTCCGGGCGCACGTCGACGCCCTCGCGGCTCGGGAGTACTGGTCCGGGTACGACGCCTCGCCCGAGCTGACGGTGGCGTTCATCCCGTCGGAGTCGCTCATCGCGAGCGCCCTCGCGGCGGACCCGGGGCTGCTCGACCACGCGTTCCGGAAGCGGGTGGCGCTGGCCTCCCCCGTGACGCTCTGGTCCGTGCTCAAGACCGTGGCGTTCTCGTGGCAGCAGGACGTCGTCACCGCCGAGGCCCGTGAGCTCTTCCGCGTCTCGCGCGAGCTCTACGGACGCCTGTCGACGCTCGCCGGACACGTGGACAAGCTCGGCCGGGCCATCCGCGGCACCGTCGTCGACTACAACCGCTTCGTGGGGTCACTCGAACGACAGGTGCTCCCGAGTGCTCGGCGACTGTCCCTGCTCGACGAGTCGAAGGTCATCGCCGACCCCGCCACGATCGACGACGAGCCGCGGCTGCTCACCGCGCCCGAGCTCGTCGGCGCCCTCGACGAGGACTGACCCGCGCGCGTGGGGCGCGGCGCACAACACGGCGGCGCGCGGCGCACGACGCCGTGTTGCGCCGCCCCGCCGCGGGACGCCGCCCCGCCCAGCACCGGGGCCGACAGTGTCAGCGGATCAGAACCACTTCTCGGCGCGGTGGTCGGCCTGGATGCGGCGAATCGTGTTCGAGCGGGACCGCAGCACGAGCGAGTCGGTGTGGATCACACCCCGCGAACGACGCACTCCGTCGACGAGCACGCCGTCGGTGACACCGGTCGCGACGAAGAACGTGTTGTCGCCCGTGACGAGGTCGTCCTGGTCGAGGACCTTGTCGAGGTCGTGCCCGGCGTCGATCGCCTTCTGCCGCTCCTCGTCGTCCTTCGGCTGGAGCTTGCCGAGGATCACACCGCCGAGCGCCTTGATCGCGCACGCGGTGATGATGCCCTCCGGGGTGCCGCCGACGCCGACGCACATGTCGATCTTCGAGCCTGGCAGCGCCGCCGAGATCCCACCGGCGACGTCACCGTCGAGCAGCAGCCGGGTGCCGGCACCCGTGGCGCGGATGGCGCGGATGAGCTCGTCGTGCCGGGGACGGTCGAGGACGGCGATCTGCATGTCCTCGATGTCCTTGTGCTTGGCCTTCGCCAGCGCCCGGATGTTCTCCCCGATCGGCTTCTCCAGGTCGAGCACCCCACGCCCCTCGGGCCCGGCGGCGATCTTGTCCATGTAGAACACGGCCGACGGGTCGTACATCGAGCCACGGTCGGAGACGGCCATCACCGAGATCGCGTTCTGGCGTCCGGCGGCGGTCAGCGAGGTGCCGTCGATCGGGTCCACCGCGATGTCGCACGCCGGACCGTGACCGTTGCCGACGTGCTCGCCGTTGTAGAGCATCGGGGCGTTGTCCTTCTCGCCCTCGCCGATCACGACCACACCGTCGAAGTTCACGGTGCCGAGGAACTTCCGCATGGCGTCCACCGCGGCCCCGTCCGCGAGGTTCTTCTCACCTCGACCGACCCACGGCTGCGCACGGATCGCCGCCGCCTCCGTCGCACGCACGAGCTCGAGCGCGAGGTTGCGGTCGGGCTGCAGGAACAAGGAACCGGTCTCAGTGGTGGGAGTCACGCTCCCAGCGTACCGACGGCGAGCCGCAAGGCGGGCCCGGTCCCGAGCGCCGTGAACGCATGTGCAGCACCGACGGAACCCGCGCGCACAACCCGCACCGGGCCTCCAGAGCCAGTGGCTAGGCTCGGCGTGGACACCACCGAAGTCGAAGGAGATCGCAGTGCCCATCGCAACGCCGGAACAGTACGCCGAGATGCTCGAACGAGCGAAGGCCGGCAAGTTCGCCTACCCCGCGGTCAACGTCTCGTCGTCGCAGACGATCAACGCGGTCCTCCAGGGTCTGCAGGAGGCCGGCTCGGACGGCATCCTCCAGGTCACCACCGGCGGTGCCGACTACTTCGCGGGTCACACGGTCAAGAACCGTGCCGCCGGCGCCCTCGCGATGGCGAAGTTCGCCCACGAGGTCGCGAAGAACTACGACATCACGGTCGCCCTGCACACCGACCACTGCCCGAAGGACGCCCTCGACGGCTTCGTCCTCCCGCTCATCACCGCGAGCGAGGAAGAGGTCCGCCAGGGCCGCAACCCGATCTTCCAGTCGCACATGTGGGACGGCTCCGCGGTGCCGCTCGACGAGAACATCGAGATCGCGAAGACGATGATCGCGAAGACGCGGAACATCAACGCCATCCTCGAGGTCGAGATCGGCGTCGTCGGCGGCGAGGAGGACGGTGTCCAGCACGAGGGCACGAACGACGCCCTCTACACGACCCCGAACGACGTCGAGAAGGTCGTCGAAGCGCTCGGCCTCGGCGACCAGGGCCGCTGGATCGCCGCGCTCACCTTCGGCAACGTCCACGGCGTCTACAAGCCGGGCAACGTCAAGCTCCGTCCGGAACTCCTGGGCGAGATCCAGGCCGCGATCGCCGAGAAGCACGGTACCGGCGAGAACCCGCTCGACCTCGTCTTCCACGGCGGCTCAGGCTCGACGGACGACGAGATCCACGAGGCCGTGCGCAACGGCGTCATCAAGATGAACATCGACACGGACACGCAGTACGCGTTCACCCGGTCGATCGCAGACTCGATGTTCCGCAACTACGACGGCGTCCTGAAGATCGACGGCGAGGTCGGCAACAAGAAGCAGTACGACCCGCGCGCCTGGGGCAAGGTCGCCGAGACCGCCATGGCGGCTCGCGTGGGCGAGGCCGCGAAGGTGCTCGGCTCCGCCGGTCACACCAAGGGCTGATCCGGCAGACACCAGCCTGGAGGAACGGGGCGCGTCCGGCGGACGCGCCCCGTTCTGCGTTCGGTCGCCCCCGGCCACGGCGGGGCACGCACCGTGCCACGATGGTCGGGTGACCGTCGACGCCATCGCCTCCGAGTTCGCCCAGTACGTCACCGAGTCCCCCACCGCGTTCCACGCGGCGGCCGTGGCGCGGGACCGACTCGTGGAGGCGGGCTTCACCGAGCTGTCCGAGCTCGACGCGTGGCCGACCACTCCGGGCGCGTACGTCGTCGTCCGCGACGGTGCCGTGATCGCCTGGCGGCTCCCGGAGGGCGCGACCGCCACGACGCCGTTCCGCATCCTCGGCGCGCACACCGACTCCCCGACGTTCCGGGTGAAGCCGAACCCCGCGGTGCGGACGCTCGGCTGGGAACAGCTCAACGTCGAGGTCTACGGCGGCGCACTGCTGTCGACGTGGTTCGACCGTGACCTCCGGATCGCCGGCCGGGTGGTCGACGCCGACGGCACCGTGCGGCTCGTCTCGACCGGTGCGGTCGCCCGCATACCGAACCTCGCGATCCACCTCGACCGCGGTGTGAACGACGGCAAGGAGATCGACCGGCAGCGCCACACGATCCCGGTCGTCGGCACCGGCAGCGACGTCGGCGGCACCGATGTCCTCGCGTGGCTCCGTGACCAGGCCGGCGACGAGGCCGTGTCGTGGGACCTGTTCCTCGCGGACACGCAGGCCCCCGCGCGCATCGGCATCGACGGCGCGTTCCTGGCGTCCGGCCGGATGGACAACCTCACGAGCGTGCACGCCGGACTCCTCGGGGTCATCGCTGCCCCGTCCGACGCCGTGCACATCCCGGTGTTCGCCGCGTTCGACCACGAGGAGATCGGCTCCTCGACGCCCTCCGGCGCGGGCGGGCCGTTCCTCGAGGACGTGCTCGGCCGCGTGCAGGAGGGCCTCGGGGCGACCCGGTCCGAAGCCGCGCGGGCGTTCCGTGCGTCGTGGCTGCTCTCGAGCGACGCCGGACACCTCGTGCACCCGAACCAGCCGGAGAAGCACGACCCGACGAACCGTCCGCGGCCGGGCGGGGGTCCCCTCCTGAAGATCAGCGCCAACCAGCGCTACATGACCGAGGCGAAGGGCGAGGCGGTGTTCGCGGCGGCGTGCGACCAGGCCGGTGTCGAGTACCAGCCGTTCGTGAACGTCAACACGATCCCCGGCGGCTCGACCATCGGACCGATCGCGGCGACGCGGCTCGGGATCCCGACGATCGACATCGGCGTCGGGCTGCTGTCGATGCACTCGGTCCGCGAGCTCGTGCACGTCGACGACCTCGCCACGCTGCACGGCGCCGTCGCTGCCTTCCTCGCCGGCTGAGCGCGGTCGCCGCCTTCCTCACGGGCTCGCGCGTCTGACCCCGGGTCCGGCGGCGCGACGTCGAACCACGTTCCCGACGTCGAAC
>NZ_JBPUGH010000203.1:0-4937 GCF_051548005.1 Curtobacterium flaccumfaciens | reverse complement strand
TTCCCCGACCGCGCCGCGTGGGGTACCGCGTCCAAGCTCCGTGCCTGGCAGGTCGAAGCCCTCACGAAGTACTTCGAGACCGAACCGCGCGACTTCCTCGCCGCGGCGACCCCCGGCGCCGGCAAGACGACCTTCGCACTCCGGCTCGCGACCGAGCTGCTCGCCCGCGGCACGGTCGACCGGATCGTCGTCGTCGCCCCCACCGAGCACCTCAAGCGGCAGTGGGCGGACTCCGCGGACCGCGTCGGCATCCGCATCGACCCGATGTTCAAGAACGGCGACGGCATGTTCGGCCGGCACTACCAGGGCGTCGCGATCACGTACGCCCAGGTCGGCATGAACCCCGAGGTGCACCAGCGGATCACGGCCGGCGGCAAGACCCTCGTGATCCTCGACGAGGTCCACCACGGTGGTGACGCCCTGACCTGGGGCGACGGCATCAGGGAGGCGTTCTCGAAGGCCACGCGCCGACTCTCGCTCTCGGGCACGCCGTTCCGGTCGGACACCGCTCCGATCCCGTTCGTCCAGTACGCCCCCGACGAGCAGGGCATCCGCACCTCGATCTCCGACTACAACTACGGCTACGGACGCGCGCTCAAGGACGGCGTCGTGCGACCGGTCCTGTTCATGGCGTACGCCGGCCAGATGCGCTGGAAGACGCGCATGGGCGACGAGATGTCGGCGTCGCTCGGCGAGCAGGTCACGAAGGACATCACCGCGCAGGCGTGGCGCACCGCACTCTCACCCGACGGCGAGTGGATGCCCGCGGTGCTCACCGCCGCCGACAAGCGCCTGACCGAGGTCCGCCGCGGCGTGCCGGACGCGGGCGGCCTGGTGATCGCGACCGACACCACCACGGCCCGCGCCTACGCCCGGATGCTCACGCAGATCACGGGGGAGCGGCCCACCGTCGTGCTCTCCGACGAGGCCGCAGCGTCCGAACGCATCGGTGCCTTCGCCGAGGGTGACTCCCGGTGGATGGTCGCCGTCCGCATGGTCTCCGAGGGCGTGGACGTCCCACGGCTCTGCGTCGGCGTGTACGCCACGAGCGCCAGCACGCCGCTGTTCTTCGCGCAGGTCATCGGCCGCTTCGTGCGTGCACGGCGGCGCGGCGAGACCGCCTCGGTGTTCCTGCCGAGCGTGCCCGGACTGATGGCACTGGCGGCCTCCCTCGAGCTCGAGCGCGACCACGCGCTCGACCGCCCGAAGGACGCCGACGACGGGATGTACAACCCCGAGGACGCGATGGTCGCCGAGGCCAACCGCGAGGACCGCGCGTCCGAGAGCCTGCTGGAGGTGCAGCCGTTCGAGGCGCTCGACTCGCAGGCCTCGTTCGACCGGGTGCTCTACGACGGCGGTGAGTTCGGCTCCGGTGGAGAGGTCGGGTCGCTCGAGGAACTCGACTTCATCGGCATCCCCGGGCTGCTCGAGCCCGACCAGGTGCGCGACCTCCTGCGGGCCCGGCAGGCCTCCCAGGCCAAGCGGTCCAAGGGTCGGACGGCGAAGGACGGACTGCCGAAGCCGAAGCCGGAGACCGACCGGCCGATGTACCTGACGCTCAAGGAGCAGCGGACCGAGCTCGCACGCCTCGTGTCGATCTGGTCGCGCCACTCGAACGAGCCGCACGGCGCGATCCACGCCGAACTCCGGCGGATCAGCGGCGGCCCGGCGGTGGCGCAGGCGAGCGTCGAGCAGATCCAGAAGCGCATCGACGTGCTGCGCTCCCGGATCGGCGGCCGACGGTGAGCGTCCGGTGATCGAGCCCGTCGACGACCGGACGTGGCTCGTCAAGCGCGATGCGGAGTCCTCCCCGGAGGCCATCATCGATCGCTTCGGCGGCGGCTACCGACTCCGACGGTTCTCGCTGACGGAGTCGCGTCGGACCCAGCACGGGGTCTTCACGGGCCCTGAACTCGCCGAGACCGCGTGGTGGCGGCTCCGCGACCGCCGCGGCGCACACTGACAGGGCGACGGGGCTAGCCTCCGAGCGGTGACCGACGATCAGCGCCGCGAAGTCGGCCGGAGTGACGCTCCTGTCGAGGACGAGATCCACGACTCCTTCGAGGCCGTCGTCGAGGAGGGCACGGAACGCCTCCGACGGACGACCCGGGTCGTGCTCGCCACCGGGTTCGCCGGAGGACTGGAGATCGGGCTCGGGGTGATGGCGTACCTCGCCGTGCTGCACGAGACCGACAGCCACCTCCTCGCCGGCCTCGCGTTCAGCGTGGGACTCATCGCGCTCTACCTCGCCCACAGCGAGCTGTTCACCGAGAACTTCCTCATGCCGATCGTGGCGCTCGTCGCGCGTGAGGGGACGGTCGGCCAACTGCTGCGCCTCTGGGCCGGGACCCTCGCGAGCAACCTCGCTGGGGGGTGGCTGTTCATGTGGCTCGTGGTCCAGGCCTTCCCGCAGTGGCACGACGAACTCGAGGAGTCCGCACGGCACTACGTCGACGCGCCGTTCGGACTGCAGGTCGCGGTCCTGGCCGTGCTCGGCGGCAGCACGATCACCCTCGTCACCCGGATGCAGCAGGGGACGGACTCCGACCCGGCGAAGATCGTCGCGGCGGTCGTGGGTGGGTTCCTGCTGTCCGGCCTGCAGCTCTTCCACTCGATCCTCGACTCACTGCTCGTCTTCGGGGCGATCCAGTCGGGCGCGTCGATCACGTACGGGCAGTGGCTCGGGTGGTTCGGCTACACGCTGCTGTTCAACGTCGTCGGTGGGGTGGTCCTCGTCACGGCACTCCGTCTCGTCCGTTCCGCCGACCTGCTGCAGCACCGACGGAGGCGTTCCGCGTCCGCATCCGCGCGCTCGGCTGCGGAGCGGTGACGGGAGCGGCTCAGCGGACCATGCGGAGGGACCGCTCGATCGGGCCTAACGACGACGTCGCCCCGTCCGCGACGAACCCGTTCCGCCGGTAGAACGCCTGCGCCCGCGGGTTGTCGTCGGCCACCCACAGCGACGCCGGCCGGTCTCCGAGCACCGCGTCGAGCAACGCCTGCCCAGCACCCGTGCCGTGCGCGCGGGCGAGGACGTAGAGCATCGTCAGCTCCTCCGGGCGCACCGGCGACCCGTCGTCCGACGCCGGCGTCGGCTGCACGGCGGCGAACCCGACGATCTCGTCGCCGTCGAGGGCGACCACCGTCGAGAACACCTGCTCGGTCAGGTTCCTCCGCCACATCGCGACGCGGCGCTCCACCGCGAACCACGGACTGGAGTCCGGGTCGTCGACGTGCCGCCCGTAGGTCTCCCGCCACGAGGTCGCGTGCACGAAGGCGATCCGCTCCGCGTCCGCGAGCGTCGCCGGTCGGACGGTGAGGGCGTGCGCGAGGGGAGCCATGCGGTCACCGTACCGATCCGACGAACGACGACGCCGTCCCCGGTCGGCGCGGCTTGGTGACGTCACAAGGAAAACTCCGGTAGACCGGACACATGGCAGATTCGATCCCGCACGTCCTGGTCCTCGGTGGCGGCTCCGCCGGCTACACGACCGTCAAGCAGCTGCAGAAGCACGCCGCGACGGTTCCGATGCGCATCACGCTCGTCGACCAGAACACCTATTACACGTACCTGCCGTTCCTGCCGGAGGTCGCCGGCGGCCACATCGCGCCGAAGGACGTCACCTTCGAGCTGCGTCGTGCGCTGAAGCGGACCCGGGTCATCCAGGGCAAGGTCACCGGGATCTCGTCGAAGGACAAGACCGTGTCGATCTCGACGGCCGGTGGCGACGACCGCACCCTCGGCTACGACCAGCTCGTCGTGGCGCTCGGTTCGGTGACGCGCACGTTCCCGACCCCGGGGCTCGAGGAGTACGGCGTCGGCTTCAAGACCGTCGAGGAGGCCGCGTACGTCCGCGCGAAGCTCCTCGACAACATCGCGAAGGCCGCGGCCACCCGTGACGAGGAGGAGCGCCGCCGCCTGCTCACGAGCATCTTCGTCGGCGGTGGCTACACCGGCGTCGAGGCGATCGGCGAACTGTTCGACGTGTCGCAGGCCGCGATCAAGACCTACCCGTCGCTGGCCGGTGAACACCCCCGCTGGGTCCTCATCGACGCCCTCGACCGGGTCGCTCCCGAGGTCGGCCCCGAACTCTCGAAGTGGACCCTCGAGTCGCTCCGAGCGCGCGGGATCGACGTCCGCCTGAAGACCACCATGCCGAGCGCCGAGGGCGGCGTCATCAAGCTCTCCGACGGCGACGAGTTCGCTGCCGGGCTGCTCGTGTGGACGGCCGGCGTGAAGCCGAACCCGCTGCTCGACGCGTCCGACCTGCCGCGCGGACCGAAGGGCCACCTCGCCGCGAACGCGAAGCTCCAGGTCGAGGCCGAGGACACCCACGAGGTCGTCCCGGGCGTCTGGGGACTCGGCGACGTCGCGCAGGTCCCCGACCTCACGGCGGAGAAGCAGCCGGCGTACTACCCGCCGAACGCACAGAACGCCGTCCGTCAGGCCGTCGTCGCGGCGGACAACGTCGTCGCGACGATCACCGGCAAGCCGCTCGAGGAGTACCGCCACCCGTCCATCGGCACCGTGGCGTCCTACGGTGTCGGCAAGGGCGCGGCGAACATCAAGGGCGTCAAGATGACGAACCTGTTCGCCTGGCTCGCGCACCGCGCCTACCACGTGTACGCGATGCCGACGCTGAACCGGAAGGCCCGCATCGTGATCGGCTGGATCACCGGTGCCGTGTCCGGTCGCGACGCGACCTCCCTCATCAAGGAGACGGACCCGCGTCGCAACTTCGTCGAGGCTTCGAAGTCCTAGACGTCCCCACCTGACGGACGGGAGGCCCGGGGGCCCGCAGGCACCCCCCCCCCCCCCCGAAAGGGGTGGGGCGCCCCCCAAAAAACCGCCCCTAACCCGACCACCCCCCCACACCCACCCGGCGGGGGGGGAGCCCCCCCGGACAGCCCCCCCCCCCCCCCCCCCCCCCCCCCCC
>NZ_JBPUGH010000202.1:0-4969 GCF_051548005.1 Curtobacterium flaccumfaciens | reverse complement strand
GCACCACGCAGGCGGCCCCGCAGCAGGCGGCCCCCCAGCAGGCAGCTCCGCAGCAGGCGGCCCCGCAGCCGGCAGCGCCGAAGGCCACGGCCCCGGCGGCGTCGAGCAAGCCGGCCCCGGTGAAGACCAGCGGCAAGACCTACAAGATCGCCTCGGGTGACACGCTCGACACGATCGCGACGAAGCTCGACCTCCAGGGAGGCTGGAAGCAGCTCTGGGCGGCGAACACGTCGACCATCGACGACCCGAACCTCATCTACGCGGGTCAGACCCTGCAGCTCCCGGCCTGATCGCCGTGACTGCGTGACGAACCCCCTCGGCTGCGGCCGAGGGGGTTCGTCGTGTCACGGTCCGTCGCTCGTGCGGGTCGGCCCGTCGCGACCGCGGTCTGGTCCGTCGCGACCGCGGTCCGGCCCGTCGCGACTGCGGTCTGGCCCGTCGTGACTGCGGTCTGGCCCGTCGCTACTGCGGGTTCGCCCGGAGCCAGGTCGGCATGTCGTCCGACCGCAGGGCCTGGGACAGCGACTGCACGGCGAGCGTGTTCACCGCGACGTAGGACTGACCGTCGTCCGAGGTCCCTCCGCCGGCGGTCGGCATGGTGAAGGCCACGAGGTCCGACGCGCGGACGTCGCGCAGTGACCACCCGAGGTCGACGAGGGTCCGGAAGTCGAGCCCGGCGTCGACCGACAGGTGCTCGCTCGTCGCCGACACGAAGTCCTGGATGCGACCCGGGTTCGTGATCGTCCCCTTCGACAGCACACCGTCGACGACGCCGCGCATGAACGCCTGCTGGTTCCGCACGCGGGTGTGGTCGGCGTCGGCGAAGGCGTACCGCTCACGGACGAACGCGAGGGCAGCGTCGCCGTCGAGACGGTTCGGTCCGGCGGTGAACGAGCGGCCCCGAGCCTCGAACGCCTTCGGGGACTGCACCGTGACGCCGCCGAGCGCATCCGTCATGCCCTCGAAGCCCGCGAAGTCGATCTCCGCGACGTGGTCGATGCGGCTGTCCAGCAACTGTTCCACGGTCTGCACGACGAGTGGCACGCCACCCCAGCTGTACGCGGCGTTGATCTTCGCCGTCCCGTGACCGGGGACGTCCACCCACGAGTCCCGCATGATCGACATGAGGTACACGGCCTTCCGATCCGCCGGCACGTGGAGCAGCATCAGGGTGTCGGAGCGGCCCCCGGCAGCGGGGTCGCCGTCCGGGTCGCGCTCGGCTCGCGAGTCGGAGCCGATCAGGAGGATGTTCTCGGCGCCGTCGGCGGCCAGCGGGCGCGACCCGGACGGGAACGCCTCGGGGATCGTCGTCGTCTTCTCGTCGAACGAACGGGCGAGGCCGCCGACGAAGAGGCTCGCCGTCACCGCGATGATCGCCGCGACGCCCACGAGCGAGCCCACGGTCGCGATCAGCGCGACGAGGAACGGACGGCTGCGACGGCTGCGAGGGCTCTGACGCCTGCGGAGGCTCTGACGCCTGCGGGGGGCGGCGTGGCTCACTGCGCGTTCAGCGGCGCGGGCGGCTCGACGTTCGGACATGCGGACTCCCGGGAGACGGGTCGGCCCTGATGCCGACCCGATCAGGGTACCGCATCTTGTATATCAGATGCTAGGGATTCGACCGCGCGAGGATGGCGGCGAGTGCCTCCCGGAGTCGTTCGTCCTCCGGCAGGACCTCGCGCTCGATGTGCTTCGCCGTGTCCCAGGCGGTGCGTCCGGCTTCGGTCACCGTCACCACCCGACGCCGCCGGTCGTCCGGGTGTGGTGCCCGCTCGACGAGGCCGTCCCGCTCGAGTCGCTCGAGCGTGCGCGACATCGTCTGTGGCTGTACCCGGGCTGCCCGGGCGACGGTGTCCGCCCCGGTCGGCCCGGTGCGGATGAGGATGTCGATCGCGATGAGCCCTGCGTGCGGGAGCCCGATCTCGCGGAGTCGCTCGTCCCAGTCCCGTTCGACGCGCCGAGCGGCTGCGGCCAGCAGTCGGCCCATCGGCCAGGCTGCGGGCTGTTCTTCCATGTCCGCATTGTACGGAGCCGGTTCGCGAGTAGATGATCAGCATGCTGACGATCGGTGTACGCTCGCACCGTGTCCCGCTTCCTCCGCATCGTGCTCCCCGCCGTCGTCATCGTCGTGTGGCTCGCCGTCGCCTCGGTCGGCGGTCCGTACTTCGGCAAGATCGCCGAGGTCTCCACGAACGACCAGACCTCGTTCCTGCCGGCCTCGGCGGACGCCACGAAGGTGCAGGAGCGCGCCTCCGAGTTCCGGCAGGCGTCCGGGGCGCCGGCGATCGTGGTGCTCGAACGCGACGGCGGACTGACCCGCTCCGACCGCGCCGCCGCCGCTCGGCTCGCCGTGACACTCGGCGACCGAGACGACGTGCAGGGCGTGAGCCCCGTCATCCCGAGTGAGGACGGCGACGCCCTCGAGATCGTGGCCACCCTCACGGAGTCCGCGGAGACGGGTGACGCGGTCGCGGCGATCCGCGCGGACGTGGACGGCGCGCTCCCCTCCGGCCTGCGCGGGTACGTGACCGGTCCGGCCGGGTTCACCGCCGACCTGACCGAAGCGTTCGCGGGCATCGACGGCCTGCTGCTCGGCGTGGCGCTCGCCGCGGTGTTCGTCATCCTCATCGTCGTCTACCGCTCGCCGCTCCTGCCCGTGCTCGTCCTCGGCACGGCGTCGTTCGCGCTCTGCGCCTCGATCCTCGTCGTCTACTGGCTGGCGAAGGCCGACCTCGTGACCGTCAACGGTCAGGTGCAGGGCATCCTCTCGATCCTGGTCATCGGCGCCGCGACCGACTACGCGCTGCTGTACACCGCGCGCTACCGCGAGGCACTCCGCGACCACCGCACGGGGTGGGGTGCCACGAAGGCAGCCCTGCGCGGCAGCCTCGAGCCGATCCTCGCGTCGGGCGGCACGGTCATCGTCGGTGTCCTCTGCCTGCTCTTCTCGGACCTCAACTCGAACAAGGCGCTCGGCCCGGTGGCGGCGATCGGCATCGCCTTCAGCGTGCTCGCGGCGCTCACGCTCCTCCCCGCGCTGCTCCTCGCCTTCCGGCGCGCGGCCTTCTGGCCGCTCCGGCCGGCGTACGGGTCCGCCCACCCCGTCGTGACGGGTCCGGACGCGAAGGGGCTCTGGGCGTCGGTCGGGAGGCTCGTGGCACGTCGGTCGCGGATCGTCTGGGTCGTGTGCACGGTCGGCCTCCTCGCCATGGGGGCCGGGCTGTTCGGCCTGCGTGCCGACGGCGTGCCGCAGAGCGACCTCGTGATCGGGGCGTCGCAGGCCCGCGACGGTCAGGACGTGCTCGCCGACCACTTCCCGGGCGGGTCGGGCAGCCCGACGCAGGTCATCGGGAGCGCGGCTCGCGTCGACGAGCTGGCGGAGGCGATCAGCGCCGTCGACGGCGTGGACGGGGTGACCGCTGCGGCCGAGGACGCCCCGTCCGGCACCGTGCCCGTGAGCAGCACCGGCACCGGCACAGGGTCCGGGGGCGGCGGTCCGGCCGGCGGCCGTACCGCCGAGCCGACCGTCTCGCGCGGCGACGTCCTGCTCGAGGCCACGCTCGCGGACCCGGCGGACTCCGCCGCCGCCGAGCAGACCGTCCGCGACCTCCGGACCGCCGTCGAGCGGATCGATCCGGACGCGGTCGTCGGCGGGGTGACCGCGACCGCCCTCGACACGAACGACACCGGCATCCGCGACCGGACGGTCATCATCCCGATCGTCCTCGCCGTGATCCTGCTCATCCTCATGCTCCTGTTGCGGAGCATCGTCGCGCCGCTCGTCCTCATCGGCAGCGTCATCGTGTCCTTCGCGGCGGCGCTCGGTGTCGGGGCGCTCGTCTTCGACCACGTGTTCCACTTCCCCGGGGCGGACCCGAGCGTCCCGCTGTACGCGTTCGTGTTCCTCGTGGCGCTCGGTGTCGACTACAACATCTTCCTCATGACCCGCGTGCGGGAAGAGGTGCTGGTGCACGGCCCGCGCGAAGGGGTGCTGCGCGGCCTGGGCGTGACCGGCGGCGTCATCACCTCGGCCGGCATCGTGCTCGCGGCGACCTTCGCGGCGCTCGGCGTCATCCCCATCCTGTTCCTCGCGCAGATCGCGTTCGTCGTCGCGTTCGGCGTCCTGCTCGACACCGTGGTGGTCCGCTCCCTGCTCGTCCCCGCCCTGACGATCGAGCTCGGCCGCCGGGCGTGGTGGCCGTCGCGCCTCTCGCACCGTGCTGATCACATGTGACACGCTGGGCACATGCCAGTGCCCTCGACCCAGCCCGCCGCTGAGCGCAAGCTCCTCCGCGACACCGTCCAGGACAAGATCCGCGACGCGATCATGGACGGCACCCTCGAGCCGGGCGAGCGTCTGAACGACGACGACCTCATCGCGTGGCTCGGTGTCTCCCGCACACCCATCCGCGAGGCGCTGGCGGAGCTCTCCCGTTCCGGCCTCATCGAGATGGCACCGAACCGCTACACCCGGGTCGCGTCGCCGACCAAGGACGAGCTCCTCGACGCCTACCGCACGCTCGGCGTGATCTACGGCGGGGTCGTGCGCCTCGCGGTCCCACGCTTCACCGATGCGCAGCGCAGGAAGGTCGTCAAGATGCTGGACGACGTCATCGCCCGCTCGACCAAGGGCAAGCAGGACGAACTCGCGCGTGAGGGAGCGACGATCTACTCGATGTGGGTCGATGCCTGCGGCAACGCCTCGCTCGCGGCGCTCTGCCGGTCCACGACGGACGGCCTCGCGTTCAAGCTGCGGGTGCCCGAACTCGCCGAACTGGTGCCGGTCGACACGGTCGTGCCCGAGCTCGAGAAGCTCAAGGCCGCGGTGCAGGCGAAGGACTCGATCGCCGCGGAACTGGCGATGGAGGCCGTGCACCTGCTGCCCTCGCGCGAGCAGTAGCGAGGACCACCCGGGCGGGCTCGCGTCGTCGACGCGACCACCCAGCGGACGGGAGGCGCGGTGCGGGCC
>NZ_JBPUGH010000201.1:0-5089 GCF_051548005.1 Curtobacterium flaccumfaciens | reverse complement strand
CCACCCAGGAGGTCCCCGTGAGCACCCCGACCACCCCGAGGGCGGTCACGCGCGCGGACGTCGCACGGTACGCCGGCGTGAGCACGTCGGTGGTCAGCTACGTGGTGCACGACGGACCCCGACCCGTCGCCGCCGACACGGCCGCCCGGGTCCGCGAGGCGATCCGCGTCCTCGGCTACCGCCCGAACGCGAGCGCACAGGCCCTCCGTACGGGCTCGTCGAAGATGCTCGGGCTCATCGTGCCCGAGCTCGACAACCCCTTCTGGTCGGAGCTCGCCGTCGAGGTGACGCACGCCGCAGCCGCACGCGGGTACGACGTCCTCCTCGCCAACAGCGACGGGGACAGCACCCAGGAGCGCGAGCGCCTCCGCACCCTGTCCGCCCGCCAGGTCGACGGCATCATCGTGACGAGCATCCAGACGCACCCGGACCTCTCCACCGTCACCGATCCGGGCATCCCGATGGTGCTACTCAACACCTTCTTCGAGGTCCCCCACCACGTCAGCATCGGTGTCGACGCGTTCCGCGGCGCACTCGACGGCACCCGGCACCTCGTCGAGCACGGCTACGGGCCGATCGGCCTCGTGATGGGGCACGCGGGCGAGATGGAGCTCCGGGAGCAGGGGTGGATGCGGGCACTCCGGGACGCCGGGCGGCCCGACGGCCCGATCGTCCGGTGCGACTTCACCCGACGCGGCGGGTACGAAGCCGGACTCCGGATGTTCGGTGAGGGCGCCGGGCCCCGCGCGGTGTTCGTCAGCTCGGACATGCAGGCGATCGGCGTCATGCGGGCCTTGTTCGAACTCGGGCTGCGCGTCCCGGAGGACGTCGCGATCGTCTCCTTCGACGGCGCCGCCGAGGCGGACTACACGAACCCCCAGCTCACCACCGTGCGGCAGCCGATCGAGGTGATGGCGCGAGAGGCGGTCGACCGCGTCCTCGGTGGCGGCGACGAGGGCAACCGCCGACTCGTCCCGCCCGAGCTGGTCCTCGGCGCGAGTTGCGGGTGCGACGTGCGTCGCTGACGCACCCACCCACCGGACGGGAGGCACGGTGCGGGCCCGCCACGGGCCTCCCGTCTGCCGTCCGGTCGCCCGGGGACGCGACGGCGCGGACCTGACGAGACGGGGTCAGACCGCGCGCACCGCCAGGCGCTCCCTCGGGACGAGGCGCCCGGTGCCGACGACGACCGCCGTGGACTCGACGGCTTCGCCGGTCTCGCTGTCGACGACCCGGAGGTCAGCGGACCGCTCGGACGGGCGGTGCCGGTCCGCCCACTCCCCCAGGGCCAGCAACACCGGGACGAGGTCCCGCCCGGCGTCGGTGAGGACGTACTCGTCGCGCGAGCGTCCCCCCTCGGGCTTGTAGCTGACGCGCTCGAGCACGCCGCCCTCGACGAGCGATCCCAGCCGCGCGGCGAGGACCTCGCGCGGCACGCCCAGGCGTGCGCGGAAGTCACTGAACCGGGTCACGCCGAGCGCCGCGTCCCGGACGAGCATCAGCGTCCACTTCTCGCCCAGGACGTCGAGGGACCGCGCGATGGGGCAGCGCTCGTCGCCGCCGAGGATGCCGAGCATGCCCCGATCCTACCTGGGTTCGGAATGCAGACACAACGTGCTAGGTTCGGCTTCCGTACCCACCCAGATCGTCAGGAGCCACCATGACCAGCCTCACCAACGCCGTCGTCCTCGTCACGGGAGCGAACGGCGGACTCGGAACCGAGTTCGTCCGTCAGGCCCTCGCCCGCGGAGCCGCGAAGGTCTACGCCACCGCACGTTCGCCGCGCACGTGGGACGACGAACGCATCGTCCCGATCACCCTCGACGTCACCGACCAGGCCAGCGTGGACGCGGCCGTCCAGGCAGCGGGCGACACCACCGTCCTCGTGAACAACGCCGGCATCGGTGGCTCCGCGCCGCTCCTCGAGACGTCGGTCGACGACGTCGAGCGGGTCTTCGCCACGAACGTGTTCGGTGCACTCCGCGTCGCGAAGTCGTTCGCCCCGCACCTCGCCGGTGGTGCACTCGTGGACGTGCACTCCGTGTTGAGCTGGCTCGCCGTCGCGGGCGGGTACTCGGCGTCGAAGGCGGCGTTCTGGTCGATCACGAACTCGCTCCGCCTCGAGCTCGCACCCCAGGGCACGCAGGTCGTCGGCGCACACCTCGGGTACACCGACACGGGCATGACCGCCGACCTCGACGTCGAGAAGGCCGATCCCGCCGACATCGTCGCGGCGATCTGGGACGCGGTCGAGGCCGGTGAGCACGAGGTCCTCGCCGACGAGGTCAGCCGGAGCGTCCGGTCCGGGCTGAGCGCTCCGCTGCCGGCGCTCTACCCGGCGCTCGCGCAGGGCTGAGCGCCGCGGGTACTGCGGGACCGAGTCCCTCGGGCCGGGTGGGACGCGGCGCCGGTCCCGTGGGGTCGGCCCGGACACGTCCCGCGCGACACGCTGCGCTCCCGCGTACGGTCGGAACGTGCACGCCGATCGAACCCCCGTCCAGCGAGCACGGTCACGAACCAGTCGCGCTCAGGTGCTGGGCTCGTTGCTCCGGATTCCGGCAGTGGGCGGAGGCATCGGCGCCGGGTACCTCTTCGCGACGGCCGACGGAAACGGCTGGCTGCTCGCCCTCGGGGTCCTCGCCGTCGTGGTGTGCGTGGCGTCCTTCATCGGCGGCTGGGCCACCGCTGGAACGGAGAAGAATCGGGCCCTTGACGAGGCGATCGCGCTCAAGGACGAATGGGAGCAGCAGCACGACGAGGAACGCTCGCCAGGCAACTGAACGTCGGTCGAGTCCGGCGCCTCGGCATGACGCGCGTCGCCGCGACGTCCCGGTTGCTCTACGTCTTGTAGAGTCTCAGTCCGTGCGGCACGAGGTCGCGCCCGACACCGGAGAGCCCCGATGCCGCACGCCCCCGCACCCGCGTCCAGCGCGGGCTGGTTCCCCCAGCTCCTGCTCCGCCTGCACTTCCTCGCGGGCCTCTTCGTCGGGCCGTTCATCCTCGTCGCCGCACTGTCCGGCGCCGTCTACGCCGTGGCGCCCTCGATCGAGCGGGTCGTGTACGCCCACGAGTTGACCGCCCCGGTGACCGCGAGGTCGCTCCCCCTCGCCGACCAGGTGTCCGCCGCCGAGGAGTACGTCGAACGCCGGCACCCAGGCGACACCGTGACCGAGGTCCGGCCGGCCCCGACCCCGGGCACGACCACGCGCGTGATGTTCACCGAGGACGGTCTCGCGGAGTCCACCACCCGCGCGGTCTTCGTCGATCCGGGCACCGCCGAGGTCCGCGGTGACCTGCCCGTGTACGGCACGTCCGGGTCGCTGCCGTTCCGCACCTGGGTCAGCACGGTGCACCGCAGCCTGCTGCTCGGCGACGTCGGTCGGCTCTACAGCGAGACCGCCGCGTCGTGGCTCGGCATCGTGTCGCTCGCCGGGATCGCGCTGTGGACGGCGCGGATCCGGCGAGCCCGCCGCAAGCGCGAACTCGTCGTCCCGGACAACCGGGCGCACGGCTACCGGCGGACGTTCTCGTGGCACGCGGCCACCGGCGTCTGGGTGCTGCTCGGCGCGCTCTTCCTCTCGGCGACCGGCATCACGTGGTCGCACTTCGCGGGCGACAACGTCACCGCGATCCGGTCCGCGCTGAGCTGGCAGGCACCCACGGTCGACACGTCGCTCGGCGACCGAGCGGCGACCAGCGAGGGCTCGGCCGGCGAGCACGCCGGCCACCACGGCAGCGACGCCGAGCCGACCGCTGCTGCCGCCGAGGTCACGCCGGACCAGTTCGACACGGTCCTCGCCGCAGCACGCGGGGCCGACCTCGACGCCGCGGAGGTCCGCATCCACGTGCCGGCCACCTCCGACGAGGCGTGGACGGTCGAGGAGAGCAAGCAGACCTGGCCGGTCGCGATGGACGCCGTCGCGGTGGACGCCCGCGACGCGCGGGTCGTGTCCGAGGTGCGCTGGGCCGACTACCCGCTCATGGCGAAGGCCGCGAAGCTCGGCGTCAACACCCACATGGGCGTCCTGTTCGGCGTCGCGAACCAGGTCGTGCTCGTGCTCGCCGCCCTCGGCATCGCCGCGATGGTCGTGTTCGGGTACGTGATGTGGTGGCAGCGCCGCCCCGCAGGTGCCCGGTTCGGCCGCGCGCCCGCCGCCGGAGCGCTCGCCCGCGCGCCGGGATGGGGCGTCGCACTCGTCGCACTCGTCGCAGCGCTCCTCGGTGCGCTGCTCCCGACGGTCGGGGTCACGCTGCTCCTGTTCCTGCTCGTCGACGTGGTGGTCGTGACCGTGGGGTCTGCCCGCGCGCGCTGAGCGTGCGAGACTCGATCAGTGCACCACCCACCGATCGCGGTCGTCATCGCCGCCATGAGCGAGGAGGTCGGCGCCTTCGCCGGTCTGCTCGGCGGAACGCCCATCCTCGACGGTCCGGTCGGCGGCCACGACGAGCACCACCTGCTCGACGTCGGTGGTGCGACCGTCGCGGTCCGCCGGAGCGGCATCGGGTTCACCAACGCCACGGCTGCAGCGGCGCACGCCTTCCACGACTTCGGCCCCGGCATCCCCGTGATCAGCGTCGGTACCGCCGGCGGCCTCATGCACGGTGTCGCGATCGGTGACGTCGTCGTGGGCGACCACTACGTGAACCTCAACGCCGACGCGACGGCCTTCGGCTACGCCCTGGGCCAGGTGCCGGGCATGCCCGCCGGGTACGAGCCCGACCAGCGGCTGGTCGACCTCGCGCTCGCCTCGGACGCCGGGTACCCGATGCGCGCCGCGACCATCGGCTCGAGCGAGATCTTCGTGACCGAGGGTCGCGCACGCCTGCTCCGCGAGGCCTTCCCGACGGTCGCCGCGGTCGACATGGAGACGGCGGCGATCGCGCAGTTCGCGCACGTGCACGACATGCCGTTCGTGTCGGTCCGCTGCATCAGCGACCTCTGTGCTCCCGACGGCGACGAGTTCAAGGAGCACCTCGACGACGCGGCGGCACGCGCCGCGCGCGTGGTCCACGACGTGGTGACCGGACTCGTCGGCTGACGTTGCGCCCTGGTCGCGACCACAGACGGACTGGAGGCTCGACACCAGCG
>NZ_JBPUGH010000200.1:0-5162 GCF_051548005.1 Curtobacterium flaccumfaciens | reverse complement strand
CCCGACGGCGTCAGCTCGCGGGGCAGTCCGCCGAGATCGCGGTGAGACTGTCCTGCACCTTGGTCTCGGCCTGCTTCGCGGCGTCCGAGGTCGCGCTGCCCGAGCTCTTCAGCGCATCCGCGTAGTCCTCGGCGGCCTTCGTGAACGTCGTGAAGTCGGACTTCACCTGCTCGTTGCCCACCTTGGGAAGCGCTGCCTCGAGCCGGTCGGTGAAGCCGTCGACGATCTCGGCGCGGGCCTTCGGGTCCGCCGGCGCGGACGACGACATCTGGTCCGCGATGAACGACTTCAGCTCGTTCTCGAGCTGCTTGCAGGCCTCCTGCTTCGTCTGCGCCGGTACGGCCTGCGTCGGCTTCGCGCTCGCTCCGCCGGACGACGCCGTGCCCGAGCCGGCTCCGCCGCCGTCCGAGGCGTTCGAGTCGCCGCCGCCTGAGCAGCCGGCGAGGAGCGTGGCGGCCAGGACCGCGGTGGTGATGGTCAGGTAGTGCTTGCGCATGGTGGTGCGTCCCCCTTCGATCGCCGCACGCCCCCGTGGGTGCGGCCGGGTCCGAGCGTACCGTCGGGGGCATGCGAGCGATCAGCCACGACGACGGCACCCTGACCCTGCGCGACCTCCCGGACCCTGAGCCCGGACCCGGTGAGGTCCTCGTCGAGGTCGCAGCGGCCGGTGTGAACAACGCCGATCGGCAGCAGGTCGCCGGGAACTACCCACCGCCGCCGGGGGCCTCGCCGGTCCTCGGGCTCGAGGTCTCCGGCGTCGTCCGGTCGCTCGGCGCCGACGTGACGGGGTGGGCGGTCGGCGACCGGGTGTGCGCGCTGCTCGCCGGTGGCGGGTACGCCTCGCTCGTGGCCGTCCCCGCGACACAGCTGCTACCGGTGCCGGACGCGCTCGACCTCGTGTCCGCGGCCGCGCTCCCCGAGGCCGCCTGCACGGTGTACTCGAACGTGGGGATGCTCGCCGGACTCCGGCCGGGGCAGACCCTCCTCGTCCACGGCGGCACGGGCGGCATGGGATCGCACGCCGTCGTCTGGGCGAAGGCCCTCGGTGCCACCGTGATCACGACGAGCGGCGGCGCGCGGAAGGTCCAGGCATCGCGGGAGCTCGGCGCCGACCTCGCGATCGACCACCGGTCGGAGGACTTCGTCGAAGCCGTCCTCGACTTCACGGACGGACGCGGCGTGGACGTCGTGCTCGACGTGGTCGGGGCGTCCTACCTCGGGAAGAACCTCCAGGTGCTCGCACCGAACGGGCACATCGCGGTCATCTCGACGACGAGCGGGTCGACGGGCGAACTCGACCTCGGCGCGATGATGGCGAAGCGGGCGACGATCAGCGCGACGACCCTGCGCGCGCGCCCGCTCGACGAGAAGGCCGCGATCGTCGCCGCGGTCCGCGAGCACGTCTGGCCGTTCGTCGAGGACGGCCGCGTCCGCCCGGTGGTGGACTCGGTGCTGCCGCTCGCCGAGGCCGGCGAGGCGCACCGCCGGATGGCCGACGGGGAGCTCGTCGGGAAGGTCCTGCTGACGCCGTAGGGCGGACGTGCGGCGCGGCGGTGCGGCGTCGAGGTCTGCTCTCGCGCGGACGGGCGGTGCGAGGTTCCGCGCTCCGTGCGAGCCCGCGTCCGTCGCACCGTGCGGGAAGCCTCGCACCGTGCGGCCGCGAGCACCCTGTCAGGCGTGGACGCGAGCGAGGAACTCCACGAGCGCCGGGTGCTCCGGGTGGTCGAGCACGTCGGCCGGGGCTCCCTGCTCGACGACCTCGCCGCGGTGCAGGTACACGATCCGGTCGGCGACCTTCCGCGCGAAGGACATCTCGTGCGTGGTCATGAGGATCGTCGAGCCCTGCCGCTTGAGCTCGGTGACGAGGTCGAGCACCTCGCCGACGAGCATCGGGTCGAGGGCGCTCGTGACCTCGTCGAGCAGGAGCAACTCGGGGTCCGTCGCGATCGCCCGCACGATCGCGACGCGCTGCTGCTGCCCACCGGAGAGCCGGTCGGGGTACGCACCCGCGAAGTCCGCGAGGCCGATCCGGTCGAGCAGTCGCCGCGCCGTCGCCTCCGCCGAGGCCCTCCCGACGCCGTGGACCCGTCGCGACGCCAGCGTCACGTTGTCGAGCACGCTCAGGTGCGGGAACAGGTTGAACTGCTGGAAGACGACGCCGATCCGGGCCCGCGCGGCGTCGACGTCGATCCGGGGGTCGGCGATGTCGGTGCCCTGCAGCAGGATCTCGCCGTCGTCGATGCCCTCGAGCAGGTTCACCGTCTTGAGCAGCGTCGACTTCCCGGAGCCGGACGCACCGATGACGCAGATCACCTCGTGGCGGTGCACGGTGAGGTCGATGCCGCGCAGGACCTCGTGCTCGCCGAAGGACTTGCGCAGGCCACGGAGTTCGAGGACGGGCGCCGACGTCGGCGGCTCACGCCGCGCCTCTCCCCGCCGGCTCGGCCGATCTGCCGCTGGCGCGTCAGCTCGGAACCGGCGGCGTGGGCCCAGGCCGTCGACCGGACGGGAGGCGCGACTCGCGCCCGCCTCGGATGGTCCGCTCACACCGTGCCCCCGATCTGCTCGCGCTGCTGCTGCCGCCTGGCGATCGCGTCGGTGACGCGGATCAGCGGCAGGCTGATCACCACGAACAGCAGACCGGCGACGAAGTACGGCGTGAAGTTGTAGCTCTCCGCCTGCGCGATCTGGGCCGAGCGCACCGCGTCGACGGCACCGAGGATCGACACCAGGCCGACGTCCTTCTGCATCGACACGAAGTCGTTCATGAGCGCCGGGGTGACCTTGCGGATCGCCTGCGGCAGCACGACGAGCCGCAGTGTCTTCGCGTGCGAGAGGCCGAGCGACCGGGCGGCGAGGCGCTGCGACGGGTGCACCGCCTCCATGCCGGCGCGGAGCACCTCGGCGATGTACGACGAGTAGGTGAGGACGATCGCGATCGTGCCCCAGAACTCGGCGGGCAGGCGCGGGAAGACACCCAGGCCGGGGATCCCGTACCCGACGAGGTACAGCACGATGATGAGCGGCAGGCCACGGAACAGGTCGGTGTACCCGGTGGCGAGCATCCGCAGCGGGAAGAACACCGGACTGCGCAGGCCCCGCACGACGGCGAGCAGCGTGCCGAACACCGCGACGCCGATCGCGCTGAAGAACAGGATCCGGACGTTCAACCACAGGCCGGCGAGGATCGCGGGGAAGGAGTCGACCGCGGTCTGCGGGTCGAAGAACGACTGCTGGACGGCGGCCCACCCGGGGGTGTTCACGACGCCGAAGTAGACGACCGCGACGACCACGAGCGTCGAGACCACGGACACCGCGATCGACCGGCGTCCGCGCTGCCGGCGGTACAGCCGACGTTCGAGCTCGACCTGGCTCGGCGCGGGGGCGGCCACCGGGGTGCCGGCGCCTGCGGGGACGGCCACCTGCCCTACTTCAGGACGGGGGTGCCGGTCTCCGAGGAGAGCCACTTGGTCTGCAGGCCCTCGAGGGTGCCGTCGTCCCTCAGCGCGACGAGCGCCTTGTCGACCTTGGCGGTGAGCTCGGAGCCCTTCGGCAGCACGAAGCCGAACTGGTCGCCCGCGCCGTCGTCGGGGAACTGGGCCGAGACGGTGCCCTTGCCGTCGAGCTGGGAGCCGGCCATGTAGAACGCGGTCGGCAGGTCGGTGACGACGGCGTCGATCTGGCCCGACTTCAGCGCCAGCACCGCGTCGTCGTTCGAGTTGAACACCTGCGGGGTGACACCGAGGACGTCCTTGACGCTCTGGATGCTCGTCGACCCGGTGGCGACGCCGATCGCGTCCTGCTTGAGCGCGCTGATCGTGGTGTCACTCGCGGCCTTGGAGGACTTCGTCGTCACGACCGCCTGGGTCGTCGTGTAGTAGGCGGTGGACATGTCGACGGCCTTCTTGCGCTTGGCGTCGATGGAGAACTGCTGGATGTTGAGGTCCCAGTCCTTCGGACCCGGAGCGATCGCGCTGTCGAAGGTGCTGCGCTTCCAGACGACGTCGGACTTCGCGTAGCCCATCTCCTTCGCGACGGCGTACGCCACGGCGGATTCGAACCCCTTGCCGGACGCCGGCTTGTTGTCCTCGACCCAGGGCGAGTAGGCGGGCTGCCCGGTCGCGATCGTGAGCTTGCCGTCCGTGACGGTCCCGGCGGCGTTGCTGCTGCCGGCGGAGCACGCGCTCAGGGCGAGGGCGGCGACCGCGGCCGTGGCGACGGCGAGGGTGAGGCGGAGGGAACGGGTCACGGGCGGGCCTTCGCTCGAGGGGTGGGGGCCATCAGATCGTACGCGGAACTGGTACACCAGCGCGAGCCGGCGGCGACGCGCACCGTCATGGTCAGCACGGCGAACAATGCATTTCGGTTCCAGGAATACCGAACGGGGATCGGTGCGAAAGCCGCAAACGGACCTCACGAAATGGTCACGACGACATCCCCGACGCATTCTTCGTGCATGATCGGTCCCGCAGCACGTTGCTCCGGCGGCGGGTGGCGGACAACGGCGTCCGGTGCCCGCCGCCGGCAATGCTCCCCGACCTCCCGAACCGTGCCGGCGTCGGGCCGGGCGCCGGCGGTGGTGCTACTCGGCCAGGCTGAAGTCGTCGAACGAGAAGCCCGGCGACACGAGGCAGCTCAGCAGCACCTCGCCGTCCTGCGGGAGCGTCCGCTGCCACACGCCGCCGCGGACGAACGCCTGCGCGTCGTTCACCCGGTCGCGCCCGGCGTCGGGCCCGAGGGTGAGCGTGGCGCCCGGGACCGGTGCGTCGCCGTCGCCGCCGAGCTGCAGGTCGACGCTGTCCGGGCCGTGCCACATCCAGATCTCGTCGTTCGCGACCCGGTGCCAGGCCGAGGCCTCCCCGGGCGGGAGCAGGAAGTGGATGAGCGTTGCGGCCGGACGCTCTCCGGCCGGGGTCTCGACGGTCGCGGGTGACGTCCACGTGCGGACGTACCAGCCGCCCTCGGGGTGCGGCTCCATGCCGAGGGCGACGGCACGCTTCGGGACGTCGAGCCACTCGATGAGCTCGCCCGAGACGGTGCGGCGGGCGGCCATGCCGGGTCGGGGTGCGGTCTCGGTCATGTGGGTTCCTCCTGGTGGGTGCGCGACGCGCTGGTGGGCGACGCGGAGTCGGGTGACGGGTCGGTGGGCGACGGGGTGGGCT
>NZ_JBPUGH010000199.1:0-5234 GCF_051548005.1 Curtobacterium flaccumfaciens | reverse complement strand
AGATGAGCCTCCTCGACGCCCGCGCCGAGACCGACCTCCGTGCGCGCCTCCCCGAGGGCGTCCGGATGTTCACCGGCGACGACCACCACTACGTGGACCTCATCGCCGGCGACGGCACGCACCACTCGGACGCCCTGCTCGGAGCCTTCGCAGCCCTCGGTCCCGTCGCTTCCGCCGCCGTGCGGGCCCTGCCCGACGAGGCCGCGTTCCGCGCCCTGCTCGGCCCGACCGAAGCGCTCTCACGGCACGTGTTCAGCGCACCCGTGTGGCACTACAAGACGGGGATCGCGTTCCTCGCGTGGCTGAACGGGCACCAGTCCGCGTTCACGATGGTCGGCGGTCTGCATGCCGGCCGCTCCCTGCCGCACCTGTCCGAGACGGTCCGGCTCGCGAACGCGTGCGGTGCCTTCGAGGAGCCGGCGCTCGCCGCCCGGCGTTGGCACGACCTGCTCGCGCTGGCAGGGGTGTCGGCTCCGTCGACGGCCGGGAGGCACGGGTCGACCCTCGACGCAGCCCACCTCGCGGGGGTGGTCGCGTGACGGCCGGGGGCCGGCTCGCCGCGCACGCCGCGCACGCCGACAGCGTGGACGCCGGGACGACGGCGACACCGCATCCGCGGCTCTCGATCAACCAGGCGACCGTCAAGTACGCGACCCTCCCCGAGGCCCTCGACGTCGTGTCGGCGGCCGGCGTCGGCGCGATCGGCACCTGGCGCGAGCCGGTCGCCGCGGTCGGACTCGACGACGCCGCGCGCATGGTGGCCGACTCCGGCCTCCGGGTGTCGTCGCACTGCCGGGGCGGGTTCTTCACGCTCCCGGACGGGCCCCGACGCACTGCAGCGCTCGACGACAATCATCGGGCGATCGACGAGACCGCCGCGCTCGCCGCCGCCGGAGCGCCGGGGTCCGCAGCCGTCCTCGTGCTCGTCGCCGGCGGCCTGCCGGACGGCTCGAAGGACCTCGTCGGCGCTCGGTCCCGCGTGTCCGACGCGCTCGCCGACCTCGTGCCGCACGCCCTCGACGCGGGTGTCCAGCTCGCCGTCGAGCCGCTGCACCCGATGTACGCCGCCGACCGAGCCGTCGTGTCGACGCTCGCGCAGGCACTCGACCTCGCCGCGCCGTTCCCGAGCGCCGCGGTCGGGGTCGTCGTCGACACGTTCCACGTCTGGTGGGACCCCGCACTCGAGGCCTCCGTCGCTCGTGCCGGTGCCGCGGGGCGGATCGCGTCGTTCCAGGTGTGTGACTGGACGACCCCGATCGCCGCGGACCCGCTCCTGTCCCGCGGGGTGATGGGCGAGGGGCACGTCGACTTCGGGCCGGTGACGGCAGCGGTCACGGCGGCCGGGTGGACCGGGGACATCGAGGTCGAGATCTTCAACCAGGACGTGTGGGACGCGCCGGCTCCGGAGGTCGTGGACCGGGTCGTGCGAGCCTTCGCCACCGAGGTGCCGCTGCCGCGCTGACGGGGCTCGCGCTCAGCGGCGTCGGACGAGCACGACGCTGTCCGCCGTGTGGTGCTCGTGACCGTCGGACGCCGTCGCGGTGCGCGGACGCTCGGCGGCCTCGAGGACCTCCCACCCGTCGTCGAGTCCGAGCGCTGCCAGGTCCTCCGACGGCGCCGGGAACCGGTACCCGCGGAGCTCATCGGGGAGGTCAGCGTGCGGGGGAGCGGCGTGCGCGGTGACGAGCAGGTGCCCGCCGGGGGCCACGAGCCCCGACGCCCGGCGGAGGATCGCCGCACGCGGGATCTCGACGGGCCACGACTGCAGGAACGACGCCGTCACGAGGTCGAACCGTGCGCCGGTGTCCCAGGTGGCCAGGTCCGCCGCGACGAAGGCGGTGCACGCCTCGACCCCGGCTGCGACGGCCGCCGCCGATGCCCGGGCCAACGCCGTCACCGACAGGTCGACCCCGACCACCGACCATCCGCGCTCGGCGAGCCACACGACGTCGCCGCCCTCACCGCAGCCGAGGTCGAGCGCCCGCCCGACCGGCAGCCCCGTCGCGACCGAGGCGAGCACGGCGTTCACCCGGCCCGACCAGATGCCGTCGCGTTCGGCGTACCGGGCCTCCCACCAGGAGCGGGCGTCGGAGTCGGTCGTGGGGTCGTCGTGGGCGTGCACGAGAGCACTCCACCGGACGGTCGGCGTCGAGCGCAAGCGGCGTTGCCGGTCCGGCAACGCCCTCCGGTGCCGAGCCGCGCCGGGTGAGGGGACGTCGGCTAGGCGTCGGCCTCAGCCGGGACGGGCTCGGCGTTCTCGATACGGGCGCTCGCCGTCGCCATGTGGTCGTCCATCGCCCGCTGCGTCGCCGCCACGTCACCTGCCCGGAGCGCGTCGAGGATCGCCCGGTGCTCGTCGTACGCCGCCTCGGTCGCCTGCCGGGTCCGCACGCGTCGGCCGACCCAGACGCTCAACATCGACCGGAGGCTCTGCAGCAGGTCCGCGAGCACGTCGTTCCCCGCAGCCCGGGCCATGAGGACGTGGAACCGGACGTCGGCGTCGATGAACGTGTCGGGGTCGTCGAGCGACTCCTGCTGGCGGTCGAGGTAGGTCTGCAGTTCATCGAGCTGCTCCGGAGTGGCCCGCTGCGCCGCGAGGATGGCCGCAGTGCGCTCGAGCGACGACCGCACCTCGAGCAGTTCCCGTGTCCGGTTCGAGGCGAGCATGAGCCCCCACGAGAGCGTGGTCGGCAGCAGGTCGGAGGTCCCGCCGCGCAGGTAGGTGCCCGACCCCGGTCGGATCTGCACGATGCCGAGGATCTCGAGTGCCGCGAGGGCCTCCCGCACAGCGGACCGGCCGACGCCGAGGCGTTCCGAGAGCACCCGTTCGGACGGCAGCCGGGAGCCCGGAGCGAGGTCGCCCGCCGTCAGGAGGGACACGAGTTGCCGCGCGACCTCGGAGGCGGGGGACCCGGCCGGCACCGACTCGAGCTCGAGGCGGATGTTGAGCGGGTCGTTCTCACTGAACGCGGGCATGGGGCGAGCGTACCGGTCGGTCAACCGGTTCCCGCCCGACCGCGCCGGGCCGAGGACCGCAGCGGCCGGCGACCGTTCCGTGACATCTCGCGCAGCTTGGTCAACCGGTTGACAAGTTGGGAAGGAGCGCCCACACTGGACCCCGGCGCACAGCGGCGCCCGCAGGAACCGGCGCGCAGCAGCGTCCGAACCATCCCCCAGAGCAGGAGTCACCGTGGACATCCCCGCGACCCGAGGCATCCCGACCTCGGCGGTCGAACGATCGGCCATCCGCAAGATCGCGACACGCATCGTGCCCTTCGTGGCGCTGATGTTCTTCATCAACTTCCTCGACCGCACCGCGATCTCGTTCGCCGCCCCGAACGGCCTCGAGGCCGACCTCGGTCTGACGGCGGCGCAGTTCGGGTTCGCCTCCGGCGTCTTCTTCATCGGCTACCTCGTGCTCGAGGTCCCGTCGAACCTGGCGCTCCACAAGTTCGGCGCCCGCGTGTGGCTCGCCCGCATCATGATCACGTGGGGCATCGTCTCGTTGCTCTTCACCTGGGTGCAGAACTACCCGCAGCTCGTCGGCCTCCGCTTCCTGCTCGGTGTCGCCGAGGCCGGGTTCTTCCCGGGCGCGATCTTGTTCCTCTCCACCTGGGTCCCCGCACGCCACCGCGGCAAGATGCTCGCGCTGTTCTACCTGGCGCAGCCGCTCACCAGCGTCATCGGGTCGCCGCTCGCCGGCTGGCTGATGACCCACGAGGGCCTCCTCGGCGGCCTCGAGGGCTGGCGCTTCATGTTCCTCTGCGTCTCCATCCCCGCGATCGCCGTCGGCGTCCTGTGCCTCTTCGTCCTCAAGGACAAGCCGTCCCAGGCGAAGTGGCTCGACGAGGACGAGAAGACCTGGCTCGAGGGTGCGCTCGCGGCCGAGGACAAGGACAAGCGGGACGGGCACGGCGCGAAGGGCGGCCTCAAGGCGGCGTTCGGGTCCGGCCGGGTCTGGATGCTCGCCGGGGTCTACTTCGGCTTCATCTACGGCCTCTACGCGCTGAGCTTCTTCCTCCCCACGATCATCGACGGCTTCCAGCAGCAGTTCGGCACCACGTTCGACCTGTTCCAGAAGGGCCTCATCACGGCGATCCCGTACGTGCCCGCCGCGGTGGTCCTCTACTTCTGGTCCCGTGACGCGTTCCGCCGTGGCGTGCAGGTCTGGCACATCGCGGTCCCCGCCCTGGTCGGCGGCCTGTCCATCCCGGTCGCGCTCTACATGAACTCGCCGGCGGCCACCGTCGCCGTCATCGCGGTCACGGCCTGCGCGATCTTCGCCGCCCTCCCGAACTTCTGGACCATGCCGACCCGGTTCCTCTCCGGTGCGGCGGCCGCGGCGGGTGTCGCGCTCATCAACACGCTCGGCAACCTCGGCGGGTTCGCCGCGCCGTACATCACGGGTGCGCTCAAGGACGCCACGGGCGGCTACCAGCTCCCGATGTTCGTGGTCGGGTTCTTCATGCTGCTGTCGAGCGTGCTCATGGTCGTGCTCGCCCGCCGCAGCAAGGGCGAGCTGACCGGCAGCATCCGCACGGTCGAGCCCGAGCGGGCGGAGACCCGCGCATGACCCGGCTGTACAACGACCCGGCGGACTTCGCCGACGAGATGGTGGACGGCTTCGTCGCCGCGAACCGCGCGCGGGTCCGGAAGGTGCACGGCGGGGTCGCCCGCGCCACCACGAGTCCCGACGGAGCCGTCGCCCTCGTCGTCGGCGGCGGCTCCGGTCACTACCCGGCGTTCGGCGGCTTCGTGGGGCACGGCCTCGCGGCGGGCGCCGCGATGGGCAACCTCTTCGCCAGCCCGAGTGCCCAGCAGGTCACCGCGGTCGCGACGGCCGTCGACCACGGCGGGGGAGTCCTCCTCTCCTACGGCAACTACGCCGGCGACGTCCTCAACTTCGACGCCGCCGCCCGGACACTCGAGGCGCGGGGCGTCCCCGTCCGCACGGTGCGGGTGACCGACGACGTCGCGAGTGCACCCGCGGACCGGACGCACGAGCGTCGCGGGATCGCCGGGGACCTCTGCGTGTTCAAGGTCGCCGGTGCCGCCGCCGAGCGCGGGGACGACCTCGACACCGTCGCCGCCGTGGCCGAGCGCGCGAACGACCGGACGCGGAGCTTCGGTGTCGCCTTCTCCGGTTGTTCCCTGCCGGGCGCCGACGAGCCGCTCTTCACGGTCCCGGAGGGCCGGATGGCGATCGGCATGGGCATCCACGGCGAGCGGGGCAT
>NZ_JBPUGH010000198.1:0-5324 GCF_051548005.1 Curtobacterium flaccumfaciens | reverse complement strand
CGTCAGCGCGCAGCGGGTCGTCAGCGCGCAGCGGGTCGTCAGCGCGCAGCGGGTCGTCAGCGCGCAGCGGGTCGTCAGCGCGCAGCGGGTCGTCAGCGCGCAGCGGGTCGTCAGCGCGCGGCGCGGGCGATGGTCACGAGCAGGGCCTCGAGCGCGAGCAGGGCCGCGACGTTCGCCGCGATGCGCGTCCGTGCCGTCGACACCGCGTCGAGGACCTCGAGCGCAGCCGCGGGCGGCACCGACGGCAGCGCCCGCTCGAGCTCGTCGCGCATCGACAGGTTGACCGGCTCCGCGGGCGCACCGAGCCCGAGCAGCAGCAGGTCGCGGTACAGCGACGACACGTCCACGAGGATGCGGTCGAGGCCGTCCCGGAGACTCCGGGTCGCCCGACGCTTCTGGTCCTCCTCGAGCGCCCGCAGCTGCGACCGCAGTGCCGGCGGGATCGTGCCACCGGGTTCCACGCCCAGCGAGCGGAGAGCCGCGTCGCGTTCCTCGCCGTCGCGCTCCTGCGTGATGGCCTTGGCGTCCTCATCGGCGACCGCGAGGAGCTCGGCGGCGGCCATCACGGCATCGCCGACGCTCCGCACGCCGAGGACCGTCGAGAGCGTCCGACGACGGCGGTCACGGGCGTCAGCGCTCGTCGCGAGGCGCTGGGCCATGCCGATGTGGCTCTGGGCCTGGCGCGCGGCGTCCATCGCGAGCACCCGGTCGACCCCGGTACGTGCGACGAGCAGGTCGGCGACGGACTCGATGCCGGGCACGCGCAACCGGACCGAACGGACGCGGGACCGGATCGTCGGGAGCAGGTCGGCCTCGCTCGGGGCGCAGAGGATCCACACCGTGCGCTCCGGTGGTTCCTCGAGCGCCTTGAGCAGCAGGTTGGAGGTGCGTTCCGTCATGCGGTCGGCGTCCTCGACGATGACGATGCGGTAGCGGCCGACCGACGGCGAGTAGTACGACGAGGTCACGAGCTGGCGGATCTCGTCGATCGTGATGATGACCCGCTGGGTCGTGAGGACCGAGACGTCCGGGTGGGTCCGCGCCGTGATCTGGCGGAGCGTGTGGTCGTCGTCGGGGCCATTGCCGACGAGTGCTGCCGCGAACGCCGCCGCGACGTTCGAGCGGCCCGACCCGGGCGGACCGGTGATGAGCCACGAGTGCGTCATCCCGCCGGTGCCCTCGGGCGACTCGGCCGCGCGGCGCAGGGCAGTGACGGCTTCTTCCTGCCCGGTCAGGCCGTCCCACACGCTCATGCTGACATCCTGGCAGCGACCACCGTCATGCCGCGTCGATCCCGACGACGGGGGCGACGGCCTCGCGGATCGTGCGCTGCACGGTGTCGGCGTCCGCCGAGGCGTCGACGACGAGGAAGCGTCCGGGCTCCGCGGCGGCCATGTCGAGGAACGCACGACGGACCGACTCGTGGAACGCGGCCGCCTCGGACTCGAGTCGGTCGAACGTGTCCCCGCGTGCGGCGGCGACCCGGGCACGGCCGACGGTGACGTCGAGGTCGAGCAGGACGGTGAGGTCCGGCGCCAGCCCGTCGGTCGCCCAGTCCGACACCGAGCGGATGTGCTCGGCACCGAGACCCCGTGCCACGCCCTGGTAGGCGACGGAGGAGTCGATGTACCGGTCCTGCAGCACGACGTCCCCGCGCGCGACGGCGGGACGGACGACCGTCTCGACGTGGTGCGCGCGGTCGGCGGCGTAGAGCAGGGCCTCGGCACGGGGTGCGACGTGGCCGCGCTCGTGCAGCACGATCTCGCGGATGCGGAGCCCGAGGTCCGTGCCCCCGGGCTCGCGCGTCCGGACCACCGAGCGCCCGTGCTCGCCGAGCCAGGACGCGAGGCGCTCGGCCTGCGTCGTCTTGCCCGCGCCGTCGCCGCCCTCGAGGGTGATGAAGCGGCCGGTCACTTCTTCTTGGCCGCGGTCTTGCGGGCCGGTGCCTTCTTCTTCACCGGCCCCTTGGCCCGCTTGTCCGCGAGCAGCTGGACGGCGCGCTCGAAGTCGACCGCCTCGACCTCTTCACCGCGCGGGATCGTGGCGTTCGTCTCACCGTCGGTCACGTACGGGCCGAACCGGCCGTCCTTCACCTTGATCGGCTTGCCGGACACCGGGTCCGCGTCGAACTCCTTCAGCGCCGCGGTCGCGGAGCGCTTCGCGCCGTACTTCGGCTGCGCGAACAGCTCGAGGGCGCCGGCGAGGTCCACATCGAAGATCGCGTCCTCGCTCGGGAGCGTCCGGGTGTCGGTGCCCTTCTTGAGGTACGGGCCGTAGCGACCGTTCTGCGCGGTGATGTCCTCACCGGACTCCGGGTCCTGCCCGACGGTCCGGGGCAGGTCGAGGAGCTTGAGCGCGGTCTCGAGGTCGACCGTCTGCGGGTCCATCGACTTGAAGAGGGACGCGGTGCGCTCCTTCGGCGCGGCGGCCTTCTTCGTCGTCTTCTTGGCCGTCGTCTTCTTCGCGGTGGTGGTGGTCGACTCGGCCGCCGCGGCTGCGGCCTCGGTGACCTCACCGGTGGCGGGGTCGACGGTGGGCTCCGGCTCGGGGGTGCGCTCGGTCACGTACGGGCCGAAGCGGCCGTCCTTCGCGAGGACCTCCTTCCCGGTCTCGGGGTTGATCCCGACCACGCGATCACCGACGACCGGCGCCTCGACGAGCTCGCGGGCCTTCTCCGCGGTCAGTTCGTCCGGTGCGAGGTCCTCGGGGACGTTCACCCGACGCGGCTTCTCCGGGTCGTCGCTCGGCACCTCGATGTACGGCCCGTAGCGGCCGATGCGGAGCGTCAGGCCGGGGGCGAGATCGACCGAGTTGATGTCGCGCGCGTCGATCTCGCCGAGGTTGTCGATGACGGTCCGGAGTCCGCGCTGGTCGCCGCCTCCGAAGTAGAAGCCCTTGAGCCAGTCGACCCGGTCCTCGTCGCCGCTCGCGATGCGGTCGAGGTCGTCCTCCATCGAGGCGGTGAAGTCGTACTGCACCAGGTCGCCGAAGTAGTCCTCGAGCAGTCGGACCACGCTGAACGCGATCCAGTTCGGCACGAGCGCACTGCCGCGCTGGGTGACGTACCCGCGATCGATGATCGTGGAGATGATCGCCGCGTAGGTCGACGGGCGCCCGATCCCGAGCTCCTCGAGCGTCTTCACCAGGCTCGCCTCGGTGTAGCGCGGCGGTGCCGAGGTGTCGTGCCCCTTGGCCTCGACGTCCGAGACGCCGAGCGCGTCGCCCTGCGCCATCTGCGGGAGCTTCGCGTCGTCACCGTCGGACTTCGCCTCGTGCCGTTCCTCGTCGCGACCCTCTTCGTAGGCGTTGAGGAAGCCGCGGAACGTGATGACGGTGCCGGAGGCGGTGAACTCGGCGTCCGTGCCGTTCGCGGTTGCGGCGATCCCCTCGACCGACTCGGTGGAGCTGATGCCGAGGACCACGGAGGCGGTGGAGCCCTTGGCGTCCGCCATCTGCGACGCGACGGTGCGCTTCCAGATGAGGTCGTAGAGCTTCCAGTCGTTGCCGCGGAGCACCTTCTCCATCTGCGACGGCGTCCGGAAGGTGTCGCCGGCGGGACGGATGGCCTCGTGCGCCTCCTGTGCGTTCTTGCTCTTGCCGGCGTAGCTGCGCGGCTTGTCCGGGACGGTCTCCGCGCCGTACAGCGCGGCGGCCTGCTTCCGGGCGGCGTTGACGGCCTGCTGCGAGAGCGACGAGGAGTCGGTTCGCATGTAGGTGATGTGGCCGTTCTCGTACAGTGACTGCGCGACGCTCATGGTCTGGCGCGCGGAGAAGCGGAGCTTGCGCGCGGCCTCCTGCTGCAGCGTCGAGGTGGTGAACGGCGCGGCGGGTCGGCGCGTGTAGGGCTTCGAGTCGACGGACCGCACGACCGCGTCCCCGGCGCGCTCGAGCACGGTCGTCAGCGCAGCGGCCGAGGCCTCGTCGAGCCGGACGACGTCACCGGAGATCGCGCCGCGGTCGTCGAAGTCACGGCCGGAGGCGACCCGGGTGCCCTGGACACGGGCGAGCTTCGCGGTGAAGGCGGAGTCTCCGGCCTTCTCGAAGCGCGCGGTGAGGTCCCAGTAGTTGGCGGACACGAACGCCAGGCGCTCGCGCTCGCGGTCGACCACGAGACGGGTGGCGGCGGACTGCACGCGACCCGCGGAGAGGCCGGGGCCGACCTTGCGCCAGAGCACGGGCGAGACCTCGTAGCCGTAGAGACGGTCGAGGATGCGACGGGTCTCCTGCGCGTCGACCAGGGCGGTGTCGAGCTCACGGGTGGCTTCCTGCGCGCGCTGGATGGCCTCCTTCGTGATCTCGTGGAACACCATGCGCTTGACCGGCACCTTGGGCTTCAGCACCTGCAGCAGGTGCCACGCGATGGCCTCGCCCTCGCGGTCTTCATCGGTGGCGAGGAAGAGTTCGTCGGCGTCCTTCAACGCGCGCTTGAGCTCGGAGACCGTCTTCTTCTTCGCGTCGGAGACGACGTAGTACGGCTCGAAGCCGTTGTCGACGTCGACCGAGAACTTTCCCATCGGCCCCTTCTTGAGCTCCGCGGGGAGGTTCTTGGGCTCGACGAGGTCGCGGATGTGGCCGACTGACGCCTGGACCTCGTATCCGTCACCGAGGTATTGCGCGATCGTCTTCGCCTTCGCGGGGCTCTCGACGATCACGAGCTTCTTCGTGCCTGGCACGTGTCTCCTTGATCGATGGTGCTCGTCGGCCCAGGACCTGCGAGGTCGCCGGTGCGACTCGCCGTCCGGGTCGACCGGGACATCGGTGACCGGGGGCCGACGTGCACACCATACACACAGAGGTGGTCGGCTCCGCTCGGTGCTCCCGCGACGGCGACTGCGCTCACGGCGAACGCACCGCTCCCGATCGTGGCGGTCACACGGGCTCGCGAGCCGGCCGTCGAGCACCCGTCGAGTGCTGCTCCTCCGGCGGAGGCGACGGCGGCGGCCCGGGCGCAGGGGTCCCCGGGGAGCAGACCGACGAGAGCGGCCGCCGCGGCGAGCGCCGCGGCGTCGGAGGCACCCTGCACACGGACGACGGCCACCCGGTGGGTCGCAGCGGCGATGCCCGCCGTCGCGAGGATCGCGCCGACCCCGAGGACGACGGCGAGCAGCACCGTCACCGAGCCGCGCTCGGCACGGGACGGAGCACGCCGCACCGGCTCCGACGCACGCCCCGCGCGCAGCGTCACCTGCCACTCCCGCACGGTCACCGGCCCCGTTCCGCCGCACACCCGGAGGCGCGCAGCACGACGGCGGCGAAGACACCGGGCGCGGGCACGGCGAGCTCGACGCAGACGAGCCCCGCGGGCCGCCGGTACGCGGCCGTCG
>NZ_JBPUGH010000197.1:0-5354 GCF_051548005.1 Curtobacterium flaccumfaciens | reverse complement strand
TCCATGTTGTGGACGCCGTCGTCGAACGTGGCGTTCGCCGGCAGCGGGTCGGCGGTGTTGCCGACCACCTCGTCGAGGAAGGCTCGGGCCTGGTACTCGAACATCTGGTTCTGGCCCCAGCCGACGCCCGGCGCGTCCATCGCCATGCCGCCGGCGACGTAGGGGTGGTCCGGGCCGAGCACGACCTGCCGGAACCCGCCGAGCCGTGCGCCGTCGGAGCGCAGGGCGAGGCCGATCTCGCTCGGGCGCTCCTGGTCCCACCGGGCGGCTCCCTGCTCGCAGAAGACCTCGACGACGAGCCCGTTCGGGTGTCCGGCCGCGACCCGGGAGACCTCGAACGAGCCGACCGCGGCGCCGTCCCCGAGCCGCGCGCCGAACGTGGCGTAGTCGTCGTTCTCGACGCCGGCTTCCTCGCCGGTGAGCTGCACCGCCTGGCCGCGGAGCGCGAAGCCGGCTGCGACCGGACGCTTCGTGATCGCGGTGGTGAAGGTGCCTCCGTTGACGCTCCGGACGTCACCGGCGAGGAACTCGGCGACGTACGTCAGGTGTGAACCGACGTCGGCGAGTGCGCCGGTACCGGGAGCGCCGGCGAACCGCCACGAGAACGGCACATCGGGCGAGGCGCCGTAGTCGGTCCAGTACCGCCCGGACACGTGCAGGACCCGGCCGAGCGTGCCGTCCTCGACGAGCTCCCGGATCGCGGCGAGCCCCGGGGCACGACGGTAGGTGAAGCCCACGCGGCCGACCACGCCGTCCGCCTCGGCGGCACGGGCCGCGTCCGCCATGGCGCGGGCGTCCTCGAGCGTGTCGGACAGCGGCTTCTCGCACAGCACGTGCTTGCCGGCCGCCAGCAGCCCCTCGACGATCTCGCGGTGCAGGTGGTTCGCGACGACGACGCTCACCACGTCGACGTCGTCCGCCTCCGCCACCGCCCGCCAGTCGGTGTCGTGCCGCGCGTAGCCGAACCGCCGTGCCGCCTCGTCGGCGAGCGGCTGGTAGACGTCGCCGACCGTGACGAGCCGGACGGGCGGCAGGCTCCGGCCGAACAGGGACGGAGCGTTCCGCCATGCGGCCATGTGGGCCTTGCCCGCCATGCCCGCGCCGATGACGGCGACGCCGATGCTGTCGCTCATGGTCTCTCCCTCGAGATCGTGGCTGGTTCTGGAACGTTCCAGAACGGATCGGTAGACTGTACCTCTCCGAACCCATGTCCTGTCAAGGAGGGCCCGTGCCGGACCGCGCCCCGACGATCATCGACGTCGCCGCGCGCGCCGGGGTGTCGAAGTCGCTCGTGAGCATGGTGATGCGCGCGGACCCCGGCGTCTCCGCGCGACGTCGGGACGCCGTCCTGGCAGCAGCCGCCGAACTCGGGTACCGGCCGAACCGGGCCGCCGCGATCCTGGCCGGGACCCGGACCCGGACGATCGGCGTCGTCGTCGACGACTTCCGGAACCCGTGGTTCGTGCCGCTCCTCGACGGCATCCGGGAGACGCTCGCGCCGCACGGCCTCCGGCTCACCCTCGCGGACGTGCGGGCGAACGCACACCTCGGATCCTCCCCCTTCGACGACCTCCTCTCCCTGCGGGTCGACGGGGTCGTGCTCGCCGCCGAGGGCTTCCCCGACCTGGCCGCCCCGTCCGGCACACCCGTGGTCGTCGCCGGCGCGCGCGGCGACGTCCCCTCCGAGTTCGAGGTGGTGGCCTCGGACGAGGCCGCCGGCGGCCGACTGGCGGTGGCGCACCTGGTCGGGGCGGGGCACCGGCACATCGTGCACGTGACCGGCTCGGGAGGCCCGGCAGCGGTCCGCCGGGAGGCCGCGGTCGCCGAGATGGTCGCCTCCGGCGTCGCACCGCTCGTGGTCGGCTCGGGTCCGACCTCGGAGGCCACCGGCTACGAGGGCACGCGTCAGGCGCTCTCGGAGCACCCCGAGGTCACCGCGGTGTTCGCCGCGAACGACGTCATGGCGATGGGCGCGATCGCCGCCGTCCGGGAGGCCGGGCTCCGGGTCCCCGAGGACGTCTCGGTCATCGGCAACGACGAGACCCCGCTCGCGTCCTCACCGCTCGTGCGCCTGACGACGGTGGACCCGCACAACGAGGAGCTCGGCCGGCTCGCGGCAGCCCGGCTCGTCGAGCGGATCGCCGGGGGCGGCGACGCCGACGGCGGCACGGCGCCGACGAGGACCCTCGTCGAGCCGACGCTCGTCGTGCGCGCGACGACCGGGCCGCCACCGCGCCACTGACGACCCCGCCGGGTCAGTCCTGCGGGAGCGCCTCGAGGTCCAGCGACCAGAGCGCGACGCCGTGCAGGTGCAGCTTCGTCGCGAGCGCGGTGCGCGCGCGGTAGGAGCGCGCGTCCGACCAGTGCAGGCGCGTGCCGTCGCGGAGCACAGCAGACCACTCCCCGTCGCGAGCGGACCACTCCGCGCGCTTCCCCGCGAGCGCTACGGCCGTCGCCGGCGACACCTGCTCGCCGTCGTGCTTCCCGCCCCACACGTACCCGTACCCGGCGATCCCGAGGTCGATCTTGCTCCGCGGCACCCCCTCGGTCTCGGCAGCGCGGACGACCCGCTGCGCCCACGGCAGCGCCCCGATGCTCCCGGCACCGCTCCAGGGTCCGTGCTGGTCGTACGTCATGAGCACGACACGGTCCACGTGCCGTGCGAGTCGACGGAGGTCGTAGCCGGTGTCGCGGTACCCGTCGGCGCTCGTCGACGCCATGACCGCGATCGAGACCTGCGCGTTGCGACCCAGGCGGTCGTGCACCGTGTCGGACAGCGCCGCGGCGAAGGCCACGAGCCCCGGTCGATCACGAGCCCGGAGCGATTCGAGGTCGATCTGCACGCCCCGCATGCCGAGGCCGTGCGCGCGTCGGGCGACGTCGGCGGCGACAGCGGTACGACGATCCGCGTGCGACAGGAGCGCGGTACCGATCTGTGGCGAGAAGTCGCCGAGGTCCGACGAGAAGTTGCTCACCAGGAGCTCGGGCACCGAGCCCGCACGGGTGGCGGTGCGGGCGAGGCTCGCGGTGCCCTCCGGGGGATCGAGCACGGTCGCACCGTCCTCGGCCAGGGTCACCCCGTCGATCCCGATCGTCGTCGCGCGGGTCCCGGCTGCGGTCACGCGGGCGGCGGCACCGGCTCCGGGCTCGGCGTAGCCCTCGACGGCCAGCCGACCGGCCGCCTCACTCGGGGCCGATGAACAGCCGGCGAGCAGCACGCCGGCCAGCAGGACCGCGACCGCGGGGGATCCTCGACGCACCATGCGATCACCGTATCCCGCGGGACGGGGTCGACCCGCGCCTCCCGGCCGGGTCTTCGACGTCAGGTGGTCAGACGCGAGCGCCCTCGAGGCGATCGACCGACGCCGCGAGTTCCTCGAGCTCCGGGACCTCGCGCGCCTCGGTGAGCGCCTCCTCGAGCGCCGCGGCGTGCAGCGGCGTCGCCTGGTCGAGGAGCACCTGGCCGGCGTGGGTGAGCTCCGTGTAGAGGCCACGTCGGTCGTCGGCGCAGAGCACGCGGGTCAGGAGCGCGCGGTCCTCGAGCCGGTTCACGAGCCGCGTCGTGGCACTCGGGCTCAACGCGGCGGCGCGGGCGAGCTGCTGCATCCGCATGTGGAAGCCGTCCTGTCGCCGCAGGGCATCGAGCACGGTGTACTCGACCACGGACAGGTCGACGGCCTTGAGCGCTCGCTCGAGTCGGGTCTCGATGAGGCCGTGCAGGGCCGCGAGGGTGCGCCATCCGTGCGCGCGGACAGCGGTGGACGTGTCGTCGACACTCATCGGAACCTCCGGGCACACGTGTTTGCTTGCGCGGATACCCAGCGTGTGCAACTATCGATATCCCGCGTCTGCAACAACCAGCGTACGCGGGGTCAGCACGCTGCACAACGGAAGGACCACCATGCCCGCGGGACTCATCGCACTCGCCCTCGGCGGGTTCGGGATCGGACTCACCGAGTTCGTCATCACCGGACTCCTGCCAGAGGTCGCCGCCGACTACGGCGTGACCGAGACCACCGCCGGGTGGCTCGTCACCGGGTACGCCCTCGCGGTCATCGTCGGGGCACTCGGCCTCACCGCCGCGACCACCCGACTCCCCCGGAAGCAGGTGCTCCTCGGTTTGCTCGTGCTCTTCGTGATCGGCAACACGCTGTCCGCGGCCGCGCCGACGTACGGCGTGATGATGGTCGGTCGCGTGGTCGCCGCACTCTGCCACGGCGCGTTCTTCGGCATCGGCTCCGTCGTGGCGTCGAACATGGTGGCGCGGGAGCGCCGCGCATCCGCCGTGGCCCTGATGTTCACCGGCCTCACCGCGTCGAACGTCCTCGGCGTGCCCTTCGGGACCTTCCTCGGCCAGGCGCTCGGCTGGCGGGCGACGTTCTGGACGATCGCAGCCATCGGGGTCGTCGCGTTCATCGGCGTCCTCGCACTCGTCCCGCTGGTCCGGCAGACCGAACGACCTTCGCTCGTCCGGGAGCTCGGGGCCTTCCGTTCGGGACAGGTCTGGCTGTCGCTCGGCATCACGGTCCTCGGGTACGGCGGCATGTTCGGCGCGTTCACCTACATCGCCTACACACTGACGTCGGTCAGCGGCTTCGCGTCGTCGACGGTCCCGTGGCTGCTCGTGGTGTTCGGCGTCGGGCTCTTCGTCGGGAACTTCGTCGGAGGGAAGCTCGCCGCACGCTCGATCGACGGCACGCTCCTCGTCGTCCTGTCCGCGCTGACGGTCGTGCTCGCGGCGTTCGCCCTCGTCGCGACCTCGCCCGTGCTGACCGTCGTGTCCCTCGTGCTCATGGGAGCGTTCGGGTTCGCCACCGTCCCCGCCCTGCAGACGCGGGTCATGCACCACGCGGACCACGCGCCGACCCTGGCGAGCGGGGCGAACATCGCGGCGTTCAACCTCGGGAACGCCCTCGGCGCCTGGATCGGCGGACTGACGATCGCCGCAGGGCTCGGCTACACGTCGCCCATCTGGGCCGGTGCCGGCATCACGGTGGCGTCCGTCGCACTGACCGTCGTGGCGGCCGCGGCGGGTCGTCGCTCGCGCCGTGGAGCCCCGGCGAGCGCGAGTGGGACCGGCTCGGTGGCGACCGCGTAGCGGCACGGCGGCGACGGCTTAGCGGCACGGCGGCGACGGCCTAGCGGCACGGCGGCGACGGCGGGGGTCGGGCACCCGGCGTCGGGCACCCGGCGTCGACGCCCGGGGTCGGGCGCCCGGCGTCGAACCGCGAACGCGACACCGAACCGACGTGCGGCGGTGGTTCGATGTCGCTTCCGCGGTGCGAAGCGACCACGCACGGCGGCGGCCACGCGCGGCGGCGGCGACGCACGGCGGCGGCGACGCACGGCGGCGG
>NZ_JBPUGH010000196.1:0-5444 GCF_051548005.1 Curtobacterium flaccumfaciens | reverse complement strand
CCTCGCGCTCGAGCCCCGCCACGGCGTGCGACACGGCGGACTGCCCGACCCCGAGCGCCGCGGCCGCGCCGGTGAAGGATCCGGCGTCGACGGTGGCCGTGAACGCCCGCAGCTGGGGGATCGTGGCGGTCATGCGTGCTCCTCATGTCGGCATGAGGCACATGCGTTCGACACATGTGCGGTGGTGGTCGATGCTAGCCCTCGTGAACGCCCTCCTCTACCTCCTGGTCGCCCTCACCTGGGGCTCGAGCTTCTTCTTCGCGAAGATCGGCCTCGAGGGCCTCGCGCCGCAGCAGGTCGCCACCGTGCGCACCGTGCTCGGTGCGGTGACCCTCGTGATCGTGCTGCTCGTGACGCGCCGGAAGTGGCCCCGCGAACCGCGTGTCTGGGGCCACCTGCTCGTCGTGGCGGTGTTCCTCAACGCGGTGCCGTCGTCGCTCATGGCGTGGGCGGAGCAGACGGTGCCGTCCGGCCTCGCGAGCATCTACAACGCGACGACGCCGATCATGACGCTCCTCGCGCTCGCGGTCCTCGTGCCGTCGGAACGTCTCAGTCGTCGGCAGCTCGGCGGCATCGTGCTCGGGATCGTCGGCGTCCTCGTGCTCGTCGGGCCGTGGGACCTCGTCGGTGACCCGGCGGTGCTCGCCACGGTCCCCGGTCAGGTCGCGCTGCTCGGCATGACCGCCTCGTACGGCATCGGGCTCGCCTGGCTGCGCCGCTTCGGCGTCGGCAGCGGGCAGGACCCGACGACGGTCGCCACGGTGCAGCTCTCGCTGGCGGCACTCCTCATGCTGCTCGTCGCGCCCGTCATCGCCACGGGTCCGGTACGGCTGGACTGGAGGATCGTGGCTGCGATGGTCGCGCTCGGCGCGGTGGGCACGGGGCTGGCCTACGCGTGGAACACCCGGCTGGTCGGGGCGTGGGGAGCGGGACGCGCATCCACCGTGACGTACCTGACGCCGGTGGTCGGCGTGGCCCTCGGGGTCCTCGTGCTCGGTGAACCCCTGCGGTGGAACGAGCCGGTGGGCGGGCTCGTGGTGCTGCTCGGCATCGCGCTCGCCTCCGGTGTGCTGCGCGGCCGGCGCCCCGGAGCGGCGCGCAGTCGACCGTCGGTACGCTCGGCGGGGTGAGCCACCCCTCGACCGCGCGGCTGCTGTTCGCGTCGTCGCACCCCGGCCCGACCGTCACGGTGACGGTCCTCGCGACCGTGATCGCCGCGGCCGTCGGGCACCCGGTGTGGCTCGTGGTGCTCGTCGCGCTCGCCGTGGTCGCCGGGCAGCTGTCGATCGGGCTCGCCAACGACTGGATCGACGCCGATCGAGACCGCGCGGTGGGGCGGTCCGACAAGCCCGTCGCCCGCGGGCTCATCGCCGTCGGGACCGTCCGGACGGCGGCCTCCGTCACCGCCGGCCTCGCCGTACTGCTGTCGCTCCTGCTCGGACCGGTCGCAGCGGTCGCACACGTCGTCCTCGTCGCCGCCGGGTGGGCCTACGACGCGGGGCTCAAGCGGACGGCGTGGTCGGTCGTCCCGTTCGTCGTCGCGTTCGGACTCCTGCCGGTCGTCGCCGTCGCAGCCGGTGTCGGCGGGGCTGGCGGAGTCGGTGGCGGAGTCGGTGGCGGAGTCGGTGGCGCTGGCGGTGGTGCATGGCCCGCGTGGTGGGCGATCGCCACCGGTGCGGTGTTCGGCGTCGCGATCCACTGCACGAACGTGCTGCCGGACCTGCTCGACGATGCCGCGACCGGGGTCCGGGGCTTCCCACACCGCCTCGGGCTGCGCGGCTCGGGCGTGCTCGCGTTCGGGTCGCTCGTCGTCGCGGCGCTGCTCGTGCTCGGCGGACAGCTGGGCGGGGCCGACCCCGCGCGCGGGGGCGCTGCCGTGCTGGCCGTGGTGGGGACGGTCGTCGTGGTGGTGTTGGCCGTGGTCGGCGTGCGGCTCGTGTTCGCTGGACGTCCGACGCGTGCACTCTTCCGGCTGGTGATCGCGTCGTCGCTCGTGCTCGTCGTCGAACTCGCGGTCGCGGGGGCACGGCTGGTCGCCTGAACACGGCGGCCGATGGCTGGTCGCCTGACCACGGCGGCGGACCGCTCGGTCGCCTGGACACCCGGCGTTCCCGTTCGTCTGGCCGACGCCGGACCGCTGGTCGCTCGGCGGTTGCCGGCGCGCCCTGGACGCGACGGGTCAGGCCCACCGCATCGCGTAGACCCGGGCGAGCGCCGACGCCGTGGGGAGTGCCAACGCCGTGCGCAGCAGCGCATCCCGGCCGCCGGAGCCGATGACCCCGGCGGGGAGCCCGAGCGCCATGTTGACCTCGGCCTGCCGCGCCGCACGGCGGGCAGCGGCTCGTCGACGCCGCGCCCACGCCGTCCGCGCGGTGGTCGGCACCGTCGCGCCCGGTCCGGCCCGGAGCGCGTCCGCCAGGATCGGTACGAGCGACGCCGCGTCGAGCCAGCCGAGGTTCATGCCCTGGCCGCCGATCGGGCTGATCTCGTGCGCCGCGTCGCCCACGAGCACGACCCGACCGACGCCGGTCCGGGTGGCCTCCCGCCGGCGGACACCGAAGTCGCTCGTCATCGTGCAGGTCGACGGGTCCGGGGCCGACCCGGTGCGCTCCACGACGACGTCGGCGAGACGGGCGGCCGTCGTGCCGGCGGAGTCCGAGCGGTCGGGGCCCTTGCTGGTCGTGCCCACGAGTGCCACGTACCGTCGTCGACCACCCGGCAGCGGGAACGACTCGACGACCCCGTCCGGCCCGACGTCGACCAGCGCGGTCGACCGAGCCGACGGGTCCTCGGGGTCCGCGAAGTCGCCCATCACGTAGCGGTGGCGGTAGTCCCGCCCCCGGGTCGCGATGCCGAGCAGCTCCCGCACCGTGCTGCGGCTGCCGTCGGCGCCGACGAGGAACGCCGCCTCGATCGACCGTGGGCTGCCGTCCGCTCCGGTCCCCTCGGCGAGGACCCGTGACCGGTCCTGGTGCAGGCCGGTCAGCGTCGTGCCGGTCCGGAGGGCTCCCACCGGCAGCCGCGCGCGCATGAGCGTCTCCGTCCGGTGCTGGTCGAGTGTCGCGACGTACGGGTGCGTGGCCGAGGCACCCGCGAAGGACAGCGCACCGAGCTCGCGGCCCCGGCTCCGGGCGACACCGGTGCGGACGAGTACGGCGTCTGCCAGGACCGCCCGGTCGAGCCCGATCGCGGCGAAGGCGTCGAGCGACGGCGGGTGGATGCCGATGGCCCGGGAGCCGAAGGGGTCATCGCTGCGGCGCTCCCACACTGCGACGTCGATGCCGCGCTCGGCGAGGAGCGCCGCGGCGAAGCAGCCGACGGGTCCGCCGCCGATGACGAGGACGTCGACGCGCTCGGTGGTCACGCTGGGAGCCTACGGACCACGGCCGCCGTGCTCGTGCAGGTGCGCCCCCTGGCCAGGGTCACCGGGCCGCGGTCGTCGTCCGGGTCTGCTCGCGCAGGGGTTGGGTACTCGTGTCGTGCAGACCCTTGCCGGTGGTCTCCGGCGCCATCACCTGGGACAGGACCGCCCCGACGACGCAGATCGCGGCGGCGATGAGCATGCACGCACCGATGCCGATGGAGTCGATGCCGATGGGCAGCAGGAACGTCCCGGCGGCGGCACCGACCCGACTGCACGCGGCCGCGAAGCCCACGTCGGTCGAGCGGACCTCGGTCGGCAGCACCTCGATCGGGTACACCGCGGTGAGGTTGCCCTGCGCCGCGTTCATGAACGAGAAGACCGCGAAGCACAGCACGACGACGATGCCCGGTGCCGAGCCCCAGAGCCCGACGATGCGAACGCCTGCAGTAGCCCGAGCACGATGAACAGCAGGACGTCGATCGTGAAGACCCGCTTGCGGCCGAACCGGTCCGTGAGCCACCCGGCGAGTGGCGCTCCGATGAAGATGCCGATCAGCGAGCTCGCACCGATGAGCCCGGCGAGCACCGGGTCGAGGCCGAGCGCGATCGTGATGGACGGCAGGGCGACGCTGATGACGCCGAGGTCGAAGCCGTCGAGGCCCTCACCCCACGCGCACGCGAATGTCATGCGCCGGAGGAACCCGTTCCGTCCGGCCGGGGTGGCGGTCGCGCCGCGCTGGGTCATGGTCGCTCCTCGGGCGCCGCCACCGTGGCGACGCCCACCGGACCGTAGGCCGGGCCCCGCCGCAGGCGTCCCAGGTTGTCCTCCGTGCGGTGCGCAGCGCACGGCTCGGGCAACGGGTCCACGAAACGCGCGCGTCTCGACGCAGCTCCCGTCGATCGACGCGCGCATGGTCGGGACGCGCGCGCTTCGTCGGCCGGTCGCAACGCGACACCACATGGACGGGAGGCCCGTGGCGGCGCCGCCACGGGCCGCCCCGCCGGAGCGTGGTCGCGCCCGGTGAGCCGCCTGCCGGGGCTACGCCGTGGCGTGCTCGCGCCCGGCGCGGTCCGCTGCCTGCAGCCGCTTGGCCTCGCGGAAGTGCTTGCGGGCCTTCTCGACCGGCACCTCGACCGCGTAGGCCGCGCCGACGGCCACGAGGAGCGCCGCACCGACCAGCCACACCTTGCCCCAGGCACCGATCGCGAAGGTGCTGAGCAGCGCGATCACGAGCGGGTGCCACAGGTACGCGGAGTACGAGACCCGACGGCCGAACCACGACACGGGTGTCCATCCGAGTGCCGCCGAGACCGGGGTGCGGGCGGACACGAGCCCGCCGATGAGCACGGCCGACACCACACCGGCGAGGGGCATGACCACGCCGAACGTCGAGGCGTGCTGGGTCCAGTCCCCGTCGATCCAGATCAGGACGCCGACGAGGGCGGCCAGGCCGACCCAGGTCGCGAGGTGTCCGGCGATGCCCGCGGCGGCGCGACGGACGCGCTCGTCGTCGAGCAGCAGCGCGAGCAGGCAGCCGGTCGCGAGCGGCACGACGCCGAGCACCGGGGAGAAGTACACGTCGGGGGTCGAGCCCCCGTTCGGCTTCTCGTAGCTGAGGAACGACGCGATCGAAGCGCCGACGATCACCACACCGAGTCCGGCCATCAACCAGCGGCGACGGGACCGGATCGCGAAGAGCAGCACGAGGACGGGCGGCCAGACGAGGTAGAACTGCTCCTCCATCGACAGGCTCCACGTGTGGGCGAACACGCCCTGCGTGGTGTCCCAGAACGAGCGGAAGAGGTTGCCGGTGTAGCTCAGGGCGATGAACGCGGCCTCGCCGGGGGAGAACGTCGCACCCTTGTAGTCGCCGACCCAGTTCCAGAGCGCGAGCCCGACGAGCACGAAGGCGATGAGCGCCGGGTAGAGCCGCAGCACACGCTTGCCCCAGAACGAGCCGAGGCGGATGCGGCCGGTCTTCCGGTGCTCACCGAGGAGCAGCGTCGTGATGAGGAACCCGGAGAGCACGAAGAACACCGTGACGCCGATGAACCCGCCGTCGAAGTGCGTGACGTGCAGG
>NZ_JBPUGH010000195.1:0-5447 GCF_051548005.1 Curtobacterium flaccumfaciens | reverse complement strand
GCTCCGGCCGCCTCGGGTCAGTCAGCTTCGGTGCCGAACCCGACGCAGGACGGCTCCGCCTCCGGGTACGTGACCCCGCTCGTGCGCAAGCTCGCGAACGAGCAGGGTGTCGACCTCTCGACCGTGACCGGATCGGGCGTCGGCGGTCGCATCCGCAAGGAGGACGTCCTCGCTGCCGCTGCGGCTGCATCGAAGCCGGCCGCCGGCGGTCAGGCTGCCGCCGCGCCGTCCGGTCCCTTCGTCGCCGAGGTGTCGCCGCTCCGTGGCACCCGCGAGAAGATGACCCGCCTCCGCAAGGTCGTCGCCGAGCGCGCGGTGCAGTCGATGACCTCGACCGCCCAGCTCACGAGCGTCGTCGAGGTCGACGTCACGAAGGTGGCGCAGTTCCGCGACGCGCACAAGGCCGAGTTCCTCGAGAAGACCGGCTCGAAGCTCTCCTTCATGCCGTTCTTCGCCCTCGCGGCGTCGGAGGCGCTCAAGGCCCACCCGAAGATCAACTCGACGGTCGACGGTGACGAGATCGTCTACCCGGAGACCGAGAACGTCTCGATCGCGGTGGACACCGAGCGCGGTCTGCTCACCCCGGTGATCAAGGACGCCGCGTCGCTGAACCTGGCGCAGTTCTCGCAGTCGATCGCGGACCTCGCCGAGCGCACCCGCAACAACCAGCTCAAGCCGGACGAGCTCGCGGGCGGCACCTTCACGCTGACCAACACCGGTTCGCGTGGCGCGCTGTTCGACACCCCCGTGGTGTTCCTCCCGCAGTCGGCGATCCTCGGCACGGGCATCGTGACCAAGCGTCCGGCCGTCGTGAAGGTCGACGGACAGGAAGCCATCGCAATCCGCTCGTTCGTCTACCTCGCGCTGTCGTACGACCACCGGATCATCGACGGTGCGGACGCGTCGCGCTACCTCGTCGCGGTGAAGAACCGCCTCGAGGAGGGCAACTTCGCCCCGAACCTCGGGTACTGAAGCACGGCCCTCGGGCACTGATCCCGGCGTTCCTGCCTGGTTCGACGGAACGGCCCCGCTCCCCTGGAGCGGGGCCGTTCCGCGTTCCTCGGCGCCGCGGGCATCCATCGGCGCGGAGGGGCGTCCCTCGGCGCTGCAGGCAGTTCCTGGCGGGCCGCGGCGCCCCGCCCGTTGACCGCAGGACCCTTCAGCGCCCTGCCTGGCCGGAGGACCCGTCAGCGTCGCCTGCCAGGCCCGAGGACTCGTCAGCGCCACCGTGCGTGATCGCAGGTCACCCGCCGAGCGCCGTCACCGCCGCGACCACGAGGCCGGCGGCGACCACGACACCGACGAGCACCTGCCGCGCCGGCACCCGCCGTCCGCCCACGGGTACGCCGCGTTCGGCGACGTCCCGGGCCCGAGCGATCACCGCATCGACCACCGATCCGGCGGCCTCAGAGCCGGGGCCGGGGACGGGCGGCACCGGTTCCGCGAAGGAGAACAGTCCCGCGGGCGGGTCCCAGCGCACCGGTCTCGGCGCGCCGGCTGCGTGCACCGTCGCGCGCAGGGAGTCGAGTGCAGCGGGGTCGCCGCACCGCGCGGTGATCAGTGCCGTGTCGACATCCGGCCGGCAGGCCTCGCGTGGGTCGACGCGCTCCCAGACGATCCGCACGGCGAGCAGGAGCGCGGCGATCCCGTCGACGACGCCGGCACTCGACAGTGGTGCGGAGCCGGGCCCCGCCGCGAACGGAACGGCCCCCATCGGTCGATCGCAGAGCACGACGGCTCCGGAGTCATCCACGACGACGTCCTCGGCACACGCCGGGCCGAGCAGGACAGCGCCGCGCCCAGCCGCGACCGCGAGGTCGAGCAGGGGTTCCGTCAGGGTGACCGCCACCCCGACGCTCGGTGTCCCCAGCCGGTCGAGAGCCGCCGCGATCGACGGGCCGGCGGGACGCAGCAGTTCGGCCACCAGGGCCCCGTTCCGGGCCCGCCCGACGGCGAGCACCGGCCCGAGGTGTCGCTCCGGTGCGACCGATCGAGCAGCCACCCAGCCGAGGAAGGTGCCCTCCGACGTGGCCGCCCACCAGGTCCTGCGCTCGTCGTCATCCTGCACGCCGACCATCGTCGTCCCGCGTCACGCCGCGCGGCCCACGACGGACGGAACTGTGGACGGCGACCGTTCGCCCACAGCCTCCTCCGAGCCGGTCTCGGAGTGGCTGCTCAGGCCGTATCCTGTGTGCATGGCACGCAGCAGTTCTTCCGACACGAAGGCGAAGGAGCCGGGTCGTCTCAAGCAGATGTACCAGGTCTTCCAGATGACCCGTCGGGCCGACCCGACGTCCGTCTGGTGGTTCGCCCTGGCGTTCGTGGGCCCCGTGGTCCTCGGCATCCTCCTCGCTCTGCTGCTCCCGGGCCAGAACTGGCTCGCGATCCTCCTCTGGATCGTCGCGGGCGTCCTGCTCGGTGTCCTGCTCTTCCTCATCGTGCTCGGCCGTCTCGCCGAGCGGGCCGCCTACTCGCAGATCGAGGGGCAGCCCGGTGCCGTCGGTGCCGTGCTCTCGAACTCGCTCCGACGCCAGTGGCGTTCGAGCGAGATGCCGGTCGCGGTCCACGGTCGCTCGCAGGCCGCCGTCTACCGCGCCGTCGGCACTCCCGGCGTCGTCCTCATCACGGAGGGGCAGCTCGGCAACCTCACCCGCCAGGTGGACGAAGAGCGCCGCAAGGTGCAGCGGATCGTGCCGAACGTCCCCGTGCACGTCGTCCACGTCGGCTCGGGTGACGACGCCGTGACGCTGCACAAGCTGCCGCGGGCGATGAACAAGTACAAGAAGGCGCTGAACCGCAACGAAGTCCTCGCGGTCGCGAACCGGCTCGACTCGCTCACGCAGAGCCCGGCGGCGTCGATCCCCAAGGGCATGGACCCGATGCGGGCCCGCGCCGGCCGCCCCCGCTGATCAGCGCGACCTGCTGACGCAGAACGCCCCCGACCACATCGGTCGGGGGCGTTCTGCGTGCGGACGATGCACGCTCGTCGCTCCGTGGACGCGTGCGCGTGACGGGCAATCGCTGCGCGTGACAGACGGTGCGAGATTCTCCACACGGTGCGCGCTCACAACCTCGCACGGCATGAACAACCTCGCACCGAACGAGCTGGCCTCGCACCGTGCGAGCCGACCTCGCACCGTGCGAGGACGGTGCGCGTGACAGACGGTGCGAGGTTCTCCACACGGTGCGCGCTCACAACCTCGCACGGCGTGAACCACCTCGCACCGGACGAGCTGGCCTCCGCACCGTGCGAGCTGGCCTCCGCACCGTGCGAGCCAACCAGCCGCGCCCCCCGCCCTCAGCGCCGGACGAGCACCGTCCCCGCGATGCGGTCGTGCGCCCCACGGCTGTCGCGGTCGATGATGAGGGCGGGGACGACGAGGCAAAGCAGCACCGTCCGGACCACCGGACGCCAGACCCCGACGTACCCTCCGCGGATCGGCACGACGCGCAGGCCGACGCAGATGTGCCCGAACGAGCCCGACAGCAGGCAGATGAACAGGACCTGCAGCGCGGCGAAGATGGCGATCTGCACCCACGAGTGCGCGATGTCCCCGGACCCGTTGACCGGCGACCACACGCCCGTGACGTACGCGACGAGGTCGGCGAGGGCACCGTCGATCAGGAGTGCGACGACTCGGCGGCCGATGCGTCCGACGCTGCGGGGACCTTCCTCCGGGAGTCCGAGGTCCTTCCCGGGCCAGCCGTCCGGATGCGGAGCGGCGGACGACGACGGGGAGGTGGTACGGGCCATGCCCCAAGCGTAGGCGAGCACCGGGCACGTAACACGCACGAAACAATGCAGTCACGTCCGGGAAACCCGGTGTCAATAGCCTCGTCGGAGGGTGCCGAAAGGTCCCTGCCGACATCACCCAACCCCACAGGAGATCGACACACATGTTCAGCGATTCCTCCGAGGTGCTCGCCTTCATCAAGGACACGGACGTCAAGTTCCTCGACATCCGCTTCACGGACCTTCCCGGTGTCCAGCAGCACTTCAACATCCCGGCGTCGACGGTCGACGAGGACTTCTTCTCGGTCGGACAGCTCTTCGACGGTTCGTCGATCCGCGGCTTCGCGTCGATCCACGAGTCGGACATGCAGCTCATCCCGGACGTGACGACGGCCTACATCGACCAGTTCCGCGCCGAGCGCACGCTGATCATGATCTTCGACATCTACAACCCGCGGAACGGCGAGATCTACGGCCGTGACCCGCGCCAGGTCGCCAAGAAGGCGGAGAAGTACCTCGCGTCGACGGGCATCGCGGACACTGCGTTCTTCGCCCCCGAGGCCGAGTTCTACATCTTCGACGACGTCCGCTACTCGGTCACGCAGAACAAGTCGTTCTACTCGGTCGACTCCGAAGAGGGCGCGTGGAACACCGGCCGCGAGGAAGAGGGCGGCAACCTCGCCAACAAGACCCCGTACAAGGGCGGCTACTTCCCGGTCTCCCCCGTCGACAAGACGGCGGACCTCCGCGACGACATCACCCTCAAGCTGATCGAGGCGGGCTTCGAGCTCGAGCGCTCGCACCACGAGGTGGGCACCGGCGGCCAGCAGGAGATCAACTACAAGTTCGACACGATGGTCCACGCCGCGGACGACATCCTGAAGTTCAAGTACATCGTCAAGAACACGGCCGACCAGTGGGGCAAGGTCGCCACCTTCATGCCGAAGCCGCTCTTCGGCGACAACGGCTCGGGGATGCACACCCACCAGTCGCTCTGGAACGACGGCAAGCCGCTGTTCTACGACGAGAACGGCTACGGCGGTCTCTCGGACGTCGCGCGCTGGTACATCGGCGGCATCCTGAAGCACGCTCCGGCGCTGCTCGCGTTCACGAACCCGTCGATCAACTCGTACCACCGCCTGGTCAAGGGCTTCGAAGCGCCGGTCAACCTGGTCTACTCGGCCGGCAACCGTTCCGCCGCGATCCGCATCCCGATCACGGGCACGAACCCGAAGGCCAAGCGCATCGAGTTCCGCGCGCCGGACGCCTCGGGCAACCCGTACCTCGCCTTCGCGGCCCAGCTGATGGCGGGCCTCGACGGCATCCAGAACCGCATCGAGCCGCACGAGCCGGTCGACAAGGACCTCTACGAGCTCCCGCCGGAGGAGGCCAAGGGCATCCCGCAGGTGCCGGGCTCCCTCGACGAGGCGCTCGAGGCGCTCGAGGCCGACCACGAGTTCCTCACCAAGGGCAACGTCTTCACCGAGGACCTCATCCAGACGTGGATCGACTACAAGCGTGAGAACGAGATCCTCCCGCTCGCGCAGCGTCCGCACCCGTTCGAGTACGAGCTCTACTTCGGCGTCTGATCCCCGCTGACACCACGAAGGCCCCGCACCGGTTCCGGTGCGGGGCCTTCCGCGTGCGGCGCGCGTCATGCGGTGGGGGTGACCGCCTGGAGGCGCGGTGCCGGTCCGTCGGGCCGGCACCGGGC
>NZ_JBPUGH010000194.1:0-5447 GCF_051548005.1 Curtobacterium flaccumfaciens | reverse complement strand
CAAGCAATGTCGATCTGATGTTCCTGGGAGAACCCCTTGACGCGAGCTCGCGGCGCAAGGGTGCTTGTTGTCTTGTTGCCGAGGATCAAGGCGATCACCTCAGAAAACCAGTTCCCCTTGCTTCGATACAAGCCCTCGCCGCTTTCGTCCTTCGAGCGACTGCGGTTGAGCAAAGGAGTTCTGGGTATTACATGTTTACCCCGGTACGTATCGATACACCAAAGTAGCGCAAGGAAATCGCTTTCGACGGTGCTGAACGTGCGGACGCGTTCTTTTTTGATACGGTCCTTCAGGGCCAACAGTCGGTCCGTTGGATTCCCAACTTCGTCCTCGACCCTAGCTTGATCGCGCGGGTCACGCGACGCGTATCGCGTACTGGGAGTCGGTTCGGCCGACGACGAAGGGTCCCCATCGAAGTTAACGTCGCTCATACTCGTCATTCTGCACGGGTGCGTCGCCATATGCGCAGCAGCCGCGCCGCTTGAGTAGGCCCGAAACTTCACTCGGGGACAAGGCCACTGCACTGGTGAGCAGCGCGCGGTCGACCTGCCACGACGTCTCGGTCCGTTCCTGACATGCAAGCCTCCCATCGAGTCGGCGCTTCTGAGGCGCGAGACTTTCACCAAACGTTCCCCATGCTCGCGATGTCCGGAAAAATCAGCAGGGCGGGTTCGCGAGGCTCCATCGCGAGAACTTCGCGCCTGGATCTGAAGCCAGTGGCGACCTCCTTCCGGTAATCATCTGCGCTTCCGCAGACACCCGATACGGTGAAGGCATGCCCGATGACGATGATGCTGCTTCGACCGTTACTCCTGCCGAGCTGCGGGCGATGCTCGAGCGGGCTCCGTTAGAAGCGGCTGGCCGAAACCTGCGGCTGCTGCCGGCGATAGTTGTGAAGAACACCGACGTGCTGTTTGCTGCTCCCGATGTCACCCTCGACGACGCGCTCGACATCGCAAGCCATGTCGGCGCCGCCTTCGTCACCCTAGGGGAGCGGACGTTCGACCTAGCGGAGTTCCTTGGCGACGCTGAAGGGGTGCCGGCTAGCCTCCGGGGCAACGCCGCGAGTCACGACGGCGACCTCGAGGGGATGGATCTCCGATTCATCGGAGCGGGGGTGTCCTACGCGTGGTGGGTGGCCGTGGACTGGTCGCAGGAGCTGACCGCCGAGCGTGAGGAATGGCAGGAAGACACGGACGAGAAACGCGACCGGGAGCGACGTGAACAGTTGGCGCGGGCGCAGCAACTCATCCAGGCGGCCATCGAGGATGCCGGGGTCAGGGCCGCGAAGCCAGTCTCGAGAAAACCAGTCGTTGAAGCGTTCATCCGCAGCCGGTTTGAGTCCAAGAGCGACGTCGGCGCTGATTACGCACTGCGGTGGGCGCCGCAGCGGGTTGCTGAGGAGTGGCGGTCCGCGTATGCGCTCCTCGACAACAGCGCGAACGTGTTCATCTCTGACCTTCACGAACTGCCCGAGTGGCAGCGCGCGAAATGGAAGCCATCCGTGCGCCGGGAGGTGCTCCTGAGGTACGCGATGAGTCGCACCGGCGGTTGGGCCCCCACCGACAAGTGGTTGAAAGACATGGACGCGAAGTCCGCGCCGACCACCTGAGCGGTATGCGGACTTGCGTCGTCCGCGCATACCTCTGACATGAGCAATGACGGCATCGTCACCCGTGTCACCGGCCGGTGTCGCCGTCACCGTCACCGTCCTCGCCCTCGGGTCCTCGGTTTCGGTTGTCGCTGGGTTCGCGCTGCTGCTCGTTGCCGCCCGGCCGGTCTCAGCCGGAGCGTTCGCTGCATCAGCGGCTCTGCTGGTAGCCTCCCTCGCCGTCGAAGCGTGCAAGCGCTCCGTCGACGCGTGCAAGCGCCTCGCCTGGCGCCGGGACGAGGAGCCCGGTCCGCGGGTAGGTCTGGCGGGCGTGCCTCCCTTCAGATGTGAGCGCCCCAGTTGACGGTGGGTCGCGCCGAGTTGTCGTCCGTGTAGTCGACAATGGACCGGTGAGCACTGCTGAACTGCCCCACTCCGTCGACACGTCGGAGCTGCGTAAAGCGCGGGGCGCGTTCTTCACGCCAGAACCGCTGACTCGCTTCATCACCGATTGGGCTGTCCGCGATTCGAGCGACGCGATCATGGAGCCGTCAGCGGGGGACGCGGCGTTCCTTGTGGAGGCGGTACGGCGCCTCACCGAACTTGGAGCCGTACAGCCAGGTGTGACCGGTGTGGAGATTCACGAGTACAGCGCCCGCGTCGCTGCTGAACGCGTCGCTGATGCGGGCGGGGTGCCGACGGTGATCCACAGCGACTTCTTCCTCGTCGATCCGACCCCGACGTACGACGCCGTCATCGGCAACCCGCCGTACATCCGGTATCAGGACTTCACCGGTGAGTCCCGTACGCGGTCTCGGGCGGCGGCGCTCAGCGCCGGCGTTGCACTGACCGGCCTCGCGTCGAGCTGGGCGGCGTTCACCATCCAGTCCGCACTATTCCTCCGACCAGGAGGACGGATGGGGTTGGTGCTGCCCGCCGAGCTACTGAGCGTGAACTACGCCGCCCCGGTCCGCCAGTTTCTCTTTGACCGGTTCGCCAGCGTCGAGCTGGTGCTGTTCACCGAACGTGTGTTCCCCGAAGCGGAAGCAGACGTCGTGCTGCTGCTCGCCGACGGCTTCGACCAGGGCCCCACAGACCACGCCACCATTCGCGAAGCACAAGACGCCGATGCTCTCACCACGCTCGGAGACGCGCTGCGGTGGTCACCGAAGCGTCCTGCCGATAAATGGACCGGACTCCTCGTGGGTGCAGATGCGCTCCGGCCTCTCCGTCGACTACGGGAGTCCGAAGCGTTCACAGACCTCGAGAATTGGGGCGACACCACACTCGGCATGGTGACGGGCAACAACAGCTACTTCGCGCTCTCACCGGCACGAGCCCGTGAACTCGGCCTCGGCCGAGCCGACCTAGTTCGCCTCTCACCGCCCGGTAGTGCGCACCTCCGCGGGTTGTCTCTCACCCGGCACAACCTCACGGACCTCGGTGCGGCCGGCAAAGCGACGTGGTTGTTCCGGCCTGGATCTCGGCTGACTCCGGCCGCAACCGCTTACGTGCAAGCAGGTCATATGGCGGGCGTTGACCAGGCATACAAGTGCCGGGTGCGACGTACGTGGTATCAAGTCCCGCTGCTGCCGCCCGCAGATCTGCTTCTCACGTGCATGAACGCGGACACGCCTCGGCTGACGACCAACGAGGCGGCTGCGCTGCACCTCAACTCCGTGCACGGCGTGTACCTCGTTGACGAGCACCGCGACCTCGGCCGGGAGCTCCTGCCGCTGGCGTCACTGAACTCCGTGACGCTGCTGAACGCGGAGATGGTCGGACGTGCCTACGGCGGCGGCATCTTGAAGATCGAACCCCGGGAAGCAGACGTGTGGGCTATGCCCTCACCCGCGCTCGTGCGGGAACGAGCCGATGCACTCCGTGACGTGAAGTCGCGCGTAGCCCGGCTGCTTCGCCAAGGCGACCTGCTCGCAGCAGTGCGGCTCGTGGACCAAGCACTTCTCGTTGACCAGGGCTTGGTCTCGACAGAGGAGCTGCAGCTCGTGCGCACAGCGCACGCTGCCATGACGTCCCGACGAGTGGCGCGAGCTGACAGTGGCCGCTGAACGCTCCATCCGGTCCAAAGCATGGGCAATCTTCGACCGGATCTGCGCCGACGCCGCCCCAGAAGGCGTCCACACCAACCCCTGGATTTGCGACGCCGACGGCACGGTCCGCTACGAGCCAGACTTTCCCGTCCTGCAACGACTCCTCGGTGTACCGCTGTACTTGGAAGCGCCCACAACAACCGGGGTGCCCGCGCTCGCGCTGGACGTGTGGGTTTCGTACGAACTCCGCCGCGCCGGCTTTGCCCCCGACGCGACATGGCCGCGCGCCGAGCACCCCCGCATCCTGCCGGCCGCGATCGCGAACCTCTTGCGCGCACTGAAAGGCAAGGAACGCGCCCAGCTCGCGAAGCGGCTCGCAAACCCCACTCCGATAAAGGGTGTCGTGTCGGCCTCCGCGAACATCCTCGGAAAGAACTACCTCAAGCAGGTCGACGTCGTCATGTCTGACTGGGACACGGGCCCCGAACTGCTCATTAGCACCAAGCGCATGGACTCCAGCTTCGGGAAAAACGCTGCCAACCGTGTCGAAGAGAGCTACGGCGATGCCAAGAACCTTCGCCTCCGGCACCCGCTTGCAGCCCTCGGTTTCGTCTACGGGCTCCGCTCGACAATCCTGACCGAGGAGCCCAAGAAAGCTCGCTGGCTCATCGACCTCCTGCAGAAGCTCGGTCGCGAGGACGACGCGTACCACGCAGTCGCGCTCATCATGATCGAGTACGGCGAAGACGTCGCGTCCGCTTCCACACGAGACGATGCAGCAGACGATGGTGACGCAGACAACCCATTCGTCGCTGCTGGAATTGACGATGACAGCCTCCAAAGCGAAGGCGAAGAAGTCCCCGCCACGGCAGTCGACGAAGCGCTAGCCAACCTGCCTTCGGTTCAGATTCGCCGTGACGCTGTCCCCGTTAGTCTGAACCCTGCTCGATTCCTGGAACTGATGATCCGCCGCGTCATCGACGCAACTCCTGTCGATCGGCACGAGGACGCCCGCGAACGACTCGCGGCACCCTTGCAGGGGCACGGCAGTGCCAGCTGACCTAATCCAAGTCAGGTCAACCATATGCAAGCCTTTATCGAAGGTGAAGGCGCAAATCGCGTCAAGGAGCGCAAGCGGCGACTGTCTGGGCTGAACCTGATCGTCGACATCACAAGCGCTTGGTTCGACGACACTACGCGAAAACTCGGAAATCTCGACGGACAAACCGAGGGTGCTAACCGTTGCTCTATTGGTCTCTCCCAACAGCCCTCGGTCGGGATTTCCTCATGTACGCTCACGACCCAACCGACCGCGCGTAGTTTTTCGGCAACTGGGCCCGCGAGGCGCGGCCGGTCTGCATCCGCTTGGCGGGAAGTCGCTGTCCGTGTAACCATCGCCCTGCGGTCAAGCGGCAGGTGGGAGCGCCTGGGCCATCCGGCCTTCAACCGGAGCTCAGCCGTCGCGGCGGCGGCGTGCGCGCGTTCGACGAGGACCGGGACGAAGTGACCGATCTTCGCGCCTGACTTGCAGAGTTCAGTAAAGGAACCCGTCCCACTTCGGCTCGTACCGGAGGCCGCCACGAACACTGTCCGGCTCGGGGACGGTCGGTACGGCCTTCGCGAGCATCGGTGCGGTGTCCATGCGGCCTGTCTACTCGGGCGGGGCCGAGTCCCGGTGCCGGGAAGGACCGACGCGGGGCCGCGCCGTTCCGTTCTGCGGTGCGGTGCGGTTGTGCCGTGGTGCCCCTGCGCGGCGGCAGCCGCAGCGGCAGCCGCAGCCGCAGCCGCAGCCGCAGCCGCAGCCG
>NZ_JBPUGH010000193.1:0-5482 GCF_051548005.1 Curtobacterium flaccumfaciens | reverse complement strand
GCCTACGCCTCGCCCGCGGTCCCGTCGAGCGCGGCCGCACTCCCGCCGATCGTGCCGATCACGGCGTCGAGCGGACTGCCCGACCCATCACGCTTCGACAGCCAGTCGGGCAGGGTCCGTGCTGCGCCGTCCGTCCCGACCGCGTGCGGCGGCGCGATGCCCGCCCACGCCACGGTCAGGCCGTCCTCGCCCTTCAGGAACGCGTGCGCCCGGACACCCTGGGTCGCGCGGCCCTTCGCCGGGAACTCGGACAGCGCCGACACCTTGGCCCGACCGTTGTCCGTGCCGGGCAGCGCGGCCGACGAAGTCGAGACGGTCGCCACGACGGCGTCGTCGGACCGCGGGACCGAGCCGAACCAGATCACCGAGGCACCGGACGCGAGTGCGACCCCGGCCACACCGCCGGCCGGCAGACCCTGAGGCCGGACGCCGGACGCCGGGAACCGGAGGAGCTGTGCGTTCGAGGTGATGAACACGAGGTCGTCGTCCTCGGGTGCCTGGGTCGCGCCGATCACCGAATCGCCCGGCTTGAGGCCGATCGCGACGACCTCGGGCTTGTCCGGCCACGCACCGGCCACGACCCGCTTCACCACGCCCTGCGCGGTACCGATCGCCACGGAGTCGTCCGAACCCAGGGAGATGAGTGCGACCACGGTCTCGGTGCGGGCCACGCCGAGGTACTCCGACACCCGGACACCCGCGTCGAGCCGCACGGAGGCCGGCGGGACCGCAGGGACGTCCACCGGGGAGAACCGCACCACGCGGCCGGTCGAGGTCAGCGCACCGAGCTGCCCGCGGACCGTCGACACGACCGACGACCGGACGGCGTCGTGCTTCGACCGCTTCGGCACCCGCACGATGCCGAGGTCGGTGTCGGGGATGTCGACGCGGACGAGCCGCCCCGTGGTGGAGAGGATGACGCGGCACGGCGAGTCGGCGATCTGCAGCGACTCCGGGTCGACCGCGGCCTTGCGGCCACCGCGGACCGGGGCGTCGGCCTCGGTCAGGAGCGTGCGGCGCGGCGTCGCGAACCGGTCGGACACCTCGGTGAGCTCGAGCGACACCTGCGCCCGGAGGCGTTCGTCGGAGGCCAGGAGCTCCTCGAGCGCGGCGATGTCGGCGAGCAGCTGGTCGCGCTCGCCCTCGAGCTCGAGGCGGGAGAACTTCGTCAGCCTGCGCAGCCGGAGCTCGAGGATGTACTCGGCCTGCACCTCGGACAGGTCGAACACCGTCTGCAGTCGGGACCGCGCGGCCTCGGAGTCGTCCGAGGAGCGGATCACCTCGATGACCTCGTCGATGTCGAGGATCGCGATGAGCAGGCCCTCGACCAGGTGGAGCCGCTCACGGCGCCGGGCCAGCCGGTACTCCGATCGTCGCGTGACGACCGACAGGCGGTGGCGCACGTAGACGTCGAGCAGGTCCCGCAGCCCGAGGGTCCGCGGGGAGCCGTCGACGAGTGCGACGTTGTTGATGCCGAAGCCGTCCTCGAGCGGGGTGTGCTTGTAGAGCTGCTCGAGCACGGCGGTGGGGTTGAAGCCGGACTTGATCTCGATGACGAGCCGCAGCCCGTGGTTGCGGTCGGTGAGGTCCTTCACGTCGGAGATCCCGACGAGCTTCTTCGACTGGACGCCGTCCTTGATCTTCTCGATCACGCGCTCGGGGCCGACGAGGTAGGGGAGCTCGGTGACGATGAGCCCGGCCTTGCGCGGCGTGAGGTTCTCGACGCTGACCTTCGCGCGGGTGCGGAACGACCCACGGCCGGTGGCGTAGGCGTCGCGGACCCCGGAGAGCCCGACGATCGTGCCGCCGCCGGGGAGGTCCGGGCCCGGGACGAACTCCATGAGCTCCTCGAGCGAGGCCTGCGGGTTCATGAGCAGGTGCTTCGCGGCCTCGACGACCTCGCCCAGGTTGTGCGGCGCCATGTTCGTGGCCATGCCGACCGCGATGCCCGAGGCACCGTTGACGAGGAGGTTCGGGAACGCCGCCGGCAGCACACCCGGCTGCATGATCTGGTTGTCGTAGTTCGGGACGAAGTCGACGACGTCCTCGCCAAGCCCCTCGGTCATCGCCATCGAGGGTTCGGCGAGCCGGGCCTCGGTGTACCGGGCCGCGGCGGGGCCGTCGTCGAGGGAGCCGAAGTTGCCGTGACCGTCGACGAGCGGCACACGCATCGTGAACGGCTGCGCCATGCGGACGAGCGCGTCGTAGATCGCGCTGTCGCCGTGCGGGTGCAGCTTGCCCATCACCTCGCCGGTGACGCGGGCGCTCTTGACGTGCCCCCGGTCCGGCCGGAGGCCCATCTCGGACATCTGGTACAGGATGCGGCGCTGCACGGGCTTGAGGCCGTCGCGTGCGTCGGGGAGTGCCCGGGAGTAGATGACGGAGTACGCGTACTCGAGGAAGGAACCCTGCATCTCCTCGGAGACGTCGACGTCCTCGATGCGTTCGCCGTCGGGCAGGCCGACTGCTTCCGTGCGTGCCATGGCACCCTTCTGCGAGACTGGTGGGGATGGGAACCAGCGTACCGACGGCCCCCGACGCCGCCGCGAACCTCGCCGACGTCTTCCCGAGTTGCCTCGTGGCGCTCGGCGCTGCGGACGACGCGTGGTTGCGATCACACGGCCTGGAGGCACGGATCGCCCTCCGCCCCGCCCGCTCGGCGGTCGTCGTGCTGGTGGACGGACTCGGCTCCGTCGCGCTCTCGGCGCGCGCCGGGCACGCGCGGTGGCTGGTGGCCCCGCCCGCGAGCGGTTCCGCCAAGAAGCTGCGGAGCGGGTTCCCCACGACGACGGCCGCGGCGCTGAGCACCCTCACGACCGGTCGGCCGCCCGGGTCGCACGGGATCGTCGGCTACAGCGGTTGGAACCCCGACACCGAGAAGGTGATGAACCTGCTCAGCGGGTGGGACGCCGAGGTGCCGGCGGACTGGCTGCTCGGCCCGACGCTCTTCACCGAGGCTGCGGCGCTCGGGGTCGACCCGGTCGTCGTCGGCCCGGCGCGCTACCGGTCGTCGGGCATGACGGCGAGCGTCCTCGGCGGGGCGCGCTACGTGCCCGCCGACTCGATCCCGCAGCGCGTCGACGCCGCCCTGGCCGAGACCGCGACGGGCCGCTCGCTCGTGTACCTCTACGTCCCCGAGCTCGACTCGATCGGGCACAAGCACGGGTGGCAGTCCGACCGGTGGACGGCCGCCCTCGAGCTCCTCGACGGCGAGCTGGCACGCTTCGACCGTGCACTGCGCCCGGACGTGGGGGTCGTCGTGACGGCTGACCACGGCGTGCTCGACGTCCCGGAGCACGCGAACCTGCCGATGGACCCCGAGCTGCTGACGGACGTCGTCGGGGTCGCGGGCGATCCGCGCTGCCGACAGCTCGCCGTCGCGGCGGGCACCGACGTGCGCGACCTCGTCGGCCGCTTCCGGGCCCGCTACGGCAAGAAGGCGTACGTCGCGACCCGGGCCGAGGCGATCGAGGCCGGCTGGTTCGGCGCCGTGGCTCCGGAGGTGGTCGACCGCATCGGCGACGTCGTGCTCGTCGCCCGCGGGTCGTGGGCGTTCAACGACGACCGGGCACTGCGTCCCGGCGAGGTCCCGAAGCGCATGCTCGGGCAGCACGGCGCGATGAGCGACGAGGAGACCTTCGTGCCGCTCCGCCTCGCCGGCGCGTTCGCGGGCTGAGGACGCGACCGGGTGCGGCCGGCCGCCGATGCCCTGGACGTGACCGGCCCCGTCACGCGCGCTGCGTGACGGGGCCGGGTCGTGCCTCCAGGGCGGGGATCAGGCGGGGTCCTCCGGGCGCGTGCCGAAGACGATCTCGTCCCAGCTCGGCATCGACCGGCGGCTCCGCTTCTTCCGGTCCCGCACCTCGGGCTCCGGAGCGGACGACGGGCGCGCGTCCGGCTGGGGCGCGGTGTCGGACGAGTCCTCGAAGCCGTGCAGCGGGACGTCGACGACGCTGATGGAGGTGCGACGGGGCTCCTCCTGGTGCTCGGTGAACGACGCGGCCTCGCGCTCACCGCGGCGGCGACGGAGCGCCTCCAGCAGGTCGGCGGTCTCGTTGCCGGGAGCACGCTCCTCGGGGGCGGCCGCACCGATGCGGGGGAGCGGCGCGCGGAGCGGAGCGCGCTCGGCGACCTCGGGGTCCGTCAGCCCGTCGTCCGCGGTGTCGACCCGGAAGGCTCCGGAGTCGAAGCGGGTGCCGTCGGCGTCCTCGTGGTCGAACTCGACCGCGCGGAGGCGGGGCGCGATGCCCTCGTCGTCCGTGTGGGAGAGGCGGTGCGCGTCACCGTTGTCGGGCACGAGCGTCGACGTCTTCGGGTCGAAGCGCCACTGGGCGTCGTGCTCGACCTCGTCGACGGCGTAGCGGACGCGGACCTGCCAGCCCGTGTCGACGTGCTTCCACGAACCCCACTGCACGCCCGTGGCTTCGCCGGCCTCGAGCTTCGCGGTGATCGCCTCGCCGAACGTGTCGGGTGCCTCGTCGTCGACCGGCGTCACGGACACCCGGCGGGCGGCGTCGACGATGAAGGCGCGCTCGGCGAGCACGGGGCCCTCGAAGCGACGGACGTAGTCGACGTCGACGTCGAGCGCGGCGGCCACGTCGGCGGCGTCGGCGCCACCGCGGATGCGCGCCTGGACGTCCTTCGGGGACACGCGCTTCTGCGGTCCGCCCTCGGGGTTCGCCTGCCGGACCTGGCCCGGGAGGGACGAGGTGACGGGCAGCCGGTACTCCGTGCCGCCGTCCGTCGCGAGCAGGAGTGCGCCCGACTCCACTCCGATGACTCTCAGGTCCTGCATGGTTCCGCCTTCCGATGCGTGCGTACGGTCGTGCGTCGTACCCCGTGAGTATGCAGCGCGTCGACCCCGATCCCGGGGAGGCGCACGGGCGTGCCGCGGAGTGCGGGACGGCGGTTCCGACGACCCGGGAATGGCAGGGCCCGGTGACGGGTTGCACGGGCCGAACGAACCGCCGGGACGCTCGGTTTGCACTCCGGCGGGTCGTGGTGCAAACTGTCGCCGCCGATCACCGGCGACGACCTCTCGATACGAGAAATGGATGGGCATGGCCACCGATTACGACGCCCCCCGGAAGACCGACGACTCCTCGGACTCGGAGTCGATCGAGGCTCTGAAGGAGCGCGTCCCCGACAAGATGTCGGGCGTCGTCGACGATGATTCCGACAACCCGGGCTCGTTCGAGCTCGCCGGTCAGGACCTCTCCGACGTCGACCTCGACGTCGTCGTCCTCCCGCCCCAGGTCGACGAGTTCACCTGTGTCGAGTGCTTCCTCGTGAAGCACCGCTCGCAGCTCGACCACGAGTCGAAGCTCGGCCCGGTGTGCGCGGAGTGCGCCGCACTGTAAGCACGCAACGTCACGACGACCCCGTCACCGTCCGGTGGCGGGGTCGTCTGCGTGTCGGGGCGGGTTGCGCCGGAAGGCTGCGGGGCCGAGTCTCGTGCGGGCGGACGAATCCCGTGCTCGTG
>NZ_JBPUGH010000192.1:0-5515 GCF_051548005.1 Curtobacterium flaccumfaciens | reverse complement strand
GGCGACGAGGGCGCCACGGTCACCGAGCGTCACGGCGACGGCTCCGACGCCCCAGCGGTCCCGGAGGGCCGAGGCCGCGTCGGTCTCGAACGGGACGCCGTCGCCGCCGAGGCCGGTCGCGGCACGGGCCTCCGAGGCGTTCGGCGTCGCGACGGTCGTGCCGGGGACCGGCTCGGCGCCCTTCGGGTGCGGGTCCCAGACGACCGGGACGTGCTCGGCGACCGCCTCGAGGGCCGCGCGCAGCGCCGGTGCGGCCGCGACGCCGCGCCCGTAGTCGGCGACGACGATCGCGTCGGCCCCGGCGAGGGCGGCGGTCATGTCCGGGGTGACCTCGGGGACCGGCGGGGTCGCGCAGCCCTCGTCGATCCGGACCAGGGCGTGGTCGACGACGCGGACGCGCGTCTTCACCGGCGTCGGTGCGCCGGACGGCCCCGCGACGACGTGCACGTGGGGGAGGAGCGAACGGATCTCGTCGCCGCGGCCGTCGTCGGACAGCACGGTGACCAGCGTCACGTCGTGGCCGTCCTTCGCGAGCATCGTCGCGACGAGTCCCGCGCCGCCCGCGCGGCGGTCGTCCGTGCGGACGTCGACGACCGGGACGGGCGCGTCGGGGCTGAGGCGTTCGCTCGTGCCCGAGACGTCGACGTCGAGCAGGGTGTCGCCGACGACGACGATCCGGCGTGCGCCCGCGGCCCGCGTCGCCCCGCCGTGGCCGGCGCTGGCGGCCTGCGTCGCCCCGCCGTGGCTCGCGCCGGCGGTCACCGGCGGGCTCCACGGCGCAGGGCGGGCTCCATCGCGCGGCACAGGGCGTGCACGAGGACCAGCTGCGCCTCCTGCACGTTCGCGGACGGGCCGTCGATGCAGATCGCGTCGTCGACGACCGACGCGAGGGGGTTCGGCCGGGGCCCGGTGAGGGCGATCGCGAACGCTCCCACGGCGCGTGCGGCCTCGGCGGCGCGGAGCAGGTTCGGGCTCTTGCCGCTCGTGCTGAGCAGGACGACGACGTCGCCGGCGCGGGCGTGGGCGCGGACCTGGCGTGCGAAGACCTCCTCGTACCCGTAGTCGTTGCCGATCGCGGTGACGGCGGAGCTCTCGGCGTGCAGCGAGATCGCCGAGTACGCCGGGCGGTCGCCGTCGAAGCGGCCGGTCAGCTCGGACGTGAGGTGCTGCGCCTCCGCCGCGGAGCCGCCGTTGCCCGCGGCCAGCAGCCGACGTCCGGCGACGAGCCGCGCGGCGATGTCGTCCGCCCAGGCGGCGATGTGCTCGCCGTGGTCGACCAGCGAGGCGATGACGGGGACGGACGCGGCGACGTGGTCGCGGACGACCTGCACGCTGTCGGCCACCGTGCCGGCCGGCGTGGCGCCGGCGGTCTCGGTCGGGGAGATGGTCATCGTGCGGTCCTCTCGGTGTTCGCGGTGCGACGGGGTGCTCGACGAGCGCTGGAGCGGGTGTCGGCGACGCCGGTCCCGCCGGCGATGAGCCGGTCGTAGACGCGCTCGCTCTCGGCGGCGACCTTCTGCCACGTGTACCGGGCGACCGCACGCTCGCGGCCGGCGGCACCGAACGCCTCGCGACGCTCCGGGTCCTCGAGGAGGGTGCCGACCGCGGTGGCGACGGCGTCCTCGTCCCGGGGTGGGACGTGCAGGCCGGTCGCGTCCTCCACCACGGTGTCGATCAGACCGCCGACGCTCGACGCGACGACCGGCCGTCCGCACGCCATCGCCTCGAGCGGCACGATGCCGAACGGCTCGTACCAGGGGGCGCAGACGACGACGTCCGCGCTCCGGTAGACCGCCGGCATGTCGTGCTGGCCGAGCTGGCCGCGGAAGTGCACGTGGTCGCGGATGCCGAGTTCGCGGGCGAGAGCGTCGAGGCGCTGGTACTCCGGGTCGTCGGGTAGGTCGGCCCCGGCGACGCCGGCACCGCCGACGACGACGAGTTCGACGTCGCGCCCCTCGTGGACGAGCTCGGCGACGGCGGCGATGGTCGTGCCGACGCCCTTGCGCTGCACGAGCCGGGAGGCGGTGAGGACACGGTGGGTCCGCCCACGCTCCTCGACGGGCCCGTCGGGTCGGAAGGTCTCGACGTCGACGCCGCACGGCACGACGGAGATGCGGTGGAGGGGGACCCCGAGCGCCTTGAGCTCGAACGCCTCGTCGGAGCAGGTCGCGACGACCTGGTCGGCGCTCCGTCCGACGGCGGGCTCGACCCACTCGCGCTCGGCGGGGCTGGTGTCCGCCGAACCCTGGTGCCGGCGCTTCACGACTCCGAGTGCGTGGAAGGTCTGCGCGACGGGGATCCGGACACCGCCGGTACGGGCCTGGACCTGGGCGACCGCCTCGAGCGCGGCGTGGCCGGACATCCAGAAGTGAGCGTGCACGACGTCCGGACGGTCGACGAACCACTCGGCGGCGAGGACCGAGGCGAACGTGCCCATGAACGGGAACAGCTCGTCCTTCGGCACCGCGCGTGCGGGGCCGGCGTCGACGTGGACGACCTCGACGCCCGACCGCAGCAGCACCCGGACGGGCAGGTCCGCTGAGTCGCGCCGCGTGTAGACCGTCACCTGGTGGCCGCGGTCGGCGAGGGCGCCGGACAGCTCGGCGACGTGGACGTTCTGTCCGCCGGCGTCGACGCCGCCGAGGGTCGCGAGCGGGCTCGCGTGCTCGGAGACCATCGCGATCTTCATCGGGCACTCCCTTCGAGCACGACCTCGGTCGTGCCGTTCCGCCGCGCGGTGCGCGCGGTCCGGTGGTCGGTGACGACGCGATCGAGCACGTCGTCCCAGTCGGCGGTGAACCGCGCGAGCGCGTGGCGCTCGAGCGCCGCCTCCCGGGCGACGGCGCCGCGTCGGCGCGCCTCGTCCGGGTCGTCCAGCAGCAGCCGGGAGGCACGCACCAGTTCGTCGACGTCCGTCGCGATCGCGCCGGCGTCGGCGGGCACCGTGCGCGGTGCGTCGGTCGTCGCGAGGACGAGGACGGGCATCGCCATGTGCATCGCCTCGATGAGCGAGAGTCCGAGGGAGGTCCAGCGGTTCGGGTGGACGTACGCCCGACGCTCCGCGAGGGCGCGGTGCATCGGGTCCGACGGGACGTCCCCCCGCGCGACGACGCGGTCGCCGAAGCCCAGTTCGCCGATGCGTTCCGTGCCGATGCCCCACAGGTCGACCGGCGCGACGCCGCCGAAACGCGGCAGGAGGTCCGTCCCGACGACCCGACCGCGGCGGACCGGCTCGTTGACGACCGCGCCGAAGCGCTCGAGCGACCCGGTGTACAGCGGTCCGGGGTCGACGACTCCGTGCTCGACGACGACGGTGGGCGTGGACCCGCAGTCCCACATGAGCGCGTTCCAGTGCGTGACGTGCGCGATCAGCACGTCGTCGCGGTCCCGGAGCGGGTGCTGGCTGTTCGGCACGTCGACACGAGGGGCGTTGTGCTCGACGAAGACGATCGGGACCGAGCGGCCCCCCAGCAGTCGCTCGGCCGCCTCGAGCTCCTCGGTGCGCTGCAGGACGACCACGTCGACCTCGGCGGCGGCCACGTCCTCCGGTGCGATCTCGACGACCGAGTCCGGCCAGTCCCGACCACCGCGTCCGAGGCCGTCGGCGTCACGGGCCGCGGTCGTCGGGACGAGGTACTGGTGCTGGCCGCGGACGAAGGCGTCCATCCAGCCGCCGTGGACGTGCCAGACGAGGATGCGCATGCAGGCCTTCCGGGTCGAGGAGCAGGAGGAGAAGGAGAAGCAGTGGCGCACGCTACGCAGCGCCCGCTCGGTCAGGACGCAGGAACGTGTGCTTTCAGCCGAGAAGCGCGGGACACGAGCCGTCGATGCGCTCGGAGGACATCGTCGACCGACACCCGGGCGAGGCACGGGTGTCCCTCGACGGGGCACTCGCGAGCGCGGCTGAGCCGGCACGGCGCGTCCTGGTCGCCGAGCAGCTCGACGAGCGGCGCGTAGGGCGCCCACTTCACGGCCGGGACGACGGGCGAGAACAGGCTCACGATCGGGACGCCCACGGCGGCCGCGAGGTGGGCGGGCCCGGTGTTCCCCACCACGACCACCTCCGCGCCGGCGAGGACCGCCGCGAGCTCCGCCGGGGTGGTCGCCCCGCCGAGGTCGATGCCGGTGGACCCGGCGACCTCGGCCGTCAACGCCCGTTCGCCGGGAGACCCGGTGACCACGACCGGGACGCCGGCGGCGGCGTACGCGGCGACCAGCGCTCGGTGCTGCTCGGCCGGCCACGCACGGGCCGGGACGCTGGCTCCCGGGTGCACGACCACGTACCGGTCCAGGCCGGCCACGGCGGCCGGTGGGTCGGCGTCGAGACGTACCGCGAGCCTCCCGGCGTCGTCCGTGGGCAGCGCGAAGCCCGCGGCCTGCGCGATCCGCAGCGCACGCTCGGGCTCGGGCAGGTCCTCGGGCAGGTCCTCGCCCGGTCGGAGCCGGACGTCGAGGAGGGACCCCGGGTGGTCCACCGACGCGCCGGTCACCCGCGGGACCCCGGCGAGCCGCAGCAGCAGCGCGAGCGGCAACGGGGACTGGTGGAAGGACGTCAGCACGACTGCCTCGTCCGGGCGTTCCTCGGCCACGAGGGCGCGGAACTCGTCGACCACCGTGTCGTCGATCGGTCGCGCCGTCTCCGTCACCCACGGTGCCGCCCAGGTCCGGAGGGTGTCGACACCGGGGAGCAGCCGTCCCGCGGGCGCGCCCTGCGGCCCGCAGAGCAGCGTGACGTGCGACGCACCGGCGGCGACCGCACGCACTGCGGGACCGGCGACCAGGACGTCACCGAACGAGTCGAGCCGCGCGACGAGGACGCGCGGCCTGCGTGCCCCGTTCACGCGACCGGCGTCGGACGCTGGGCCAGGACGAGCGTCACCGCGTCGTCGAGGCTCGCGGCGACGGTGTCGGCCGCGTCGACCTCCTCCTGCCGCGTGCGCACGGTCGGGACGAGGATGCCCTGCGCTCCCGCGGCGCGGGCCGCCTCGACGTCGGCACCGATGTCACCGATCACCACGAGTTCGGCGGCGGCCACCCCGAGGACCTCGGCGGCGCGCAGGACCATGCCGGGTCGCGGTTTCCGACAGTCGCAGCCGTCGCCGGCGTCGTGCGGGCAGACGCACCACACGTCGAACGGCCCGACCAGCTCGTCGACCCGCGCGTTCGTCGCGTCGACCTGCTCCCTCGTCGCCATGCCCTTCGCGATCACCGACTGGTTCGTGACGACGCCGGTGCGCAGCCCTGCGGCCCGGACACGCTCGACGGCCCGGTGCGCACCGGGCACCGGCACGACCAGGTGCGGGTCGGCGTTGTAGGGCACGTCGATGACGAGCGTGTCGTCACGGTCGAAGAGGACGCCGCCGACGGGGCGGTCCGGAGCGAGGGCCATGTACCGAGCAGTACCGGTGGCGTCCCCCACGACGGCCCAGGAAGAGCCGTTCCACGCAGTGCTGACCGCGTCCGCAGGGACGGCCGCCTACCGTCCGCGCGGTGACCGCCCTGCCGACCATGCCCC
>NZ_JBPUGH010000191.1:0-5587 GCF_051548005.1 Curtobacterium flaccumfaciens | reverse complement strand
GTGCGGCTCCCGACGCGACCACCACCGGACGGGAGGCGCGGTGACCAGGCTGCCCCGCGCCTCCCGTCCGGTACGCACACGCGTACCTGCGCCGTCGAGTCTCGTGCGCGCGCCGCCGAGTCTCGTGCACAGCGACAAGTCTCGTGCCCACGGGCACGAGACTTGTCGGTCACCGCGAGACTCGTGGCCGTGCCGCGCACCGCGCCGCGCCGCGCTCAGCGCGCGGTGTGCGGGTGCGCGCCGAGCTCCTCGGCGACGAGGAACGCCAGCTCGAGCGACTGCATGTGGTTCAGCCGCGGGTCGCAGAGGGACTCGTACCGGGTCGCGAGCGTCGCCTCGTCGATGTGCTCGGAGCCGCCGAGGCACTCCGTCACGTCGTCGCCGGTGAGCTCGACGTGCATGCCACCCGGGTACGTGCCGACCTGGCGGTGCGCCTCGAAGAACCCGAGGACCTCGTCCACGACGTCGTCGAAGCGACGGGTCTTGTAGCCGGTCGGGGTCGTCAGGCCGTTGCCGTGCATGGGGTCGGTCACCCAGAGCGGGTTCGCGTCCATGCCCTTGATGGCCTCGAGGAGCTTCGGCAGCTCGTCGCGGATCTTGCCGGCGCCCATGCGCGTGATGAAGGTCAGGCGTCCGGGCTCGCGGTTCGGGTCGAGCTTCTCGACGAGGGCCTTCATGCCGTCGACCGTGGTCGTCGGGCCGAGCTTCACGCCGATCGGGTTCCGCACGCGGGACAGGAAGTCGACGTGCGCGCCGTCGATGTCACGGGTGCGCTCCCCGATCCAGATGAAGTGGCCGGAGGTGTCGTACGCCTGACCGGACCGGGAGTCGATCCGGGTCATCGGGCGCTCGTAGTCCATGAGCAGCCCCTCGTGCGAGGCGTAGAACTCGACGTGCTTCAGCTCGTCGAAGTCCGCACCGCAGGCGCCCATGAACCGGATCGCACGGTCGATCTCCTTCGCGAGGTGCTCGTACCGGGCGTTCGCGGGGTTCGACGCGAAGCCCTTGTTCCACGAGTGCACCTGGCGCAGGTCGGCGAACCCGCCCTGCGTGAAGGCGCGGACCAGGTTCAGCGTCGACGCAGCGGTGTGGTACCCCTGCACGAGGCGGCGCGGGTCGGCCTGGCGGCTCTCCGGCGTGAAGTCGTACCCGTTGACGATGTCGCCGCGGTAGGCCGGCAGGGTGACGTCCCCGCGGGTCTCGAAGTCGCTCGACCGGGGCTTGGCGAACTGCCCCGCCATGCGGCCCATCTTGATGACGGGCATCGAGGCACCGTACGTGAGGACGACGGCCATCTGCAGGATCGTCTTGACGCGGTCGCGGATGGAGTCGGCGGTGGCACCGGCGAAGGTCTCCGCGCAGTCACCGCCCTGGAGCAGGAACGCCTTGCCCTGGGCAGCCGCGGCCAGACGGTCACGGAGCTTGTCGACCTCGCCCGCGAAGACGAGGGGCGGGAGCGTGGCGATCTCGGCGGAGGCGGCCTCGGCGGCGGCCGGGTCCGGCCAGGTCGGCTGCTGCTTGATCGGGAGCGTGCGCCAATAGTCGAGCCCCTCGATGACGTCCGGATCCTGCAGGGCGACGAAGTCGGTCGACTCGAACAAGGGCGTTACCTCGGTGTTCTGGGCTTACGGCCGGCCGGGCGACCGGCTTTCCGGTCGGCGACCCGCCGTCCGGCCGGGTTGCCGGACCCTGCGAGCCTACCGTCCGGAGGCGCTGCCCCGCTCCTTCATGACCTGCTCCCGCGCCGAGCTCGCGCGTTCCTTGACACTCGTCGCGTAGACGTCGACGTACTCCTGTCGGCTCAGCCCGGCGAGCTCGTGCATGACCTCGTCCGTGACGCTGCGGAGGATGAAGCGGTCGGTCTCGAACCCCTGGAAGCGCGAGAAGTCGAGCGGCTTGCCGAACACCACGCCCACGCGCTTGAACTTCGGGAACCGCTGGCCGATCTTCTGGACCTCACGGGTGCCGACCATCGCCACGGGGATCACGGTGACGCGGCCCTCGAGGATCATGCGGGCGATGCCGGTACGGCCGCGGTAGAGCTTGCCGTCCGGGCTGCGCGTCCCCTCGGGGTAGATGCCGAGCTGCTCCCCACGGGCGAGGACCTGCAGGCCGGTGTGCAGCGAGGCCTCTGACGCCTTGCCGCCGGAGCGGTCGATCGGCAGCTGCCCGATCGCGTTGAAGAACGTCTTCGTCGCCCAGCCCTTGAGGCCGCGGCCGGTGAAGTAGTCGCTCTTCGCGAGGAACGAGATCCGACGGTCGAGCACCGCCGGCAGGATCACCGAGTCGATGAACGAGATGTGGTTCGAGGCGAAGATGACCGGCCCCTTGGCGGGGACGTGCTCACGGCCGACGACCCACGGTCGGAACAGCGTGAGGATGAGCGGGCCGAGCAGGAAGTTCTTCAGCAGCCAGTAGGTCATCGATGACTCCGAGGGGGTGGGGTGTGGCCGACCCTACGCCGTCCGGGCGTGGATCCGGGCGAGGTCGGCCGCTCCGACGACCCCCGCGTCGTTCACGAGCTCGGCGATCACGAAGTCGGGCTCCGGGTGGTAGCCCCGCGCCGGGAGGTTGGAGAGGTACGCCTGCTTGATCGGCTCGAGCAGCCGGTCCCCCGCGCTCGCGACGCCGCCGCCGAACACGAACAGCTGCGGGTCGAGCACGGCGGACAGCGAGGCGCAGGCCTCACCGAGGTGCCGACCGAGCCGACGCAGGGCTGCGAGGGCCCCGGGGTCGTCCGCGAGGATCAGGTCGCCGACGATCTTCCCGTCGAGGTGGCCGCCGTTCTGCTCGCGTGCGTCGGCGAGGGCGGAACCGATCCCGCCGGCGTCGGCGACGTCGTTCGCCATGCGCTGGAGTGCACGACCCGAGCCGTACTGCTCGATACAGCCGCGGGCGCCGCAGCCGCAGGGCAGGCCGTTCGGGACGATGCGGAGGTGGCCGATCTCGCCGCCGGTGCCGAAGCCACCGCGGAACAGGCGGTCCTCGGTGACGATCGCGCCACCGACGCCGGTGCCGATCGTGAGCATGGTCATGTCGGACACGAGCCGTCCGGCGCCGAAGCGGAACTCCGCCCAGCCCGCCGCGTTGGCGTCGTTGTCGACCGTGATGTGCAGGTCGCCGATGCGCTCCTGGAGCTTCTGGCGCAGGGGCTCGTTCCGCCACCGGATGTTCGGCGTGTAGTAGACGATCGACTGCGAGGCGTCGATGAAGCCCGGCGCCGCGACCCCCACCGCGCTGACCTCGTGCGAGGCCCGGAGCCGCGTGACCATCGTCACGACGTCGTCCAGCATGGCGTCCGGGTCCGCAGCGTTCGTGGCGACGCGGTCCTCGGCGAGGATCTCGCCGAGCTCCGAGACGACCGCTCCCGCGATCTTGGTGCCCCCGATGTCGATTCCGATGGCGTGCACGGTCCACGAGCCTACCGGTTCGCGGTGTCCACACCGAACGCACGGGCGGCTCCACGGCGTTCCCCGTACGACGACCCCTATGCTGGCGGTGTCGCCTCGACGATGAGGCGTACTCGAATCGAACCGGCCGACGAGGGAGTCACCGTGAACGATCAGCGACCCGAGCGCCTCACCAGTGCCGCCGCCGAACAGGACGCCACCGCGACCAGCACCGAGCCCACCACGCGGTCTGCCGCGGCCCGGGCGGACGCGTCGCCGTCCGCCACACCGGCCGGGAGGCACGCCGCGCGTCCCAGCGCCGGTCCGGTCGCGCCGGACCACGGCTCGGCAGCACGCCTGCTCACCGAGCGCGCTCGGCTCACGCCCGACCGACCGATCCTCGCCGAGCGGCACGGCGACACCTGGACGCCGATCACCGCCGCCGAGACCCTCGCCCGCGTCCGCGCCATCGCGAAGGGCTTCGTCGCCGCCGGCCTCGAGCCGGGGGCGCACGTGGCGATCCTGTCCCGCACCCGCCTCGAGTGGACGCTGGTCGACTTCGCGGTGTGGACCGCCGGCCTCGTCTCCGTCCCGGTCTACGAGACCAGCTCCCCCGACCAGATCCGCTGGATCCTCTCCGACTCCGAGGCCGTCGCGATCGTCGTCGAGCAGGAGCAGCACGCCCGCCGGGTCGCGGGCATCGCACCGGACCTCCCGCACCTCGGTCAGCACTGGACGATGGACGGCGGCGGTCTGGACGACCTCGCCCGTCTCGGCGAGGACGTCACCGACGCGGAGCTCGACGCCCGCACGGCGACCGTGCACGGGCACGACGACGCGACGATCATCTACACGTCGGGCACCACGGGCCGACCGAAGGGCTGCGTGCTCCGGCACGACAACTTCACCGGGACGGTCGAGGGCGCGTCCGAGGCCATGCCCGAGGTCATCGCCGAGGGGTCGTCCACGCTGCTGTTCATCCCGATGGCCCACGTGTTCGCGCGGTTCATCGCGGCGATGTCGCTCTCCGCGGGTGTGCTCGTCGGCCACGAGCCGGACACGAAGGACCTCATGAAGGCGGTGTCGACCTTCAAGCCGACGTTCCTCCTCGCCGTCCCCCGCGTGTTCGAGAAGATCTACAACTCGGCCGAGCAGAAGGCCGACCTCGGCGGCAAGGGCCGGATCTTCCGCGCGGCGGCGGCCACCGCGGTCGCGCACTCGGAGGCGCTGGGCACGGGCAGGGTGCCGCTCGGGCTCCGGCTGCGGTTCGCCCTGTTCGACAAGCTCGTCTACGCGAAGCTCCGGGACGCCATCGGCGGACGGGTCCGCTACGCCGTCAGCGGTTCGGCGCCGCTGTCCCCGCGGCTGTCGCACTTCTTCCGCTCGATCGGCGTGCACATCCTCGAGGGCTACGGACTCACCGAGACCACCGCGCCCGCCACGGTGAACCGCGCCGCCGAACTGCGGATCGGCACCGTCGGACGGGCACTCCCCGGGGTCGAGGTCCGCATCGCCGACGACGGTGAGATCCTCATCCGCGGCGTCGACGTCTTCGACCGCTACTGGCACAACGACGAGGCGACGGACAAGGCGTTCGTCGACGGCTGGTTCCGGACGGGCGACCTCGGCCGGCTCGATACCGACGGGGTGCTCACCGTCACCGGTCGGGCCAAGGAGCTCATCGTCACCGCGAGCGGCAAGAACGTCGCGCCGGCCCCGCTCGAGGACGGCATCCGCGAGCACCCGCTCGTCGGCCAGGCGATCGTCGTCGGCGAGGGCAAGCCCTTCGTCGCCGCCCTCGTGACGCTCGACCGCGACATGCTCCCCGGCTGGTGCGAGGCCCGGGGCATCTCCCCCGTGCTGGACCCGCACCAGGCCGCCTACGACGAGCGCGTGCACCAGGCCGTGCAGGAGGCCGTGGACACCGCGAACCAGCGGGTCTCACGCGCCGAGAGCGTCCGGTCGTTCACGATCCTCGACACCGACCTGACCGAGGCGTCGGGTCACCTCACGCCGAAGCTCACGATCAAGCGACCGGTCATCATGCGGGACTTCGCCGCGGACATCGAGCACATCTACTCGGGTTCGAAGGTGCAGACCACCGCCACGCCCGTGGTGACCAGCCGTCGCCGACGTGGCTGAGTGATCCGGACGCAACGGCGCTGATCGCAACGGCCTGGAGGCCCGGTGCCGGTCCC
>NZ_JBPUGH010000190.1:0-5725 GCF_051548005.1 Curtobacterium flaccumfaciens | reverse complement strand
GGTGCTCACCGAGGTGAGCACCACACCGGGGTCACGCGAGTTCGGCGCTGAGCGTCGCGATCTTGTCGGGACGGAAGCCCGACCAGTGGTCGTCGTCGGTCACGACGACCGGGGCCTGCATGTAGCCGAGGCTCTTGACGTGCTCGAGGGCTGCCTCGTCCGTGGAGACGTCGTGCACCTCGTACTGGATGCCCTTGTTGTCGAGGGCCCGGTACGTCGCGGTGCACTGGACGCAGGACGGCTTGGTGTAGACGGTGACGGCCATGATCTCCCCTGTGTTCTCGGCCCGTCGAGCGGGTCGTTCAGTGGTGCTGGTGGTTGTGCTGCAGTGGTGCTTCTGAAGCCTGCCGGGGCCCGCAGAGAGCGAGTTCCGCGCCCGCTGAGGGCGGGTTCGACCCGGTGACTCGATACTACATCTAGTGGCCGACACCGGGACCGACCACAAGAGAAAGTGTTACAGCCGTGTAGTTCTCCACAATGCCCCCCACAGTGTGAACAGTCGGGAGAGGCCCGTGATTCCGCCAGTCTGACCCTCGCCACCGACACTCCTCCACACCTTGTGGACACATCTCTCCACGCCTGTGGGCAGAACCCGATCGGCGTGTCGCGGAGTTCGGCACCGGACCGTGCACAGGAGCCGTCCGTGCACACCTCCCCGACCGGGGGACAGGCCGTCCGTCCGGTCCGTACACTCCTCTTGTGAGTACGTACGGGCCCCTGCTGAAGACCCCTGGCGTCGGTCGTGTCATCGCCGCGCAGCTCACCGCTCGCTTCCCGTTCGGGATGCTCTCGCTCGCGTACCTGCTCCACGTCGAGCACGTCTTCGACTCGTACGGCGCGGCTGGCCTCGTCCTCGCGACGACGAGCATCGGCCAGGCGATCGCCGGTCCGCTCACGAGCCGGTGGATGGGCAGCTGGGGCATGCGCCCCGTGCTGATCCTGACGAGCATCGTCGCGCTCGCGAGCATGGGCGTCGTGGCCTTCGTCCTGATGCCGCTCTGGGGGTACGTCGTCGTGGGGTTCCTCGGCGGGCTCGCGGTGCCCCCGGTCCAGCCGGCGGTGCGCACCATCTACCCGAAGATGGTGACCTCGGCGCAGCTCACTCCCCTGTTCTCCCTCGACGCGAGCGCGCAGGAGCTCATCTGGGTGGCCGGCCCGGTCATCACCACGTTCGTCGCCACGCAGATCGGCACGATCGAGGCGATCGTCGTCGCGATGGCGTTCCTCGTCATCGGCGGTGTCTGGTTCATCGCCTCCCCCGAGCTCGGCCGGGTCCGCATCCCCCGCTCGAAGCGGGCGTTCGGCGTCGTCCTGCGCCGCCCCTCGGTCGTCGTCGCCACCCTCACCGGCCTGCTCCTCATCGGCGCCTGTGCCGCGGTCGAGGCCAGCGTGACGAGCGTGTTCGGCGAGGGCAGCCCGAACGCCGGCATCGTCCTCGCGGTGTTCGCGATCGGTTCCCTGGTCGGCGGCCTCGCGTTCGGCCACCGCCCGATCTCACCGAACACGCTGTGGACCCGCATGGCGATCGTCTTCGTCGGCCTCGCCCTCGCGGTCGGCGGTACGGACTTCTGGTGGCTCTGCCTGGCGCTCCTCGTGGCGGGTGCGGGCATCGCCCCGGCCCTCGCCGTGATGTTCGGCTCGGTGTCGGCGACGGTGAAGTTCTCCGACACCGCCGAGGCCTACGGATGGATGGGCACCGGCCAGCTCATCGGAGCAGCGGGTGGTTCCGCGGTCGCCGGGTTCCTCATCGACCTGCACGGCCCGACCGGCGGCCTCATGGTCGGCGCCGGCATGGCGCTCGTCGGGGTGCTGCTCCCTTTGGCGGCGAAGCAGTGGCTGCCCGACCTGCGCGGCCGCGACGCGAGCCCGATCCCCGACACCGAGCCGGTCAACCTCCCCACGTAGTCCGGACCCCTACGAAACGCGCGCGTTCCGACACCGCACGCGTCGATCGACGCGCGTCACGTCGCGCACGTGGTGTGAGCAACGGCCGGGAGGCACGACACGCGCCCGCCACGATCGGCAGGATGGGTGCATGGTCACCTCCATCCCCCTCCGCGACGCTCGGAGCATCCCCGCCGTCGGCTTCGGCGTCTACAAGGTGGACGACGCCGAGGCGGCCGTCGCCGTCGGCACCGCGCTCGACGCCGGGTACCGCCACGTCGACACCGCCGAGATGTACGGCAACGAGCGCGGCGTCGGGGAGGCGATCCGTGCCTCCAGGCTGGACCGTGACGACGTCTTCGTGACGACCAAGGTGTGGAACGACCACCAGGGTCGCGACGCGACCCTCCGGGCGTTCGATGCGAGCCTCGACCGGCTGGGGCTCGAGGCGGTCGACCTGTACCTCATCCACTGGCCGGCAGCGGCACGCGACCAGTACGTCGAGACGTGGCGGACGCTCGTCGAGCTGCGTGCGTCCGGGCGTGCGCGGAGCGTCGGGGTCTCGAACTTCCAGGTGCCGCACCTCGAGCGGATCATCGGCGAGACGGGCGAGGTGCCCGCCGTGAACCAGGTCGAGCGTCACCCGTGGCTGCCGCAGCACGAGCTCATGGCGTTCCACGCCGAGCACGGCATCGTGACCGAGGCGTGGTCCCCGCTCGGTCGAGGGCGTCTCGTGGGCGAACCGGTGCTCACGGCGATCGCCGAGGCGCACGGGGTGAGCGTCGCGCAGGTGCTCGTCCGGTGGAACGTGCAGCAGGACGTCGTGGTGTTGCCGAAGTCGGTGACGCCCGAGCGCATCCGCTCGAACATCGACGTCGAAGGGTTCGAGCTGACCGAGGACGACCTCGCGGCGATCGCGACGCTCGAGTCCGGCCAGCGAACGGGGTCGCACCCGGACTCGGTGTCGTAGGGGTACACGCGACCAGGAGGACTCGGGGGCGGTCCGTAGGTTCGTCAGCATGACCGATCCTCAGCAGGCGGCGCGCGACCGCCTCGGACCCGACGAGCAGCTGCACTGGGCGGGCAGGAGCGACCCGTCGAAGGTGTTCACCCCGCGCGACGCGTTCCTGGTGCCCTTCTCGCTCTTGTGGTGCGGCTTCGCCGTGTTCTGGGAGTCACGAGCGGTGGGTGACGGGGCGCCGTTCTTCTTCGTCCTGTTCGGCGGGGTGTTCGTCCTGCTCGGCCTGCACCTCGTCGTCGGGCGGTTCCTCGTGAAGCGGTACCGGAAGCGGACCACGGTCTACGCAGTGACGAGTCGCCGTGCGCTGATCATCACCTCCCGGTCGACTCGTGAGGTACCCGTCGGACGGACCGATCGCTCGACGACCTGGGACCACGAGCGACGCCACTGCACGGTGGAGTGGAACGACGGCGACCGCTCGGACGTCCGATCCCTGATGATGGGTGGCGGCGTCGCGCGGATGTACGCGAACACCGGGCTCGACGGACTGTTCGGGCCGCAGTTATTCGCGTTCTGGGACGTCCGCGACGGCGAGGAACTCGTCCGTGCGCTGGACCTCGCCACCCGTTAGGGCCCGATCAGCCCTGCCGGTCCCCCTCGGACTGCCACGGCAGGTTCAGGTCGCCCGGTTCCGGTTCGACGTCGCCGGCGTCGTCCGCGCCGCCGGTCCCCGGTGCCGCGACGACCCGGGACGGGTCGATGCCGTCCTCGCGGAGGTCCTCGTCGTCGCGCTGCTGCGTCTGGGAGGCGACGGTCTCGCGCTCGCTCGACGGGCTGTAGGACGTGTCGGCCGCGCGCTGGGTGCGGTCGTCGAGGCCGTCCGCGCCCTCGTGGTGGGCGGCATCGCGCAGCTCGTCGTTGCGGGCGCGGTCGTCGGACTCGTCGGGGCCGGGGGCCTGGGGGATGCTGTCGCTCATGGGCTGCACAGTAGGCCGGTCGCCTCCGGGCACGGTTCGGTCACGAGCGTCGTCATCCGCTTCCCGCCGCACTAGGGTCGTCGCGAGGGGGAACCAGATGAGACGAACGGCCAGGGTGGGCGCTGTGCTCGGGGCGACGGCGGTCACGGTGTTGCTGGTGAGCGGTTGCTCACTGTTCGGCGGGGACGACTCCGTCACGGCCCCGACGAGGACTGCTGCTGCCGGACCCGACGGCGGTGGTTCCCGTACGGCGACACCGGCACCGAGCGCCACGCCGGTGCTCGCACCGGGCGCCGTCGCCGCCGAGACCGATGTGGTGTCGAAGTCCGGCGACACGAGCCTCCACGTCCGGATCGTGCAGCGCGCGGACGGACTGTTCGACGCCGAGCTCTCCGACTACCGGACCACCAACCCGCAGCCGATCGCCCTGCAGTTCCGGCATCGTCCGGCCACCTTCACCGAGGGAGACGACCCGTCGGTCCGGGGCCAGGCGCAGTGGAACGGCTCCGTCCCCCCGTCGACGGTCGAGCTCGACGACGCGGGACGGACGCCGGACTACCTGTCCAGCGCAGTGCTCGTGCCCATGCCGAACGCAGACGGCTCCGAGTCCGACGACCGCCCGTGGGTGGGTTCGGTGCTCGCGGTCGGGAGCCTCGACTGGACGCTCCCGAACCCCTACCCGCAGCTGGAGGTGACCGTCGGCGAGGCCAGACCCGGTGCTTACGGCTGGGTCCGGGACACCGACGGCACCCCGACGACGTACGGCGTGGCGCACGGCGACGAGCTCTCGACGGTCAGCAAGCGCTTCGGCCTCACCCCGGCGCAGCTGCGCTGGCTGAACCCGTACCTCGAGACCCGCGGTGCCGAGGAGTGGCTGCTCGAGGATTCCACGCTCAACATCGACCCCGCGAACCGCTGACGGCCCCGGCCTCCGTTACGGTGGTGCAGCACCCGCACCACCTGGAGGTCCCATCGTGACGATCGTCGCCGCAGCAGACGGCTCCGCCCTCGGCAACCCCGGCCCGGCCGGCTGGGCCTGGTACGTCGACGACGACCGTTGGGCGGCGGGCGGATGGCCGAAGGCGACGAACAACCAGGGCGAGCTCACCGCCGTCCTGCAGTTGCTCCGCGCCACGAAGGACACCGGCGAGCCGCTGCACATCCTGTGCGACAGCCAGTACGCGATCAAGGCGTGCACGGAGTGGCTCGCGGGGTGGAAGCGGAAGGGCTGGCGGAAGGCCGACGGCAAGCCCGTGCTCAACGTCGAGATCATCAAGGAGCTCGACGCCGAGCTGCAGGGCCGGAAGGTCACCTTCGAGTGGGTCCGCGGTCACGTCGGGCACGAGATGAACGAAGCGGCCGACGTCCGTGCCCGTGGTGCCGCGACGGCGTACCAGGACGGCACCGAGGTCCCGCACGGCCCGGGCTGGCCGGGTGTCGAGGTCACCGAGCCGGAGCCCCTGCCCGAGGCGACCCCGCCCGCGACCCTGTTCTGAGCGATCAGTACGTGCCGTCGCGGCGGTCCTGCCGGGTGATCTGCTCGCCGGACGCCGGATCGATCCCGCTCCGGGTGGTCGTCGTGGTCCGTCGGCCGCCGAACGCCACCGCGAGGCTGATGATGAGCAGCACGACACCGGCGGCCATCAGGATGTAGCCGATCAGGCGGAGGTCGACCCCGGCGACCTGGATGTTCAGGGCGAACGCCACGATGGCGCCGATCACGATCAGGGCGATGCTCGATCCGATGCGCATGGCAGGTCCTCTCGACGGGCCCGGTCGCCGGAGGGCGCTGGGCTGCCGCCGAACCTACCCGGACGCTCCGCCGGACGTTCCCGGGGCACCGCGTCCCAGCCCGCCCGGGGCGCAGCGCAGCCGACGCGCGGCGTGGCGCGAGGCGCAACGC
>NZ_JBPUGH010000189.1:0-5803 GCF_051548005.1 Curtobacterium flaccumfaciens | reverse complement strand
CACGTGAGCAGGTCTGCTCACGTGATCCGGGCCTCCCGTCCGGAAGCTGCGTCCGGCGGTCGCGTCCGGCCTCGCGTCCGGCCGTCGCGTCCTGCCGTCGCGTCGGGCCTCGCCTCCGGCGGTCGCGTCCGGCGGTCGCGTCCGGCCGTCGCGTCCGGCCGTCGCGTCCGGTCAGCGGAACGCGACGATCGGCCCGCGGTCGACGGCGTGCGGGGTGAGCCGCACGAGTCGGTACTGCGTGTCCCCGCGGTACGCGAGGACGACGGTGTGCGCGCCCCACGTGTACGGGTAGGCGCTCGTCCGCGGCGTCGCGGTCGCTGCCGACAGGACGGCGGACCGGGTGATGCCGTGGCCGGTCGACTCGTACAGGGCGACCTCGTCCGGGGTGCTGCCGGTCGCCCCGGCGCAGGTCGTGTCGACGAGGTACCCCGTGCGCCCGTCGCCTCGCAGGTCGCCCTCGGCGGTGACGAGCGACGCGAAGTCGCCGCTGCAGAGTCCGAGGCCGGGGTGGCTCGCGCGGTCGACGGCACGGGTCAGACCCGGCACCGAGTCGGTCGACCGGGAGTGGTCCTGGCGACCCGGCTTCGGCGGCTGGGCGGTCCGAGCGGCGAGGACGTGCGCGGCGGCGTGGACGGTGGTGCCGTGCGCGGGTGCCGCTTGGGCGGAGGCCGACGTGACGACCCCGCCCAGGACGGCCACGGCGGCCGCGGATGCCAGGAGCGCTGCGGTGGAGAGCTTCATGGTGGTCTTCCCTTCCGTCCGCGCCAGTCGTTCGCTCGCGCCGGACAGGTGGGACGGTAGGGACCGCGCGTCGCAGCACCGTGACGGACGGATCAGCCGATTGTGGTCGACGTCGCCGGACCGCCGTCGCGCTGCGGAAGGGGTCGTCACCGGATCGTCACAGAGCGCCGCGCGGGATCGGCGTTCGCTCGGTTCGCAGCAGTACGTTCGTCCACGGTCGACCATGGTCCTCCGTGATGAACGGGTGGTCGACACCCGAGGGAGGGCTTCGTCCAGTGCAGATCCGGTTCACGACGACCGACGACTCGCGGCTGTGGGATTCGCTCGTCGCAGCGAATCCCGGCGGGACGAGTTTCCACGACTGGTCGTGGTTGCACCTCATGACCGACATGTTCGGCTGGAGGTTCACCCCGCTCCTCGTCCTGCAGGACGGCGAACCCGTCGGGGTGTTCCCCGTGATGGTGCAACCCTCCCTGGTGCCGAGGGCCGTCGAGCCCCCGTTCCCCTACGTCGGGCCGCTCGTCCCCGATGTCCTCCTCGTGCCCACGCTGCGCGCGTTCCGGAGCTGGCAGGTCCGCCACGGCCACCCCTTGGTCCGGTTCGAGTTCGGGCCAGGGGCGGCGGGCAACGCCGAGCGTGCGCTGGCCGAGACGCGGTGCGAGTGGCACGCCGACCGCACGATCACGGTGGACCTCGTCGGTGCCACCCCGGAGTCGCTCACGGCCGGGATGAAGAGCAACGCCCGGTACCACCTGCGTTCCGGGGTGCGGCGGGGTGTCCAGGTCAGGCCCGCACTCCCGGGCGAGATCACGACGCTCCTGCCCCAGCTCCTCGAGGAGGCCTACCGCAGCCGTGGGGTCCCGTCGCCCTACCCCGCCGACCTCGGCGCCCGTCTGGAGCGCTGGTCGGCGGCCCGTGAGGACTTCTACGCGTCCACCGCGGTGATCGACGGCGAGGCGGTGGGGTTGCTGGTGGCGCTGGCGAGCCACCCCGTCGTCTGCGGGTGGGTCGGTGGCTCCCTCCGCGCGCACCGTGCAGCCAGTCCCAGCACGGTCCTGTACCACGACGCACTCCAGTGGGCGCTCCGCCGAGGGCACACGGCGGTCGACCTCGTCGGGTACATCGACGAGGGCGTGGCCAAGTTCAAGACGGGGTTCGGAGGCAAGGAGGAGCCGTACCTCCGGGCCGTCTCCTCGATCGTTCCCAGTGTCGTCCTGTCCGCCGCCGGCGCCGTCCGCGCCCTCCGAGCCCGCCGCTGAGTCGAGGCGGACGCAGCGGATCAGGCCTCCCCGAGCACCTTCCGCCAGGCCGCCGTCAGCGTGTCGTACTCATCGTCCGAGAGGAGATCGCGCACCCCGGTCGCGAGCACCGCGGACCGGACTGCCTCCTCGGCTCCGGCGCGGTCCCGCAGCCGCGCGTCCGAGTGCCGCACCGCGCGCCCGGCCTCCTGCGCGGCCTCGATCTCCTCGACGCGTCCCGCTGCGCCGGCGGCCTCGAGTGCGTGCTGCCAGGCCGCGATGAGGTCGGCGTTCGTGACCATCCGTCCGTCCGCGCCGCCCTGGATCGCGAGCGATGCGCTCGGTTCCGGGACCAGGATCCCCTCGTCGGCCTTCCAGGTGGTGTCGAGCGTCTCTGCCTCGTCAGCAGTGATCCGCCCGGCGCGGTCGATCATCGCCTGCAGGGCGGCGTTGCTGGTGTCGTCCGACACGGTGTCCTCTCCGACCGACGCGCTCGCGTGGTCCGGTCCATCTTGCTGGGTACCCGCCGTCGCGCGTCCAGCCGCCATCCAAGGGAGGGCGCACCGCCGTTGTCGTCACGGTCGACGCACCGAGAAGAGGTCGCCCGGCTGGCAGCCCAGGACGTCACACAGGGCCGTCAGCGTCGAGAACCGGATCGCTCGGCACGGTTGTTCTTCAGCACGGAGCGGTCGACGATGGGTCGCGACGCGGCAAGGGTCGTCAGAGCATCCCGAACGCCGCCTGCACCCCGAGGCTCGTCCCCGCCACGAGCGCCCACAGCACGATGCCCAGCAGCATCGGCCGGAACCCCGCCCGGCGGAGCGCACCGAAGTCCGTCGACACCCCGATCGCGGCGAGCGCCACGGTGATGAGGAACGTCGCCACGGACGCGAAACCGGGGGCAGCGGCCGCCGGTAGCACCCCGACGGTCCGGAGCAGCACGACCACGAGGAACCCGATCAGGAACCACGGGACCAACCGGAACACGCGGACGCCACCGGCGCGACCGGCGGCGTCGCCGACCGCAGCCTGTGTGCGAGCGGTGCGCCGAGCCTCCAGTCCGGCCAGTCCGACCACGATCGGGATGATCATCAGCGTGCGCACGAGCTTGACGACGACGGCGGTGTCGGTCGCCTGGCGACCGTAGACCGTCGCGGTCGCGACCACCGAGGAGGTGTCGTTGACGGCGGTCCCGGCGAAGACGCCGAAGGCGTGCTGCGACAGGCCGAGCGCATGTCCGAGCAGGGGGAAGAGGAAGACGGCGGCGATGTTGCACAGGAAGATCGTCGACATCGCGTACGCGACGTCCGCTCCGACGGCGCCGATGACGGGCGTGACGGCCGCGATCGCGGAGGCGCCGCAGATGCCGGTGCCCACGCCGATCAGCGTGCGGAGCGTCGCCGACACCCGGAGCGCTCGTCCGATGAGCCAGGCACCGAGGAGGCACACGACGAGCGTGGTGAGCATCACCGGGAGCGTCTCGGCACCGATGCGCAGGACGGCCCCGATCGAGAGTTGTGCACCGAGCAGCACGACCGCGGCCTGCAGCACCCGGCTCGACGCGAACTTCACGCCGGGTGCCAGGGTCCCGAGCTCGCCGGTCGTGCGACGGCGGACGAGCCAGCCGACCAGAGCGCCGAGGACGACGGCCGGGACCGGGCCCCCGACGACGGGCACCAGGGTGCCGACGATGGTTGCGGCAACGCCGACCACGAGGGCGACGGCGATGCCGGGCAGGGCGGGGCGGACGGTGGAGCTGGTCACTGGCACGGTCCCCAGCATGGTCGTGAGCGTGCACGTGCGCCAGCGGGCGGGGCGCACCGCGACGACGGGTCGCGATCTGGCATCGCATCGGCGGACCGGCCTGGAGGCACGGGTCGAGGACAGCACGCAGATGTACGTGGGCAGGATGGCCGGGTGGAGTACGAGGCCGATCGGTGGGTGCAGCGGCTGCGGGACGGGGTGGCGCCTCCGCGCTGGGGGCTCGTCGTCGCGGTGGCCCTGCTCGTCGTGGTCGGAGGCGGGTCGCTCGCGCTCGAGATCCCGCACCTCGAGTGGTTCACGAGCGGACACCGCCGCCTGTCCTTCCTCCTGCTCCCGCTCGTCCTGCTGGTGTGGGGTGTCTGGATCGCCGTCGGGTCACGCTCGCGCGGTCGGACGGACCGCCGCACGCTCGCCCGGATCCGAGCACACGGACCGGTGCGGTTCCACCTGCCGGTCGAGCCGGTCGGTGACCCCGCGCCGACGATCTGGACGGTGGACGGCAGCGGGTTGCACGGCTGGACGCCGGACAGCGCCGAACCCGTTGCCCACCTGGCGTGGGACGACGTCGACCACATCGACCTCGTGACCGAGGAGCGTCGCGGGCAGCGGATCGACGTCGCGCTCCGCATCACGAGGACGGACGATCGGGTCCTCGTGCTCCTCCCCCGGACGGCGCTCGGACGCCCGTACACGGCCGGGCAGGTGAAGCTCGACGTCCTCATGCGCGTGCTCCGGTCGCTGCGACGCGAGCGCGCCCGCTGACGGTCCGGCGGGGCCCTGCACGAGGCTCGGCCTCAGCGACACTGCTCGCGGTCGCGGGCGCGAGGAGTGTCGCTCACCGCGAGACTCGCGCGCCGCACCGCGAGACTCGCGTGCGGCACGGCGAGTCTCGGGTGCCGCTCGGGCTCCTCAGGATCGTCCGCCCGGCGCGGAACCGCACGGTTCGTGTCCGGGCCGTGACCGGATCCGAGGGTCGGACGTATCCTTGACTCCCGGAAGCAACGGCGGTTCCGCGTCCACACCCTGATCCCTCCAGCACGAAGAGCTTCCCGTGTCCGAACACCGCATCGAGTACGTCGCCCGCGACCGCACGGGCATCACCGCCGTCGTCACGACCACGAGCGTCATCGACGTCGACACCGTCATCCGCAACATCAGCGCCGGTCACTCCGGGTACTACGTCGCCCGGAACTGGAAGCGCACGCCCGTCCGGAGTCTCACGTCGTTCGGCGGCGCGTACCTCTTCGCGAACTGGGACGGCTCGAAGCGGAACATGCTGCACGACCTGGCGTTCCCGAACCACACCCGCGCGGTACCACTCACAGTCCGACGCCCGTCACGCTTCCGCGACGCCGTCGCGGCCCTGCTCGGCCGCCGCTAGCCTTCTCGGTCCGGGGCGAGTGCCGTGTCCCGTCCCAGCACACGCAGCGCCGCCCGGTTCATCCAGAGGGTGCTCCCCAGTGCCACCACGAAGAGCACGAGGCCACCGGTGGTGATCCACCGCGTGGCTGCCCACCTCTCGGTGGTCTGCGAGACGACCGAAGCCTCGAGCAGCACAGCACCCACGCTCATCGCGACCTGCCGGGGAGTCAGCACGACGATCCGCCGGGCCGTGATCCGGACGAGGTCCTCCGTGCCGGACGGGGCGACGGCGCGCCCGATCGCAGCTCGCCCGACCAGCTGCCGGTCCCGCCGGGTGAGCGTCCGCATCCGGGAAGGGGTGATGGGGAAGACCATCCCCCGAGCGGCCGCGACGAAGAACAGCACACACCCGGTGATCATCGCGGCGAGACCGACGCACTGGAACACGAACCGGATGATCGCGAACGGTTCGCCCTCGGGCGCCAGCCACAACACGATCGCCAGGACGATGGCGACCGCCGCCACGACCACGCTGCCGACCTCCGCCCACCGTGGCAACGGTCGTGTCCGCCTATCCATGACGATCAGTCAACTCGATGTCGCTGTGCGCCGCTCGTGCGGGTTCTCCGCTCTGCCCTGACGCGGTGCGGTGCGGTGCGGTGCGGTGCGAGGTTGTCTTCGCGGTGCGGCGGAACAAG
>NZ_JBPUGH010000188.1:0-5825 GCF_051548005.1 Curtobacterium flaccumfaciens | reverse complement strand
ACGTCCACCTCGGCCCACCCGTCGAACCGTCCGATCTCGGTGACCCGGATCACGGCCTCGCCGGCCTCGTCAGAGGCGTCGAGGTCAATCGTCGCCGAGAACCCGAAGTCCTTGTCGCCGGACGGATCCGCGAAGATCTGCCGCGCACGCCAGGTCCGCCCGGCGCCGTCCTCGGAGAGCACGAGGTACTCCATCGACCGCGCGTCACCGTCGGTGCCGATCGAGTCGTGCGCGTCGTAGTACTCCTCGAGCACGTCGTCCCACGCCGATCGGTCGAACCCACTGGTCGCGTCGAGCTGCCCGAGCCCCTCCGGGTCGTCCGCGGCAGCGAGCAGCACCCGCTGGAACAGGGCGTTGCGGACGAGCACCCGGAAGGCGCGGACGTTCCCGGTGAGCCGCGCGGGCTGCGGCGGCGCGATCTCGTCGTGCTCCTCGGAAGCGAGCAGCACGTCACCGTGCAGCAGCGCCTCCCACTCGTCGACGAGCGAGGAGTCCGTCTGCTTGACGACCTCGCCGAGCCACTCGATCAGGTCGTCGAGCTCGGGAGTGCGCTGCTCCTCGGTGATGGTCTGCCGCATGGTCCGGTACGCGTCGGAGAGGTAGCGGAGGACGAGCCCCTCCGAGCGGGTGAGCTGGTAGAACCGCACGAAGTCGCCGAAGGTCATCGCCCGCTCGTACATGTCCCGGACGACGGCCTTGGGCGAGAGCGTGAAGTCGAGGACCCACGGCTGCTCGGCGGCGTAGGCCTCGTACGCGGCGGTCAGCAGTTCATCGAGCGGCTTGGGCCAGGTGACCTCCTCGAGCAGCTCCATCCGCTCCTCGTACTCGATGCCCTCGCGCTTCATCCGCGCGACCTCTTCGCCGCGCTCCTTGAACTGCTGCTGCGCGAGGATCGCCCGCGGGTCGTCGAGGGTGGACTCGACGATCGACACCATGTCGAGCGCGTACGTCGGCGACTCCGGGTCGAGCAGCTCGAACGCGGCGAGCGCGAAGGGCGACAGCGGCTGGTTGAGGGCGAAGTTCGGCGCGACGTCGACCGTGAGCCGGTACGACACAGGCGGCCCGGGGAACCGCTCGATCACTCGCGCGTTGATGAGCGTCCGGGCGATGGTGAGCGCCCGTCGAGCCATCGCGAGCTGCCGGGCTCGGGGCTCGTGGTTCTCGAAGACGAGCGCCCGGACGTTCTCGAAGACGGACCCGCCGCGGGCCACGACGGACAGCACCATCGCGTGCGTGATCCGCATCCGGGACACCATCGGCTCGGGTTCGGCGGCGATGAGCTTCTCGAAGGAGGCCTGCCCCCAGGAGACGAACCCGTCCGGCGCCTTCTTCTTCTTGATCTTCCCCTTCTTCTTCGGGTCGTCGCCGGCCTTCGCGAGGGCGCGGGCGTTCTCGATCTCGTGCTCGGGCGCCTCGGCCACGACGTCGCCCTCGGTGTCGTACCCGGCACGACCGGCACGTCCGGCGATCTGGTGGAACTCACGAGCGGACAGCTGCCGCATCCGGGAGCCGTCGAACTTCGTGAGGCCGGTGAGGAGCACGGCGCGGATGGGGACGTTGATGCCGACGCCGAGGGTGTCGGTGCCGCAGATCACCGGCAGGAGTCCGCGCTGCGCGAGCTGTTCGACGAGCCGTCGGTACTTCGGCAGCATCCCCGCGTGGTGGACGCCGATGCCCGCGCGGATGAGCTTCGAGAGGGTCTGCCCGAACCCGGCGCTGAACCGGAACCCGGCGATGGCGTCGGCGATGCGGTCGCGTCGCTCGCGATCCGCGACGCGGACGGACATCAGTGCCTGTGCCCGCTCGAGTGCCGCTGCCTGGGCGAAGTGCACGATGTAGATGGGCGCCTTGCCCTCCTCGAGCAGCCGTTCGACGGTCTCCTGCACGGGCGTCATGACGTACTCGTACGACAGCGGGACCGGTCGGGAGACTCCGGTCACCCGGGCGGTCGGTCGTCCGGTTCGACGGGACAGGTCGTCCGCGATCGTGGTGACGTCGCCGAGGGTGGCGGACATGAGGAGGAACTGGGTTCGTTCGAGCACGAGCAGCGGCACCTGCCACGCCCAGCCGCGGTCGGCGTCGCCGTAGAAGTGGAACTCGTCCATCACGACGACGTCCACCTCGGCGTCGGGGCCCTGGCGCAGCGCGAGGTTGGCGAGGATCTCCGCCGTGCAGCACACGATCGGGGCGTCGGCGTTGACGCTCGAGTCCCCCGTCACCATGCCGACGTTCTCCGCGCCGAACAGGTCGACGAGCTGGAAGAACTTCTCGGAGACGAGGGCCTTGATCGGCGCCGTGTAGTAGCTCCGCTTCCCCTCGGCGAGCGCCGCGAAGTGCGCCCCGGCGGCGACGAGGGACTTGCCGGTGCCGGTGGGGGTCGAGAGGACGACGTTGGCGCCGGAGACGAGTTCGATGACCGCTTCGTCCTGCGCCGGGTAGAGCGGTCGGCCGCCCTCGGCGGCCCACGCGGCGAAGGCCTCGTAGACGGCGTCCGGGTCGACGACACCGTCGACCGCCGCCGGCAGGGCGGCGACGAGCGGGGGCTGGGTGGTGACGTCGGTCATGCGTCCATCCTCCCAGGTGCGGGGAGGTCGGACGGGAGGCGCGGTGCGGGCCCGACCCGCGCCTCCCGGCCGTCTGTGGATGCGTCCGCATACACTCGGTGGCGTGCGCGAACTCGGCTTCCTCTCCTTCGTCCCGAACCACGGCGGCACCGCAGGTGCGGCCGCAGCGCTGGAGGACGGTCTTCGCCTCTTCGAGTCGGCCGAGTCGTTCGGCTACGGCACCGGCTGGGTGCGCGGACGGCACTTCGAGCCCTTCCTGACGAGCCCGATGACGTTCTTCGCGGCCGCAGCGCAGCGGACGAGCACGATCGGGTTCGGCACCGCGGTGCTCGGCATGCGGTACGAGGACCCGGTGCGCCTCGCCGAGGACGCCAGCACGGTCGACCTGTTGAGCGGCGGGCGGGTGCAGCTCGGGATCAGCACGGGCATCGCGGGCTACGGGCCCATCCTCGACCCCGTGTTCGGCGCGGTCGAGCGGAGCTTCCGCGACGAGGCCGAGGCTCGCGCCGCACGACTCCTCGAGGTCCTGCAGGGGGAACCGCTCGGTACGGCGGGGAAGGGCTACGAGAGCATCCCGGCCGGCGCCGACCTGGCCCTCCAGCCGCTGAGCCCCGGGCTCCGTGGCCGTGTCTGGTGGGGCGGCGGCAGCATGGGCACCGCGGTGCGCACGGCCGAGAAGGGGCTGCTGCTGCACTGCTCGACGCTGAACACCGAGGACACGGGTGCGCCGTTCGCCGTGGCGCAGGCGGACCAGATCACGGCGTACCGGGAGCGCTTCGCGGAGCTGCAGGGCACCGGCGAGCACGTCGACCGCACGCCGAAGGTCGCCGTCGGCCGGATCGTCGTCCCGCTCCTGGACGACCACGACCGCGCGGTGCACGAGGAGTTCCTCACCGGGTACGCGTCCGGCATGGACGACGAGGGCCGTCCGCTCTCCGGGCCGCCGTTCCGCTTCAGCACGGTCGTCGCGGGGTCGGTCGAGCAGATCACCGAGACGCTCCTCGCGGACCCCGCGGTCGCGGCGACGGACGAGCTCGTGATCACCCTGCCGGCGAACGGTGACGCAGCTGCGCACGAACGCATCCTGCAGATCGTCGCCGAGCAGGTCGCCCCCGCGCTCCGCGCAGCCTGAGCCGGGCAGGTCGCGGCCGCCCCCCGCAACCCGCGCCGACTGGGACCGCACGACCGGATGGCATCCGGCGGGGCCCGCGATCGGGCTGGTGAGTTCCCCGGGCCCCCGGCCGGATGACCATCCCGTCCCTGATCCGTACGGGATGGTGCGTCCATGGTTGCACTTCGCCATCCGCTTGTCACACCGAGACTGCGGGATCTGGCGCTTCAAGGTGAACGTTCGTCATTGAATTCCGGTTGCGGACGACGCGGAGGCGGAACGACGAATGCGCCCCCGCGCAAGCGTGGGGGCGCATCCTGGACACACCGGCATCATCCGGGCTGACCGATCGGATCAGGAGATCGGCTCGCACACACGACGACGCCGTTGATGGTGTGTGCGCGACCGGTAACCAGCCGGAACGCGCGGATTCATGTTACTGAATGCACCGCGCGCCCGCGCGGAAACCGGATGTGCTCACCGCTCCAGTTCGAGGGTCGTGGTGCCGGCCTCGTCCGTCAGCGACGCCCCGACGTGCAGGGTGAAGGTCCCGGGCTCGTACGTCCAGGCACCGTCCCAGTGCGCGAAGGCGCGCGCTGGCACCTCGATCGACACCTCGGCCGAGGCACCGGCGTCGAGTCGCACCGGGGCGAAGCCGACGAGCCAGCGGACCGGCCGGTCGACCACGGACACGTCACGCGAGGCGTAGACCTGCACGACGTGCTTGCCCGCGCGCGCACCGGTGTTCGCGACCGTCGCGGTCACGATCACGGCGTCGCCCTCGCGGACCGCCGGGGTCGCTGCGACACCGTCGATCGTCCAGGTCGTGTAGCCGAGGCCGTGGCCGAACGGGTACGCGGGTTCGGTGCCGGCACGGAGCCAGGCCCGGTAGCCGATGTGCACACCCTCGTCGTACGCCACCTTGCCGTCGACGGGCGTGACGTTCGACACGGGGACGTCCTCGAGCGTCGCGGGCCAGGTGGTGGGCAGACGCCCGCCGGGCTCCGCGGCACCGGTCAGCACGTCGGCGAGGGCGTTGCCGTACTCCTGCCCGCCGAACCAGGTCAGGAGCACCGCGGCGACGTCGTCGCGCCAGGGCATCTCGACCGGCGAGCCGGAGTTGACGACCACGACGGTGTTCGGGTTGGCGGCGGCCACGGCGCGGACGAGGTCGTCCTGGTGCCCGGGCAGCGCGAGCGAGTCGCGGTCGTAGCCCTCGGACTCCACCTTGCTGTTGGTGCCGACGACGACCACGGCGACGTCGGCGCCGGTGGCGGTGCGGACGGCGTCCTCGATCAGGACCGCCGGGTCCGCGTCGCTCGGCTCGGTGCCGAACTGGTACGCGAGCACCCCGCCGAGCGTCTCGTCCTGGACGACGTCGTACTCGATGCGGATCGCGACCTGCTGGCCGGCCTCGACGTCGACCGGGACGGAGCGCGCCGGCGGGTTGAGGAAGGCGGCGCCGAGCTGGTCGCCCTCGAAGCCGACGAACTCGTCGAGCACGAGCGTCCCGTCGATCCACATGCGCGAGTGCCCGGCCGCGCCGATGCCGATCCGGACGGCGCCGGTCGTCGGGGCGGTGTAGGTCGTGGTGATGTCGAGCCGGTCGGCCTCGCGGGTCGGGGCGTCACCGCCGAACCAGAAGAGCGCGGTCGCCCGGCGGTCCTCCACGTACAGCTCGGCACCGTCGCGGACGAACGCGACGCGGGCGCCGGGCTCACCGGTCGCCGGGTTCGTGATGGTCGACAGCGGGAACTCGGCGATGCCCTCCTGCACGACCGCGCCGATGGCGTAGTCGATCGTCGCGCCCGGGAACGCGGCGCGGATGCCCTCGACGGGCGTCACGACGTGCGACGGCACGACGGTCGCGGAGCCACCACCCTGGCTGCGGGCCTGGTCGGCGTTGTGCCCGAGCAGCGCGACGCGGGACACCGCGCCGGGGTCGAGCGGCAGGATCCCGGTGTTGCGCACGAGGACGGTGCCCTCGGCCTCGGCCTCGCGGACGAAGGCGACGCCGTCCTCGACGTGCACGGGCTGCGCGGCGACCGGCTCGAAGCCCTCGAGGGCCCCGACGCGGGCAGCCAGGGTCAGGATGCGACGGACCTTGCGGTCGATGTCGGCCTCGGGGACGTCGCCGGAGCGCACGGCGT
>NZ_JBPUGH010000187.1:0-5839 GCF_051548005.1 Curtobacterium flaccumfaciens | reverse complement strand
CCCCCCCCCCCCCCCCCCCCCTTTCCACCCCCCCCCCCGCACCCGCGCTCCCGCGGCTGGTCTCGGGGGCGCGGTTATGTGTATAAGAGCCTGGGTGCGGAGGCGGCGGGCGGGGCCCTGCGGGCGCGCCCCGGGCCGGGACGGGGGGCGCGGTGCCCGCGGGCACCGCGCCTCCCGTCCGTCGTGTCGGTCGCCGTTACGGCGTCGGCATCCCGCCGTCGACGTGGAGCGTCTCCCCCACGACGTACGACGACTCGCCGCTGGCGAGGAACACGTACGCCGGGGCGAGCTCGGCCGGCTGACCCCAGCGGCCGAGGTAGGTCTGCTCCCCCGCGCTCGGGAGGTCCTCGGGCTTCTGCCCGCCGGCCGGCTGCAGCGGGGTCCAGATCGGACCCGGCGCGACGGCGTTCACGCGGATGCCCTTCGGCGCGAGCTGCGCGGCGAGGCCCTTCGCGAGGTTGTTCACGGTCGCCTTCGTCGCCGCGTAGTGCACGAGGTGCGGGGACGGCGCGTAGGCCTGGATCGACGTGGTGTTGATGATCGTCGAGCCGGGGGCGAGGTGCGGTACGGCCGCCTTCGTGATGCGGAAGGTCGCGTAGACGTTGGTCTTGAAGGTCTCGTCGAACTCCTCGTCCTCGATGTCCGTGATCGAGTCGACGTTCTGCTGCTTGCCGGCGTTGTTCACGACGATGTCGAGCCCGCCGAGGCCCTCCACCGCCTTCGCCACGAGTTCCTCGCACCACTCCTTGGACGTGATGTCCCCGGGGAGCGCCACGGCCGTGCGCCCGGCAGCCTCGATGAGTCCGATGATGCGCTGCGCGTCCTCTTCCTCCTCGGGCAGGTAGGAGATCGCGACGTCGGCACCCTCGCGGGCGTAGGCGATCGCGACGGCGGCACCGATGCCGGAGTCCCCGCCGGTGACGAGCGCCTTGCGGCCCTCGAGGCGACCGGAACCGCGGTAGGTGTCCTCGCCGTGGTCAGCCGGCACGTTCTGCGCCATCTCCTCGTCGGTGCCGGCGCCGGGGAGGTACTGCTCGTCGGGCTTCTTGTCCGCGTACATCGCGGTCGGGTCCTGCATCGTGTACTGGTCCGTCATGGGCCGTACGGTACGCACGCTCCGCACCCTCGACGCCCAGGCCGCTGTCCCCCGACCGTGCTCACGCTGGCGGATGCTCGCCGCCGCGCCGGCCGCCCGACGGGTGTCGGCGAATGTCACGGTGAGGTGACGGCCCGGAACCGATTCGGTAACACCCGTCGTCCACCGAGGCGCGAAGCCGTACGGTCGACTGGTGACCTTCCGCCACTCCCTCGCGCTCGGCGTCGCCGTGCTGGCCGCTTCGGCGACCGCGCTCGCGGCCGGCGCACCGGCCGGGGCGGCGGAGCCCACGCAGACGTCGACGTCGACGCCGTCGGTGTCGAACGGCAAGCTCAAGCGCGTCGACGCGATCGAGCTGCGCGCCGAGTCGCTCGTCTTCGAGCGCGACGACCGCACGGTGGTCGACGTGTCGATGCGCGACGCGCGGACGACCGTCACCGTGCTCAACCGACTCCTCGGCACGCCGTCGCGGACCCAGACCGCCGAGGGTGACGGCGGGGCGTGCTTCCCGGCCGGCACGACCTACACGTGGGGCGGAGCGATCCGCGTCGCCGCACTGACCACCCCGGCGGAGCTCGGCAACGCCGTCGAGATCCGTGTGCTCCGCGACGAGGTCCGGTCCCGCACGGGGTCGATGGTCGAGCTGTCCGGTCCGCACGGCGTCCAGGTCGGCGACGACATCGGTCGACGCATCGAGCGGACGGCACCGGACGACCGCATGTCCTTCGGCTCGCACGACTCGGACGACCCGTCTGCCTGGCAGGTGCTCCTGCAGCGCGGGTGGGACGACACCGACCCGAGCACGGACACCGGCAGCACGGACACCCGGTCGAGTGACGACCGCCGTGCAGGCGCCACGCCGGCCGGGAGCGACGACCGCACCGACCGCACCGACGCCGACGCCGACGACAGCGGGTCGAGCGACACGGGGTCCGAGGACTCCGGACGGAACGGCGTCTCCGCCCTGACCGACGACACCACCGTGACCGTGCTCGGTTCGCCGATGCCGGTCAACGCGACGAGCGGCTGCTGACCCTCACACGCGGATCGTCGCGACGACCGGGAAGTGGTCGCTCGCGAACCAGGCCTCCGGCCCGTCGTGGTCGATCACGACCCGCTCGACGGCCTGCACGCCCCGCGTGTACACCCAGTCGATGCGCTCCCCGGAGGCCACCGGGGGCTGCCAGTCGTTGAAGGTCGCCGTGCGGTCCTCCGGGTCTCCGGCGACCTCCCATGCGTCGGTGAACCCCGCCCCGACGAACACCGCGGACGCCCGACCGACGCCGGCGGGCTCGTTGCAGTCCCCCGCGACGACGACCGGCCCGTCGACCGCGGCCGTGCGCTCCACGATCAGCGCGGCGCTCTTCGCCCGGACCTCGTCGCCGTGCGGCCCCTCCTCGTGGTCGAGGTGGGTCGTGACGAGTGTGAACGCCTCGCCGTCGACGTCCACGAACCGCGCGTGGTTCACGATCCGGGGGAAGACGCTGCCCCACGTGTTGGACGCTGGCTCGTCGGGGGTGTCCGACAGCCAGAACGAGCCGTGCTCCACGGGACGGAGCCGATCGCGTCGGAAGAACACCGCGGCGTGCTCTCCCGCGGTGCCGCCCTCGCGCCCCTGACCGACGTCGCGGTGGTCCGGCAGCCCAGCCCGGAGGTCGTCCATCTGGTGGTCGAACGCCTCCTGGACGCACAGCACGTCGGGATCGTGGCGACGCACGATCTCCAGCAGGACCGGCAGCCGTGCGGGCCAGTCGTGTGCGGGGTCGGGGTTCTTGACGTTGTAGGTCATCAGGGTGATCGGACGCTCGGCGCTGCTCACCCGTCGAACCTACCGATCACGCTGACTCCGGGACCATGACCCGCCGCAGCGCGATGACGCCGTCGCGCGCTCGGGTCTTGGCGGTCCCGACCGGGACGCCGAGGTCGGTGGCGAGCTCCGGACCGGACAACCCCACGAGGTGTCGGAGGACGACGGCCTCGCGCTGCCTCGGGGGGAGTTCCGCGATGCCGCGCCGCAGCGCCGCGCGGTCGAGGACGCTCTCGGCCCGGTCGGCGGCGGAGTGGTCGACGACCTCGTGGTCGCGAGCACCGATGCGGAGGTCGCGATCCCGGTCCGCACGGCTCTTCCGCACGCGGTCGATGGCACGGCGCTGGGCGATCGTCCGGACCCAGGCGATCACCGAGTGCCGGGGGTCGTAGCGGTCGGCGATCAGCCAGATCTCGAGGAAGACGTCCTGCACGACCTCCTCGGCCTGGCTCGGATCGTTCAGCTGGTGCCGCACGTACCGCTCGACGAGCGGACGGAAGCGGTGGTGCAGTGCCGTGAACGCCCGGCGGTCACCGGCCGCCACGGCGAGCATGAGGTCGCGCTCTTCCGAGCGCTTGGCGAGGAGTTCGTCGTTCATATTCGGTATTTTGCATGCTGCAAAATGTACTCTCAAGTACACTCGGCAGCATGCCCTCCACCGTCAGCGGCACCGGTACCGTTCGCCGCCGCACCGCCAAGGGGCTGCGGACGAGGTCCCGGATCGTCGACGCCGCGGCCGAGCTCATGCTGACCCGCGGCGTCGCCGGGACGACCCTCGACGACATCGGGGCGACCGCCGGTGTCGGACGGTCGCAGCTCTACCACTACTTCGAGGACAAGAACGCACTCGTCCACGACGTCATCGACCGGCAGTCGGACACGGTGCTGGCGCACCAAGGCGACGACTACGCCGACCTCTCCACCTGGGAGGCCTGGACGCGCTGGCGGGACCGCATGGTGGACGGCGCCCGAGCGGGAGGTTGCGTGGGCGGCTGTCCGCTCGGCTCACTCGGCATCGAGGTCGCCGAGCGTGACAGCGCGGCTCGCACGCTGGTTGCAGCGGGCTTCACCCGGTGGGAGGACGGCTTCCGTCGGGGGATCACTGCGATGCAGGAGCGCGGCACCATCAGCCCGCACGCTGATCCCGCGGAGTTGGCAACCGGGGTGATGGTGGCACTGCAGGGTGGCCTGCTGCTGGCGCAGGTCCACCGCGACGTGCGCCCGCTGGTGGTCGGCCTGGACACCGCGATCGCGGCGATCCGACAGCATGCGGTCCGGTCGTGACACCGCCGCCCTGCGTCAGTTGATGCAGACGTTCGCCTTGCCGTAGTTGTGCACATCGGTCGACTTCGGCGAGGGCTCGCTGCTCGGCTTCGCCGACGACCCACTCGACGACGAGCCGCCCGACGACGACCCACCGGACGAACCCGGACCACCGGCGGCCGGCGTCGAGGCAGACGACCCGGGCTGCGACGGAACGGAGACGGTCTTGCCGTCGGAGCCGAGCACGAGCGTCACCCCCGTGACGTCGTTCGTGCGGACGGCGACGGCCCCCGGAGTGACGGCCGCGACGGCCTTCGCCTGCGACTCCATGCCCGCCGGGTACTGGACCTGCGTGGCCTTCGTGGTCTCCGAGGACCCCGGGGCCCCGACCTGGAAGCCGCGCGCGGTGAGGTTCTGCGTCGCAGCCGCTGCGGCGCCGGTGACCCCGCTGCCGTTCAGCACGGTGACCGTCGTGCTCGCCGGCTGTGCGCTCGTGGCCGCGGTGTAGGCCTCAGGCTGTCCGACGAGGCCCTGGACGAAGGCGGGCAGACCGACCTCGTCCACCTGGACGATCGACAGCGCGGATCCGTTCACGGAGATCGTCGGCGTGCCGAGCGTCGGGATCGTCGCCGACTGGATGTTCGCCGGCCGCAGGTTGCGCATCTGGGACGCCAGGGAGAGGAGGTCGGTGTCGGTCTGGATCGACCCGCCGACCGCCTTGAGGATGTTGCCCATCTTCACCGGGTTGAGGAGCGTGCCGGCGGACGTGACCTTGCGGGCCTCCTGCGAGAGGAAGTACTGCTGGCGCACGTTGCGGTCGAGGTCGCCGTTCGGCAGCCCGTGCCGCTGGCGCACGAACGACAGCGCCTGCTTGGCGTCGAGCGTGGACTTCCCCTTGGGCAGGTCCACGCCGGAGTACGGGTCGTTGACGGCGTTGTTGAGACAGACGTCGACCGGACCGAGTTCCTTGACCACCTGGTAGAAGCCGAGCAGCGAGACCCGGACGTAGTGGTCGATCTGGAGTCCGCTGAGGCCCTCGATCGTCTTGATGAGCAGCTTCGCCCCGCCGGTGTCGCCGCCGCCGTTGAGCGTGCCGAAGTAGAAGGCGCTGTTGAGCTTGCCCTTGCCGACGCCGGGGATGTCGACGTACGAGTCCCGGGGGAAGGAGATCATCGTCGCCTGCGACCCGTCGGCGTTGATGTGGAGGACGATCATCGTGTCCGTGTTGGTCGCACCGCCGTCGTCCTCGGTGCTGAGCTCCGCCATCTGTTCGGGGGTCGCGTTGTCCGGCCGGTGGTCGTCGCCGACGAGCAGGATGTTCTGCGCCTCCCCGTCGACGTCGTTCTTGGTGTCCTTCTTGCCGGTGATCGCGTTGACGATCGTGACGCTGCTCGAGAGCTGGTCGTACGAGTAGAACGCGTACGCGCCGCTGAGGGCGACGGCCATGGTGAGCACACCCGCGATCGCCGGGAACACGGCGCTCAGGCGGCGCTTCTGCCGCCCGTGGCGGGGCGGCACGGAGCCGCGACGGGCGCGGCGGGTCGTCTCGTCGGGTGCATCGCTCACCCGGAAAGGGTAACCGCAGTGTTCGGACCTGCCATGGGAACGCCTGGCAGGTCGCTCCCGACGGTCGTGACCACGAGACGGACGGGAGGCGCGGTGCGGGCCCGCAC
>NZ_JBPUGH010000186.1:0-5994 GCF_051548005.1 Curtobacterium flaccumfaciens | reverse complement strand
GCGCGGGACATCGCCCGGACGGTGTACGAGGCGGTGGCCGACGCACCGATCATCTCTCCGCACGGCCACGTCGACGCCGCACTCATCGCGGACGACGAGCCGTTCCCCGACCCTGCGGCACTCCTCATCACGCCGGACCACTACGTCCTGCGGCTCCTGCACGCGAACGGGGTCCCGCTCGACCAGCTCGGCCGGGATGCCTCCGCACCGGTCGAGGGCCGGGAGGTCTGGCGACACCTCGCCACGCACTGGGACGACTTCCTCGGCACCCCCGTCCGGTACTGGTTCGAGACCGAGCTCCACGACGTCTTCGGCCTGCGCTCGGCCCCGTCCGCCGCGAACGCCGACGAGCAGTACGACCACCTCGCCGCGCTGCTCCGCTCCCCCGAGTTCCGACCACGTGCACTCTTCGACGCCTTCGGCATCGAGGTCCTCGCCACCACCGACGCACCGGACGCCGACCTCGCCGCGCACGCGCGGCTCGCGTCGGACCCCACCTTCACCGGCCGGGTGCTCCCCACCTTCCGCGCGGACGCCGTGTTCGACCCGTCGCGGTCGGACTGGAGGCACGTGGTGACGTCGACCGGAGAGGCCGCGGGCATCGACACGGGCACCCACGACGGCCTGCTCGGCGCGCTGCGCGCACGGCGGCAGTACTTCATCGAGCACGGTGCGACGGCCACCGACACCGGCGTGCTCGACGCCGGGTCCGCACCGCTGCCCGCTGCTGAGCGTGAGCGCATCCACGCCGCTGCGATGCGCGGACCGGACGCCGTCACCGCGGCCGAGGCCACCGCCTACCGGCACGACATGCTCTACCGCTGGGCGGAGATGAGCGTCGACGACGGCCTCGTCATGCAGCTGCACCCGGGCGTGCTGCGGAACCACCACCAGCCGACGCTCGACCGCTTCGGGCCGGACACCGGGCACGACCTCCCCGCGGTCGGGTCCTTCACCGAGCCGCTGCGCCCGCTCCTGAACGACTTCGGCACGGCGCCCGGCTTCCACCTCGTGCTCTTCACCGTGGACGAGACGGTGTTCTCGCGCGAGATCGGGCCGCTCGCCGGCTTCTACCCCGCGGTGTACGCCGGGGCGCCGTGGTGGTTCATCGACACCCCGGCCGCGATCGGCCGGTACCGGGCTGCGGTCACGGACTCGGCGTCGTTCACGAAGACCTCCGGGTTCATCGACGACACCCGCGCGTACTGCTCGATCCCGGCGCGGCACGACATGGCACGACGGACCGACGCCGCCTACCTGGCATCGCTCGTCGTCACGCACCAGCTGTCCGAGGAGGACGCGGTGCGGACGGCGCACCGGATCGTCTCGGACATCCCGAGGGCGACGTTCAAGCTCTGACCCGACGAGCTCTGACCCGACGAGCTCGGAGCCGACGAACTCTGACCCGACGTCGCCGCGCGGTCCGTCACGGCGTCCAGCCGGGTGTGACGAGCCCGGTCTCGTAGGCGAACACCACGAGCTGTGCACGGTCGCGGGCCCCGAGCTTGATCATCGCCCGGGAGACGTGCGTCTTCGTGGTCATCGGACTCACGAAGAGGCGCTCGGCGATCTCCGTGTTCGACAGCCCTGCGGCGACGAATCGCATCACCTCGCGCTCCCGGACCGTCAGGACGTCGAGCTCCGGCGACAGCGAGGCCGGCTTCGCGTGCGTCGCGTACGCCTCGACGAGGGAGCGGGTCGCGCGTGGTGAGAGCAGGGACTCCCCCGCCGCGACCGTCCGCACGGCGCGGAGGAGCTCGGCGGGCTCGGTGTCCTTGACGAGGAACCCGGACGCTCCGCCGCGGATCGCCTCGAACACGTAGTCGTCCTCCTCGAAGGTGGTCAGCACCACGACGTGCACGCCGGTGAGGTCGGGGTCGGCCGAGATCCGACGGGTGGCAGCCAGACCGTCCGTCCCCGGCATCCGGATGTCCATCAGCACAACGTCCGGTCGCTCCCGACGGACGAGCACGAGGGCCTCGTCCCCGTCGCCGGCCTCGCCCACGACGGTCATGCCGGGTTCGGCGTCGACGAGCGCACGGAGCCCGGCACGGACGAGGACCTGGTCGTCGACGAGTGCGACGCGGAGCGGATCAGTCGGCAACGGGGGTCTCCTATCGTGCGGTCGTGGTCGGCAGGCGGGCCTCGACCGACCACCCGCCGTCCGGTCTCGGTCCGGCGCGGAGCGTTCCGCCGACCGCGGTCGCACGCTCCCGCATGCCGATGAGTCCGTTGCCGGAGTCGCCCATCGGGGCGGTCCGCGGGGCAGCTGTGGGCCCCGCGCCCACCGGGTGGTCGGTGACCGCAACGTCGACCGTCTCGAGGCCGATCGCCACCGTGATGGCGGCGCGGTTCACGGGAGCGTGCTTCATGACGTTCGTGAGGGCTTCCTGCACGATGCGGAACGCACTCCGGTCCACGGCGGCGTCGATGTCGGCGAGGTCCCCGGTGACGTCGGCGTCGACCGCGATGCCCGCCGCCCGCGCGCGCTCGACGAGGTCCGGGAGGCGGTCGAGCCCCGGCGCGGGGTTCCGCTCGGAGCCGGGCTCGCCGTCGACACTCCGCAGCACGCCGAGGATGGTCCGCAGCTCGACCAGGGCTTCGCGGCTGGTGTCGCGGATGTTCCCGAGGGCCTGCTGGGTCGACTCCGGCAGGTCGGCACCGAGGTGCAGCGCGACCCCGGCTTGCAGGTTGATCAACGACATGCTGTGCGCGACCGAGTCGTGCAGCTCCCGCGCGATCCGGACGCGTTCCTCCCCCGCTCGCCGCCGCTCGGCATCGGCTCGGGCACGGCGACGTTCCCCCGCGCGTTCGACCCGGACGCGGACGAGCTCGGTCACGACGATCGTGACGACCGCCCAGGCCACCGCGAGCAGCACTGCCGCGAGGTCGACGGCGGATGCCCGGCCGAGGACGGCGTCGGCCGTGGGCAGCCAGGCGACCGCGAGCGCCGAGGCGACGACGACCTCGACCCGCCGGCCGCGGAACCACGCGTTCGCGACGGCCATCGTCAGTGCCGCGACGAAGGGGCCGCGCGGGCTCACCAGTGCCGCGTACCCGAGTGTGGCCACCAGGACGACCCAGAGCACACCGCGCGGGCGCCACCAGCGGAACGGCAGCACGACGACCCCGGCGATCAGCAACGCGAGCGCGGACGGACCGAGGACGACCGGTTCGGCAGGCGTGGCCAGCCCGTGCGCGAACCACGGGGGCCCACCGCGCCCGCCGCCGCTCCAGCCGGACGCGACGACCGTGCCGACGATCTGCAGGAACGCCACGGGCAGGACCCGACCGACCCGCGCGAAGCGTGCGCGGCGGTCTGGTCGGGGCTCTCCCCTGGTGACGGTCTGGGTCATGCGTCGAGCCTATGGTCGGCGCGGAACCGTGGCATCGGGCGGGGGCACGACCTGTGGACTACTCCCGCTGGAGTACCTCGTCGTGCAGGAGTGCTCGTCCTACGACCGCGGGAGCAGGCGGAAGTGGGCCTGGGAGGCGGACGCGTGGCGGGCCTCCAGGCCGGACGCTGGAACCGTCGCCGACCCGGCGGACCGAACCGACCACACAGGAGCAGCCATGATCACCACCGCACTCACCACCGCAGCCGCCACTGCCGGGCCGTACTGGCACGGCGGCGGGTTCCCGTTCTTCGTCTTCCCGGCCTTCTTCTTCCTCGCGTTCCTCGTCGTGTTCCTCGTGTTCGGGGTGTTCCGACGCGGGTCGTGGCGCGCGGTGTCGGATGCGCGGGCGGTCCTCGCCGACCGGTTCGCGCGGGGCGACATCAGTGCCGAGGAGTACCGGGCACGGCTGTCGGAACTCAGCCGGAAGTGACCGCGAGGCCCGCGAGGATCGTCCGCACCGTGTCGTCGACGGATCCGTCGATCGAAACGGCGAGGGCGGCCTCGTCGGGCTGCGGTCGTTCGAGCGTCGCGAACTGGGAGTCGAGCAGCGAGGACGGCATGTACTCGTGGTGCCGGTGCGACTGCCGCTCGGCGATGAGTTCGCGCGAGCCGTCGAGGAACGCGATGACGAGCCCGGGCGCGGATGCCCGCAGACGGTCGCGGTACGCGCGCTTGAGTGCGGAGTTCGCCATCACCGCGCGGTGCCCGGAGGCTTCGATGGACGCGATGCGGTCCGCGCACGCGTCCAGCCAGGGCCAGCGGTCCTCGTCGGTGAGCGGGATGCCGGCGCGCATCTTCTCCTTGTTCGCGGCGGGGTGCAGGTCGTCGGCGTCGACGAACTCGGCCGGTTCGCCGCGGTCCGCGAGCGCTGCTGCGACCGCGGCTCCGATCGTGGACTTGCCCGACCCGGACACCCCCATGACGAGGACGGGCGGGAGGACTGCGGTGTCGGTCATCCCTCCACAGTATTGACGGCGATGAACGTTCTCCCCACGTTGCCGTAACACCCATCCGGATCCAGGGCGCGCGCCGTAGGTTGGTGGCCGGTACGACAGGACGAAGGAGACCTCGTGGCAGACAACGACGGACAGGCGAACATCGGCGTGATCGGGCTCGCCGTGATGGGTTCGAACCTCGCACGGAACCTCGCATCGCGAGAAGGCAACACGGTCGCGGTCTACAACCGCACGTACGCCCGCACCGAGGAACTGCTGCAGGAGCACGGCGACGCCGGGTTCATCGCGTCGGAGGACATCGACGGGTTCGTCGCGTCGCTGTCGAAGCCGCGCACCGCGATCATCATGGTGCAGGCGGGCAAGGGCACCGACGCGGTGATCGAGCAGCTCGCCGAGCGGTTCGAGGAAGGCGACATCATCGTCGACGGCGGCAACGCGAACTTCCACGACACCATCCGCCGCGAGCACGACCTCCGGGAGAAGGGCCTGAACTTCGTCGGCACCGGCATCTCCGGCGGCGAAGAGGGTGCGCTCAAGGGGCCGTCGATCATGCCCGGTGGCTCGAAGGAGGCCTGGGAGACCCTCGGGCCGATCCTCAAGTCGATCGCCGCGGTCGCCGAGGGCGAGCCGTGCGTGACCCACATCGGCACCGACGGCGCCGGCCACTTCGTGAAGATGGTGCACAACGGCATCGAGTACGCCGACATGCAGCTCATCGCCGAGTCGTACGACCTGCTCCGCCGCGTCGGCGGGTACTCGGTCGAGCAGCTCGTGCAGATCTTCGACGAGTGGAACGGGGGCGACCTCGAGTCGTACCTCATCGAGATCACCGGCGAGGTCCTCAAGCAGCAGGACGCCGACACCGGCAAGCCGCTCGTGGACGTGATCCGCGACGAGGCCGGCTCGAAGGGCACCGGAGTCTGGACCGTGCAGAACGCGGTCGGGCTCGGCATCCCGGTGTCAGGCATCGGCGAGGCGGTCTTCGCCCGTGCGGTCTCCTCGAAGCCGACGCAGCGCGCCGCCGTGCAGCAGTCGGTGAAGAGTCGCCCCTCGATCGCGGAGGTGCCGGACACCTTCGCCGATGACGTCCGCGCTGCCCTCTACGCCTCGAAGGTCGTCGCGTACGCGCAGGGCTTCGACCTCATCATCGCCGGGGCGAAGGAGTACGACTGGGACATCGACCTCGGCAACGTCGCGAAGATCTGGCGCGGCGGTTGCATCATCCGGGCGCAGTTCCTGAACCGCATCGTCGAGGCGTACGACAAGAACCCCTCGCTCGAGAGCCTGCTGGTCGACCCGTACTTCGCGGACGCCGTCGCCGAGGGCGAAGCGGCCTGGCGGCGGATCGTCGGGATCGCGGCAGCGTCGGGCATCCCGGCGCCGGGGTTCTCGTCCGCCCTGGCGTACTTCGACTCGCTCGCGTCCGACCGGCTCCCGGCGGCGCTCATCCAGGGACAGCGCGACTTCTTCGGCGCCCACACCTACCAGCGCATCGACAAGGACGGCACGTTCCACACGCTGTGGTCGGAGGACGACCGCCGCGAGGTCGAGCAGGAGCCGTCCACGCACTGAGCGCTTCCGCACTGACCGCACCGCACTGACCGCACTGCTCTGACCGCGGCACGACCGTCCCAGGGAGG
>NZ_JBPUGH010000185.1:0-6000 GCF_051548005.1 Curtobacterium flaccumfaciens | reverse complement strand
CGTGTGCGCTGCGTGCGGTCGCGCGTGTGCGCTGCGGGCGGTCGCGCGTGTGCGCTGCGGGCGTGCCGTCGGCGCGCCCTAGGATCGGTGCATGAGCACGGACAACCCGCTGAACGACCCCGCCGCCGACCCCTTCGAGGTCGCACGCGCCGCCGCCGACGTCATCGCGTCGAAGTCGGGGATCGACCGGCACGACATCGCCCTGACCCTCGGATCCGGATGGGGCAAGGCCGCCGACATCATCGGTGAGACCGTCTCCGAGATCCCCGCGTCCGAGGTCCCGGGCTTCAGCGCCTCGGCCGTCCCCGGGCACTCCGGTACGGTGCGGTCGATCGCCCTGCCGGACGGCCGCCACGCGCTCGTGATCGGCGCCCGGACGCACTACTACGAGGGCCACGGCGTCCGCCGTGTCGTCCACAGCGTCCGTACCGCTGCGGCGACCGGAGCCACCACGATGGTCCTCACGAACGGCGCAGGCGGCATCAAGGAGCACTGGGCGCCCGGCACCCCCGTGCTGATCAGCGACCACATCAACCTGACCGCGGACAGCCCGCTCGAGGGTGCGACGTTCGTCGACCTCACCGACCTGTACTCGTCGCGACTGCGAGAGGTCGCCCGCTCCGTGGACCCGTCGCTGGACGAAGGCGTCTACACGCAGTTCCGCGGCCCGCACTACGAGACCCCGGCCGAGGTGCAGATGGCGAAGGTCATCGGCGGGCACATCGTCGGCATGTCCACCGCGCTCGAGGCCATCGCCGCGCGGCAGGCCGGCATGGAGGTCCTCGGCTTCTCCCTCATCACGAACCTCGCCGCGGGCATCCAGAAGACGCCGCTGTCGCACGCCGAGGTGCTCGAGGCCGGTCGCGAAGCCGAGCCGCGCATCGCCGACCTGCTCGCCCGCGTGGTGGCGGCGCTGTGACCGGCGACGGTGCGGTGAAGCTCGATCTCGACCGGGTCCTCGCCACCGCTCGCGCCTGGTCCGCCCAGGACCCGGACGACGAGACCCGCACCGAGCTCGACGCTGCCGTCGCGGCCGCTGCGACCGGGGACGGCCCAGCCGTCCGGGAACTCCACGCCCGCTTCGCCGGTTGCCTGGCGTTCGGCACCGCGGGGCTCCGCGCCGAGCTCGGGTACGGCCCCCTGCGCATGAACCGCGTCGTCGTGACGCAGGCAGCCGCCGGTCTGGCTCGCTTCCTGATCGACTCCGGCCGATCGCGCAGCGTCGTGATCGGGTACGACGGGCGCGTCAACTCCGACGTCTTCGCCCGTGACTCCGCCGAGGTCATGCGCGGCCTCGGGCTCGACGTCACGCTGCTGCCGTCCGCGCTGCCCACCCCCGTGCTGGCGTTCGCCGTCCGGCACCTCGGGGTCGGCGCGGGTGTGATGGTCACGGCGAGCCACAACCCGCCGCGGGACAACGGGTACAAGGTGTACCTCGGCGAGGCCGACAAGGGGTCGCAGATCGTCCCGCCGGTCGACGCCACCATCGCCGACGCGATCGACGTGGTCGCCGCGGGGTCGATCGTCGACCTGCCCCGGGCGACCGACTACACCGTCGCGGGCCCGGAGCTGCTCGACGCCTACGTCGGCACCACCGCCGCGACCGTGCCCGCGCCGGCGCTCGGCGTCGATGCGCAGCCGAAGGTCGTCTACACGGCGATGCACGGCGTCGGGTGGGAGACCGCGCGGGCCGTCTTCGAGCGCGCCGGGTACGCCGTCCCGGACACCGTGCCCGAGCAGATCGAGCCGGACGGTGCGTTCCCGACCGTGTCGTTCCCGAACCCGGAGGAGCCGGGCGCGATGGACCTCGCGGTCGCACGCGGGGTCGCAGCGGGCGCCGACCTCGTCATCGCCAACGACCCCGACGCCGACCGGCTCGCGCTCGCGATCCCCGACGGGGCCGGTTCCTTCCGACGGCTCTCGGGCAACGAGGTCGGCTGGCTCCTGGGCTGGCAGGCCGCTGCCCGGGCGTCCGCGGACGGTCGGGGTGGCACGCTCGCCGCGTCCATCGTGTCCTCGCCCGCGCTCGCACGCGTGGCCGAACGGCACGGGCTCGGGTACCGCGACACCCTGACCGGGTTCAAGTGGGTCTCGCGCGTGCCGGACCTGGTGTTCGGCTACGAGGAAGCGCTCGGCTACCTGGTCGACCCCGATGTCGTCCGCGACAAGGACGGCATCTCGGCAGCCCTGGCGCTGCTCGACCTCGCGACGACGCTCGCCGCCGCGGGCCAGACCATCGCCCACCGCCTCGAGGCCTTCGCCGCCGAGTTCGGGGCGTTCGCGTCCGGACAGGTGGCGACGCGCGTGGACGACCTGTCGCGCATCGGGGAGATCATGGCAGCGCTCCGGTCCGACCCGCCGTCGTCGCTCGGCCCGGTGGCCGTCCGCTCCGTGACCGACTACGCGGACGGGGCCGACGGGTTCCCGCCGTCGGACATCCTGCGGTACGACCTCGAGGGCGATGCCCGGGTGATCGTCCGGCCGAGCGGTACCGAGCCGAAGGTCAAGGTCTACATCGACACGGTCGCGGCGACCCCCGCGGAGGCGCAGTCCCTCGTCGACGCCCTCGCCGAGGCGGTCCGCCCCCTCGTGTCGTAGCGTCGAAACCAGGTTCCGGACACAGCACCGCGTTTCTTCGCGGTGCTGTGTCCGTTGCGCAGTGCGATAGCGCCTGCTGCACGACAACTCGGCCGACAGCTGCCGAGTCGACCCGACAGCCGTCCGGCGCTCCTGCACAGCGCTCGTCGTGTGCGCTGACGTCCACAGCGAGGACCGTTCCGGTGCGTGGATGTCCGAAGCCGACCGATCCTGTGGCGATGGACCGGCTGCCGCTCTTCTCCGTTCCCGTCGACGAGGGCGCGGCCCGAGGCGCCCGACGACGACGTTCGAACGGTGAGCGTGTGCGGGTCGGCTACGGGATCACGACCTCGGCCGCTGCGTTCCGGAGCGCATCCGAAGCCACTCGTCACCGCGCCAGGATCGACGCCGTCGTCAGCCGCTCGAAGTCCGGTCTCATCGTCTCGCACGAGTCAGCCGTGGTCATGCACGGGCTCCCGTGGTTCGGACCGTTCCCCGAACGGGTGCTGCTCACCGACCCCGGACGAGACCGAGCGCAGCGGCTGCGCTTCAGCGACAAGGTGCCGGCTCAGAGGCGCCGAGTGAGCACGGTCGCGATCGACGGCATCGAGACGACGGACCTCGTCGAGACCGCCGTCGATGTCGCGCTCCGCTCCGACCGCGGCCACGCCATCGTCGTGCTCGAAGCTGTGCTGAGTCGTGGCGTCACACGGGAGCTGCTGCTCGTCGAGCTGTCCCGGCGTACGAACCGACGCGGCGCTGCGCGGGCTCGGCGTCTGGTCGAGATCGCGGACGGGCGTGCTGAATCACCCGGTGAGAGCCTGACTCACCTCGTCGCCCACGATCTCGGGCTCCCCGCGCCGATCCTGCAGCACGAGTTCCGAGTCCTCGGTCGACTCGTCGCGCGAGTCGACTTCTGGTTCCCCGAGTACGGGGTCGTCATCGAGTTCGACGGACTCGCCAAGTACCGGGACCGTTCCCTGCGGGGACAGCGTGCACCGGAGGACGTCGTCATCGACGAGAAGCTCCGCGAGGACGCCGTCCGTGCACTGCCGCAAGTCCGTGGTGTGGGAAGGGTGACGTGGCGTGACGTCTTGCCCGGTGGAGCCGCTCCGAGTGTCTTCGCGCGTGCAGGATTGCCCGTGGCTCGCGCGGTCCGCACTACTCCGCCGTGGTGACGCACCGAGAAACGGACACAGCACCGTGGAAAACCACGGTGCTGTGTCCGGAACCTGGTTCCGGCAGCCGCGCCGCGCGCCGCGCGCTACGCGAGCTCGAGCAGCACGTGGCCGGACGAGATCGTCTGGCCGACGGGGGCGTTGAGCGCCTTCACGACACCGTCGCGGGTGGCCTGCACGGGCTGCTCCATCTTCATGGCCTCGAGCACGACGAGCAGGTCGCCCTTCACCACGGTGTCACCTTCGGCGACCGCGACCTTCACCACGGTGGCCTGCATCGGCGACGTCACCGAACCCGACGACGCGAGTCCGCCTCGCACGCCGGACGACCGACGCTTCGGGGGAGCGGACGGGCCGGCGGGACGACGACCAGCGGCACCGGCAGCGCCACCGCCGACGATCGACGGCATCGTGACCTCGATGCGCTTGCCCTGCACCTCGACCACGACGGTGTCGCGCGACGCGGGAGCGGGCAGCTCCTCGGTCGCACCGCTCCACGCGGGGATGTCGTTCTGGAAGTCCGTCTCGATCCACTGCGTGTAGATGCTGAACGGCGTCTCGTCGTCCGTGGCGAACGCCGGGTCCGACACGACCGCGCGGTGGAACGGCAGCACGGTCGGCAGGCCGGTGACCTCGAACTCGGCGAGGGCGCGACGCGAGCGCTCGAGCGCCTCGGCACGGGTGGACCCGGTGACGATCAGCTTCGCGAGCATCGAGTCGAACGAGCCGGACACGACGTCGCCGGACACGACACCGGAGTCGACGCGGACACCGGGGCCGGACGGCGCGTTGAACGCGTGCACCGGGCCCGGCGCGGGGAAGAAGTTGCGGCCGGGGTCCTCGCCGTTGATGCGGAACTCGAACGAGTGCCCGCGCGCCACCGGGTCGTCGTAGTCGAGCACGCCGCCCTCGGCGATGCGGAACTGCTCGCGCACGAGGTCGATGCCGGTCACCTCTTCGGAGACGCAGTGTTCGACCTGCAGGCGGGTGTTGACCTCGAGGAAGGACACCGTGCCGTCGGCACCGATGAGGAACTCGCAGGTGCCGGCGCCGACGTAGCCGACCTCGCGGAGGATCGCCTTGGACGACTCGTACAGCCGCTCTTCCTGCGAGGAGGTCAGGTACGGCGCGGGCGCCTCCTCGACGAGCTTTTGGTGCCGGCGCTGCAGCGAGCAGTCGCGCGTCGACACGATGACGACGTTGCCGTGCTCGTCCGCCAGGCACTGGGTCTCCACGTGCCGCGGCTTGTCGAGGTACTTCTCGACGAAGCACTCGCCGCGACCGAACGCGGCGATGGCCTCGCGCGTCGCCGACTCGAACAGTTCCTCGACCGACGAACGGTCACGGACGACCTTCAGCCCACGGCCGCCGCCGCCGAACGCCGCCTTGATCGCGACGGGGAGTCCGACCTGGTCGACGAAGTCGAAGACCTCGGACACGTCCTGCACGGGCTCGATCGTCCCCGGCGCGAGCGGTGCGCCGACCTTCTCGGCCACGTGGCGCGCGGAGACCTTGTCGCCGAGTCGCTCGATCGACTCCGGCGAGGGGCCGATCCAGGTCAGCCCGGCGTCGATGACGGCACGGGCGAAGTCGGCGTTCTCGGCGAGGAACCCGTACCCCGGGTGCACCGCGTCCGCGCCGGAGCGTCGGGCGACGGAGATGATCTTGTCGATGACGAGGTAGGTCTCGGCGCTCGTGGTGCCGTTCAGCGCGTACGCCTCGTCGGCGAGACGGGCGTGGAGGGCGTCACGGTCCTGGTCGGCGTAGACCGCGACCGATGCCTTGCCTGCGTCGCGGGCCGCGCGGATGATGCGGACGGCGATCTCGCCGCGGTTCGCGATGAGGACCTTGCTGATACGGGGCATGGTAAGTCAGCGTATTCGTGCTGCCGCGGCCCGAATTGAGCGGCGTCCACAAAGAACCGGCGCGAAGAAGTGTGGATGTCTACATCGACCAGAGGTCGTGCCACGTCGCGCCGAATCCGCGGAGCAGCATCGAACGCAGCACCGGCAGCGACAGTCCGACCACGGCCGAGGGAGCGCCGTCGATGCGGGTGATGTACGCGGCCGCCCGGCCGTCGATCGTGAAGGCACCGGCGACCTCGAGCGGTTCCCCGCTCGCCACGTAGGCGTCGATCTCGTCGTCGGAGACGTCGTCGGCGAACGTGAGCACGGCGCTGTCGACCGCGACGACGCGGTCGCCGTCGGCGACCATCGCGGACCCGCCGGGCGCGGCCTCGCCGATC